>NZ_VTXJ01000050.1:0-2112 GCF_013114525.1 Vibrio sp. T3Y01 | reverse complement strand
AATTGCAGTTTTATGCAGTTTGCATGGCAATCTTTTGCTTATTATACCAGTGACAAGACACCGGATTTATTCTTGAATATGATGCCGAAAGACAGAATATTTAAGGAGATACCCGATAGTTGGGACAATAAAGGTGATCAAGGATTAGTACAAAGTGAGATCCTTCAAGCCGGCTCTAATTTCCCATTGAACGATCAAGAAGGCAATCCGGTCTTCTATCAACAAAGTGTCAATAAAAAATTCTACGATGACATCGTCAAACACGGATTAAACAATAGCCAATGTGTCGCCGATATTGACAGTGGGAAAACACCGTTTGAAATATCCCCAGGCTCCACTGAAATAAAAACCTCATGGAAATTAATATCTAAATACGACAACCCTGAAAAATTTTTCACTATCTATAGAGATGTTGAGATCGACGGGGCTGTAAAGAGTAATGTTCTAATGGGCTTGGTTGGGATTCATATAGTGAGAAAAACAAGGAATCATCCTGAATTCATTTGGACCACATTTGAACACAAAGAAAACGCTCCTGATTGTGCTGATGTTCCTAACCTATCAAATTTTGAAAAATCAGGTAAATGGACATTTTTCAACCCAATGTCGTTTCAGAAAGTAAATACTTACTTCCCTGGTAAACCTACTCAAGTCTGTAGAGAAACACCCTATGGGGTTGGTTTTTTAACGAAAATTAAAGTGGCTAAAGATATAAAAGCGCTTAACGAGGCAATGTCACATTATTACCAATCACGTAAATCTGTTTGGTCTAACTACTTCCTTGTGGGTACATCTTGGACAGTCTCAAACGAGAGTAATTTAAATAAAGGAGAGATACCTCCCACTTGGAAAAATGAAATAGGCGGTTCGAAGTTATTATCAAACAGTACAATGGAGACCTATGTCCAAAACCCTCAATGGTTTGCTTTAGTACATCCTAAAGAAGATAGGGGCTGTTTTGCTTGTCATAAATATAATCCTTTAACAAAGAGAGCCTTACATTTAAGCCATATGTTTAATGCGGCCCAAGATTACGGTCCGTGTTTCTTTAAGGATTGATTTAGAACCTAAAAATTGAAACTTCCTAACAAAAAGTGATCGGCTTTCCACTTTTATGATTTTACCCTTTCAAATTAAAAGGTTTTATAGAAATTAACATTAATTAACCCACATAATAACATCTCACAACTCAAGACAATCCATTGGACTTATAATTATAAAGAGTTAAGCATGCGATCCAGACACCCTTGGTTAAACCGCTTATTCAGTCCCCACCCTCAATGGGTCTATAAGACTGGTGTTATGTTATTGGCCCTGTTGTTTAGCTTATTGGCTTCATTCGCAATCAGTCTTTATCAAGTTCATAATGAAATTAAGCATGACGTCGACTACCTCGATCAAATCGTTTCTGTTGCGATTAAATATGGGCTTGAAAAGCCCACTCTTTCTGAAGCCAGCGTCGCTAGCGGTGAATGCTCCACTGACACTATCGAACAATTAGAGAAGCTTTATGTGTCGCATCTACTTATGTCGATACCCATCGTTAATCTTGATAAGCAGAAACCCTATACCTATTGCTCCCCTTTTGGCGTTGAGCAATTTGAACAACGTAATTTTAAGAACTTACTCAATACACAATTAAAAGGGGAAATGTGGCGTTTAGCGATTGTTTCTCTCTCTACAACCCCAAAACATCCCCCCTATCTATACGGTTCGAATGGACAATATGGTTTCCTCTTTCCATTACGCACGGAATACCTTTTTCTTGAAAATGATTTAGACCATCAACGCTCTATTCGTTTATCTTTACCAAAAGAAAATTACACTATCCTTGAAATAGGCAGTTTGCCCAATGCCGATCGCCTGTACTCGAACTCAGTTTCTTCAAACTATCTGCCTCTTACCTTTGAATCCTTCGTCTCTACCTCACGAGTGCTCTCGAAGTTTAAGCAAAACTTGTGGCCGGTTACCACTTTACTCTTTATGATTTCACTCACCATTCTTTGGCTATGTGTTTCCTATTGGCACGCAAAAAAAGAAATTGCTCTTCAAAAAGCGGTTCGAGACGCCCAGTTTTTCCCCTATTATCAACCCATCGTCGACGCACAAACA
>NZ_VTXJ01000049.1:0-2113 GCF_013114525.1 Vibrio sp. T3Y01 | reverse complement strand
TGTTTGTGCGTCGACGATGGGTTGATAATAGGGGAAAAACTGGGCGTCTCGAACCGCTTTTTGAAGAGCAATTTCTTTTTTTGCGTGCCAATAGGAAACACATAACCAAAGAATGGTGAGTGAAATCATAAAGAGTAAAGTGGTAACCGGCCACAAGTTTTGCTTAAACTTCGAGAGCACTCGTGAGGTAGAGACGGAGGATTCAAAGGTAAGAGGCAGATAGTTTGAAGCAACTGAGTTCGAGTACAGGCGATCGGCATTGGGCAAACTGCCTATTTCAAGGATAGTGTAATTTTCTTTTGGTAAAGATAAACGAATAGAGCGTTGGTGGTCTAAATCATTTTCAAGAAAAAGGTATTCCGTGCGTAATGGAAAGAGGAAACCGTATTGTCCATTCGAACCGTATAGATAGGGGGGATGTTTTGGGGTTGTAGAGAGAGAATAAATCGCTAAACGCCACATTTCTCCTTTTAATTTTGTATTAAGTAAGTTCTTAAAATTACGTTGTTCAAACTGCTCAACACCGAAAGGAGAGCAATAGGTATAGGGTTTCTGCTTATCAAGATTAACGATGGGTATCGACATAAGTAGATGCGACACATAAAGCTTCTCTAACTGCTCTATAGTGTCAGTGGAGCATTCACCGCTAGCGACGCTGGCTTCAGAAAGAGTGGGTTTTTCAAGCCCATATTTAATCGCAACAGAAACGATTTGATCGAGGTAGTCGACGTCATGCTTAATTTCATTATGAACTTGATAAAGACTGGTGGCCAATGAAGCCAATAAGCTAAATAACAGGGCCAATAACATAACACCAGTCTTATAGACCCATTGAGGGTGGGGACTGAATAATCGGTTTAACCAAGGGGGTCTGGATCGCATGCTTAACTCTTTATAATTATAAATCCAACGGATTGTGTTGAGTTGTCAAATGTTATTATGCGGTTTAATTAATGTTTCTTTCTATAAGAAATCCTTGATCTTAAAAGGCAAATTATAAAAGTGGAAAGCTGATCACTTTTTGTTAGGAAGTTTTAATTTTTAGGCTCTAAATCAAGCCTTAAAGAAAACACTGACCGTAATCTTGGGCCGCATTAAACATATGGCTTAAATGTAAGGCTTTCTTTGTTAAAGGATCATATTTATGGCAAGCAAAACAGCCCCTATCTTCTTTAGGGTGCACTAAAGCAAACCATTGAGGGTTTTGGACATAGGTCTCCATTGTACTGTTTGATAATAACTTCGAACCCCCTATTTCATTTTTCCAAGTGGGAGGCACCTCTCCTTTATTTAAATCACTCTCGTTTGAGACTGTCCAAGATGTACCCACAAGGAAGTAGTTAGACCAAACAGATTTGCGTGATTGGTAATAATCTGACATTGCCTCGTTAAGCGCTTTTATATCTTTAGCTACTTCAGTTTTCGTTAAAAAACCAACCCCATAGGGTGTTTCTCTACAGACTTGGGTAGGTTTACCAGGGAAGTAAGTATTCACTTTCTGAAAGGACATTGGGTTGAAAAATGTCCATTTACCTGATTTTTCAAAATTTGATAGGTTAGGAACATCAGCACAATCAGGAGCGTTTTCCTTGTGTTCAAATGTGGTCCAAATGAATTCAGGATGATTCCTTGTTTTTCGTACTATATGAATCCCAACCAAGCCCATTAGAACATTACTCCTTACTACCCCGTTGAGCTCAACATCTCTATGAATAGTGAAAAATTTTTCAGGGTTGTCGTTATTAGATATTAATTTCCATGAGGTTTTTACTTCAGTGGAGCCTGGGGATATTTCAAACGGTGTTTTCCCACTGTCAATCTCGGCGACACATTGGCTATTGTTTAATCCGTGTTTGACGATGTCATTGTAGAATTTTTTATTGACACTTTGTTGATAGAAGACTGGATTGCTTTCTTGATCGTTCAATGGGAAATTAGAGCCGGCTTGAAGGATCTCACTTTGTACTAATCCTTGATCACCTTTATTGTCCCAACTATCGGGTATCTCTTTAAATATTCTGTCTTTCGGCATCATATTCAAGAATAAATCCGGTGTCTTGTCACTGGTATAATAAGCAAAAGATTGCCATGCAAACTGCATAAAACTGCAATT
>NZ_VTXJ01000048.1:0-2761 GCF_013114525.1 Vibrio sp. T3Y01 | reverse complement strand
GTCAGGGAAAACTCATCTCAGGGCTCGCTTCCCGCTTAGATGCTTTCAGCGGTTATCGATTCCGAACTTAGCTACCGGGCAATGCCATTGGCATGACAACCCGAACACCAGAGGTTCGTCCACTCCGGTCCTCTCGTACTAGGAGCAGCCCCCTTCAATTTTCCAACGCCCACGGCAGATAGGGACCGAACTGTCTCACGACGTTCTAAACCCAGCTCGCGTACCACTTTAAATGGCGAACAGCCATACCCTTGGGACCGACTTCAGCCCCAGGATGTGATGAGCCGACATCGAGGTGCCAAACACCGCCGTCGATATGAACTCTTGGGCGGTATCAGCCTGTTATCCCCGGAGTACCTTTTATCCGTTGAGCGATGGCCCTTCCATTCAGAACCACCGGATCACTATGACCTGCTTTCGCACCTGCTCGAATTGTCATTCTCGCAGTCAAGCGGGCTTATGCCATTGCACTAACCACACGATGTCCAACCGTGTTTAGCCCACCTTCGTGCTCCTCCGTTACTCTTTGGGAGGAGACCGCCCCAGTCAAACTACCCACCAGGCACTGTCCGTAATCCCGATTCAGGGACCAACGTTAGAACATCAAAACTACAAGGGTGGTATTTCAAGGACGACTCCACCACATCTAGCGACGCGGTTTCAAAGTCTCCCACCTATCCTACACATGTAGGTTCAATGTTCAGTGCCAAGCTGTAGTAAAGGTTCACGGGGTCTTTCCGTCTAGCCGCGGGTACACTGCATCTTCACAGCGATTTCAATTTCACTGAGTCTCGGGTGGAGACAGCGTGGCCATCATTACGCCATTCGTGCAGGTCGGAACTTACCCGACAAGGAATTTCGCTACCTTAGGACCGTTATAGTTACGGCCGCCGTTTACCGGGGCTTCGATCAAGAGCTTCGACCGAAGTCTAACCCCATCAATTAACCTTCCGGCACCGGGCAGGCGTCACACCGTATACGTCATCTTACGATTTTGCACAGTGCTGTGTTTTTAATAAACAGTTGCAGCCACCTGGTATCTGCGACTCTCGTCTGCTCCATCCGCAAGGGACTTCACTGATAAGAGCGTACCTTCTCCCGAAGTTACGGTACCATTTTGCCTAGTTCCTTCACCCGAGTTCTCTCAAGCGCCTTGGTATTCTCTACCCGACCACCTGTGTCGGTTTGGGGTACGATTCCTTACAATCTGAAGCTTAGAGGCTTTTCCTGGAAGCATGGCATCAATGACTTCACTACCGTAGTAGCTCGACATCGTATCTCAGCGTTAAGAAGAACCGGATTTACCTAATTCTTCCGCCTACGTACTTGAACCTGGACAACCGTCGCCAGGCCCACCTAGCCTTCTCCGTCCCCCCATCGCAATTGTAAGAAGTACGGGAATATTAACCCGTTTCCCATCGACTACGCCTTTCGGCCTCGCCTTAGGGGTCGACTTACCCTGCCCCGATTAACGTTGGACAGGAACCCTTGGTCTTCCGGCGAGGGAGTTTTTCACTCCCTTTATCGTTACTCATGTCAGCATTCGCACTTCTGATACCTCCAGCAGCCCTTACAGACCACCTTCAACGGCTTACAGAACGCTCCCCTACCCCACGCACATAAGTACGTAGCCGCAGCTTCGGTGTATAGCTTAGCCCCGTTACATCTTCCGCGCAGGCCGACTCGACCAGTGAGCTATTACGCTTTCTTTAAATGATGGCTGCTTCTAAGCCAACATCCTGGCTGTCTGAGCCTTCCCACATCGTTTCCCACTTAGCTATACTTTGGGACCTTAGCTGGCGGTCTGGGTTGTTTCCCTCTCCACGACGGACGTTAGCACCCGCCGTGTGTCTCCCGGATAGTACTTACTGGTATTCGGAGTTTGCAAAGGGTTGGTAAGTCGGGATGACCCCCTAGCCTTAACAGTGCTCTACCCCCAGTAGTATTCGTCCGAGGCGCTACCTAAATAGCTTTCGGGGAGAACCAGCTATCTCCAGGTTTGATTGGCCTTTCACCCCTAGCCACAAGTCATCCGCTAATTTTTCAACATTAGTCGGTTCGGTCCTCCAGTTGATGTTACTCAACCTTCAACCTGCCCATGGCTAGATCACCTGGTTTCGGGTCTAATCCTAGCAACTGTACGCCCAGTTAAGACTCGGTTTCCCTACGGCTCCCCTAAACGGTTAACCTTGCTACTAAAATTAAGTCGCTGACCCATTATACAAAAGGTACGCAGTCACACCACGAAGGTGCTCCTACTGCTTGTACGTACACGGTTTCAGGTTCTATTTCACTCCCCTCACAGGGGTTCTTTTCGCCTTTCCCTCACGGTACTGGTTCACTATCGGTCAGTCAGTAGTATTTAGCCTTGGAGGATGGTCCCCCCATATTCAGACAGGATATCACGTGTCCCGCCCTACTCGTTTTCACTGATGATGAGATGTCGACTACGGGGCTATCACCCTTTATTGCGGCACTTTCCAGAGCCTTCGTCTGTCTCATTAAAAGCTTAAGGGCTAATCCAATTTCGCTCGCCGCTACTTTCGGAATCTCGGTTGATTTCTCTTCCTCGGGGTACTTAGATGTTTCAGTTCCCCCGGTTTGCCTCTTGTTGCTATGTATTCACAACAAGATACTTACTTATGTAAGTGGGTTTCCCCATTCGGAAATCCCAGACTCAAATGACTTTTACTGTCTAATCTGGGCTTATCGCAAGTTAATACGTCCTTCATCGCCTCTGACTGCCAAGGCATCCACCGTG
>NZ_VTXJ01000047.1:0-3328 GCF_013114525.1 Vibrio sp. T3Y01 | reverse complement strand
TGCGTATTATGGTTATGAATTATGTTGAGAGGTTTGCTGAAAGCCTAAATGAAATCAAACGTGGGCGAGGGATATGCTCAATTAGAAAGGTCAGCTTGCTGGCCTTTTTTAATGCTCATCGAGAGAATCGTTTTATGAGTGAAGCCCGTAATATAATCTGCATAATACGTACTACTACACCTATTGCATAACGTTACTTGCTAATGTAATAATGTGACATAAATCACATTGTGGAGTTTGATATGCCTATTAACGAAATCGAGCGCTTTCGCTATTCTTTTGCATCTGACCTAGCTGCATTTTTTGTTTTAGAACAATCAGAGTTAAATCTATACGAATTATTTGAACCACTTACCTCAAATGATTTGTTGAATGTTTATGACGTTGATAATTTTGACTCGCTAACCCCATATCAAAAGTCTTTCAGTTGTGATGAAATTGAAAAGGAACCTTTCTTTGAAACTATAAGTAAGGTTTACTCTGCACCTTTCCCTAAAAGAGTTGTAACAAATAACGTTGATTTACTTTCCTATTCAAAAGTTCTCAAAAAGTATGGTATCGAAGTCTCTTCAACGAACGACTATTTTTCGTTATTAGAGAATGCTATAAGCTCGAGAAATGAAATGGTTTTAGAGTGTTATGCTTCAATAAATCAAAAGGCCCCTGATTGGGTCATTCAAGATGAGCTCGATTTTCAAGAAATAAGATCCTTATTTTTGAAAATGAGCAGCCAAGCGCCCACTAATTTCATTTAATCTCAGATCTCAATCGCGCGGCAGTTTTCAACCTCACCTTTATTAGTTTGCCCTATGACGAATATTAACGAGCGAGACTGAGCGAGGAAAATTGAGGAGTAGGGCAAAGCTAGACTTTTAGAATGGAAAAGGCCTCTTTTCGTCGCGGAAGGAGCCATTCGTATATAGCTCCTTCTTGGCGAAGGTACACTATCTTTAATAGTGTACTCTTGTCTCATTTTGAGACATTCAACTCTTAAGCGCTTCTTCCCAAGCACTTAAACAACGATCTTTCTCTTCTTCATTGTTGAACTGAATAGAACCATTTTTATAAAGCTCTAACATCGTCTTAGCTTGTTCTCTTTGTCTTTCTTTATGGGTAAAGAAAGGGGTGTTAGATTTTTCTGAAAGGGCGAACATAAACTCTTCTGGATCTTCTAGATGCTCATAGATCGTCAGTATTAGATCTGTTTCTGATGCATCGCGTATGCATGAGCTAACCAATTTTAAAAAATCGAAAGGGTCGATACTGCTTGAGCTGCGCTTACCTTGACAGATTTCTTTTTCATTTAATTTAAGGATGCTAGATAACTCAGCTACTTGGCTAGCTTTAGGTTCTGTGATTCCACGTTCCCATTTACTAACAGTTTGCACTGTAACATCCATTCTATCTGCAAGATCGTCTTGTTTGATTGATAGTTCAATTCTGCGGTCTTTTAAGACTTCACCAATACTCATGTTTACGTTTTCCATATAAGAACCTTACTTTAGTTTAAGTTTACACCCACTTTTGTGTTGCCAATCATTAGCTCATACTTTAATGTATGTGTAAATACACAAAAGTAGTTGTTAATCTTCTTGACAGGTTTTTAGAGTGATAGACAAACTTAAGATATCAATACCGTTTAAGACTGAATTTACCCATACGACTCATCAAGAGAAGTCGGGTGAAGCTGTGTCTTACGCAGATATCAAGGAATGCTCTCGTCGAGGAATTGGCCTTGAGGCAAAAACGATCTTTTTTACTGGTGAGGTTGGGGCGGCTCAATATGAAGTTGCTGATCTACGCCATCCATTTGAGTCATTACCAACTCACTTTACAGGTATGGCATTCAAAATTTACCAAGGTACAAAATACCGTTCACCTTGCATTGAGCTGAAAGCGTCGCCTGCAAAAATCCTTCAAGGTCATAATGTATATGGCCCAACTTCTATCGAAGTCGGTGCTATCGAAATGCTTATGGCGTTCTACAACAGTTACCCTGATGTGTACGAAATGCTAAATGTTCCATCATCAACACTTGATGCTGTAGACGCTACATATTCGGCGCGAGTAAAAACAGAATTAGAAGCTCGTCAAGTTATCCAACAACTTAAAAATGTCTCTAACAAACAAATGCGTACAGCTGTTCGCAATGAGCACGAAACAACAGTTTACTTCAACAAAAACTCACGACACTGCGACAGAAAGGCTTATTTAAAGGGGCCTGAGTTTAACCGTCAGTTACGTGACTTCCGCGCACAACAAGAAAAAGGTAATCGTTCATATGACCGGGTCATAGACGTTATGTCAGATCCAAAGCTCATTAATTATGCTCGACATTTAGTTCGTTTCGAAGCTGGAGCACACCGTAGATACTTAGACGCAATGGACATCCCCAAGAATTTATTCGACGCAATTAGCTACCAAAAAGAATACGAATCGACAGGAAAAAACTTAATTGCAGACATCTGGAAGAGATCATTTACACCATTACTTGAAGCGCTAGAAGGACAACGCATGAACATATTTAACGATGAAGAAGTGCATCAAAAACTCAAACAGACTTACTTTCGCTATACACCTAAAGGAAATATTTCATATGCCAAAGCCGATAAGTTGTTCCGGTTTTATCGTTCACTTATCTCAGATGGTTATAAAGCGGTTTATCAATCATTTACGTCAAGACAAACTTTTTCTAGGCATTTAAATGACTTGCTATCAATCGGATTCTCTAAAGCTCAATTACAAAACTTGCAAGGCAATGGAAGTGACAATGTCGTTCCTTTACTTCAAGTCATTAGCATTGATTTCTCACAACAACATCCGACTGATTATGTCGAGCCAATAGCAGGCCATATATCAAAACTCTACGGATACGGTGGCGACAATGTTATTCGTTTATCCGCTTAGTTTTATGTATGTACTTGGTACGCGCAGCGCACCAGGTACATACATAGAGCTAAGTAATTATCCAACCAAAGGAAACCAACCATATGTTAAAAATCGAAATATTCTCAGAGAACGCACAAGTCGAAAGTCGTTCAATCCCAGCCAAAGACAATAAGCCACCGCGTAATATCTATGAACAAATAGCTTACGCATACTTAGGTGGGAAGTTCCCAGTCGAAATGAAACTGCAACTCGAACAAGGTCAACCGGCTTACGTTGCCGGAACTTATACATTACATCCATCGAGCTTTGTCATAAATCAGTACGGCTCATTAGAACTGAAACGCTTCGGTATACTGATAACACCAATTAATGATAAATAGAAAGCTAGATGAATCCGCACTAAGGCCCACAAATCAAACTAGCCTAAGTGCGTATTATG
>NZ_VTXJ01000046.1:0-5024 GCF_013114525.1 Vibrio sp. T3Y01 | reverse complement strand
GACCATAGCATTGTGGACCCACCTGATTCCATGCCGAACTCAGAAGTGAAACACAATAGCGCCGATGGTAGTGTGGGGCTTCCCCATGTGAGAGTAGGACATCGTCAGGCTCAAATTGCTTTAAGCTGAATAGACACTGCGGAGTGGTAGTTCAGTTGGTTAGAATACCGGCCTGTCACGCCGGGGGTCGCGGGTTCGAGTCCCGTCCACTCCGCCACTTATACTAAGCCCAAGCATAACTGCTTGGGCTTTTTCACGTTTGAATCATTGTGTTCCTCTCTTTGAGCCCGTGATCTACGAGTTCTGGTTAGCTCGCAAGAGCGGGTGTAACTCGTGGCTTTAGATAAGTTAGTTAAAGTTACGAAGCTTGTGGCTTAACTAGACGTATAAATAGGCTGCTAGAGGCTCTGGGTCCCTTAGGAGTGATGAGTTACGGATATCTTTGCCCTGAGCTTATTATCTTTATAGAGTATTGGGTTTGTATTGATTTCGTCACCAGTAAATGTGGTTCGCACAACCCGTTTATATACCGGCTCTTTTTTGCCTCTCATTTTGTCGGCAGGTAAATATCTTTAGATATATGATGTTTCGACGCTTAGTTAACCTAGTGGCGTTTAGCCTTTGTAATTGGCTCAATTATACGGATGGAGGCCTATGTCTTCACTAGCGCAATAGAGAGCTATTTCCTTGTGTCTTGGTAACTGCTCATGGGTCGATGAGTTACTAATCGGGCATATTCTATGGTTCTAGTAATTACGGCTGTTAGCTCTTTATATAGTTACTGACGAGGCACTAGCTCTGGTAAGGTCTACTTATGAATACGTTCAACAAATCACGCCTTCTTTTTTTGGTGTTCTTAAGGTCTTAGGTTATCCATCATGATTGCTCTAGCCTTTATAAGGTTTGGGGAACCTGAATTATTAGAGTTGTTGTAAAACCCTCCGATTAAGACTTCTGTAAATGAAGCAACGTCAGTCAGTATTCTCTTTACCTCTCTTTTCAATAACCCTCTTTATTTCCTCGCGAGTGACTTCACTATATTGTTTTATTAGAAGTACAGTAGAAGATGATCTTTTTCAGTTTAGGGTTGAGTAACAATGCTAGTAATACCGTTGAAACTAATGCCCTCAAGCGTCAAGTTTTGAAGCTTGCAAAAAGCTCTACAATAATGTCAAAGCGTTAAATCTACTATTTCTTTGAAATACAGCAATTTTTGATATGTTGCTTTCAAGTTCAAATCTTAGCTCGCTGAAGGTGGTTAATATGAAGCACTAGAGTTTAATTTGAATCTAACGGTGATACTACCAACTCAATGGTTAAGAGCAATGGATGCTAGATCTGCAAGATCGTTGAGAAAGCCTCAATAGGTGATGTAATGAAACTAAGTTTTAATTTTGAAGATGCAAGCCAGATCTTTGTCGGATCTTTTGCTCTGGCGGTGCCTATCTCTTTTTCTGAAGAAGCCTGGAGGCTAGGAGAGACGTTACCTACTGAAAATTTATTGCTGCTATTTATGTTATCCGCAGTCTTTCTTGGTTTTTATACTTATGAGAGTGTCTTTCAAAAGGATGTTGTTGCTCGAGTCCCCGTATTCATTTTTAGAATCGTTATCGCTTATGTCATGACGGCCATGGTTGTGGCATTAGTATTGACTTGTTTAGATAAACTCCCTTTATTGTCTGACCCTGTTGTGTCAATCAAGAGGGTGATTGTTATTTCTATGCCAGCCTCTATGGGAGCTATTGTGGTGGATAGTTTTGATAAGGAGTAACTATGGTAGTTCAGGATCTCATGGTGTTTTACAGTCATAACTGAGAGCGTTTAGGACGATGTTTGAAGTAGGGAGCTCTAAATCACCACACTATACAGATCTTCGATTTATGGTCGTCGTTATCGCCGGAGTAATTTTCGATGTGATAAAAGGCAAGGATGTTTAAAGAAGGTAGGAAAGAGATGCGTGATCTTCAGGTGCAAAAAAGCCGCATCAATGATGCGGCTTCTTCTTTATTGGCTCCCCCTGCGGGACTCGAACCTGCGACATACGGATTAACAGTCCGCCGTTCTACCAACTGAACTAAGGGGGAATTATTTAAGAAGAGTAAACTTCTCAATAATATAAATGGTGCCGACTACCGGAATCGAACTGGTGACCTACTGATTACAAGTCAGTTGCTCTACCTACTGAGCTAAGTCGGCACACTAAATGTGGCTCCCCCTGCGGGACTCGAACCTGCGACATACGGATTAACAGTCCGCCGTTCTACCAACTGAACTAAGGGGGAATTATTCTTAAAGCTTTAAAGAAATGGTGCCGACTACCGGAATCGAACTGGTGACCTACTGATTACAAGTCAGTTGCTCTACCTACTGAGCTAAGTCGGCACATGATATTTCTTTGTGCTTTACTGTTGTTGTCTAAGACACCAACAAATAAATTGTGGTGCCCGGAGGCGGAATCGAACCACCGACACGAGGATTTTCAATCCTCTGCTCTACCGACTGAGCTATCCGGGCGACGAGGTGTATTAAACGTGTTTTCGCGTTCTGGGTCAACATTAAATTGCAAAAAAAGTATTGTTTGATGTTTTTCTATACTTAGTGGGTTGTTTTTGTTCATTTGCGATGAAAAACCTAGGTCTAGCATGCCCTAAAAGATTGAGAAACTACGTTTAACTAGACGGAATGAGTGCCGAAATAAAAAAAGCACGTATGAAAACGTGCTTTTATATTTAAAAATCTTCCCGAAACTTTAGTGTTTTACTTCAAACCTATTTACCCAAGCTTCTAGTTCATTAGATAGAGAGGCTAAGGTTTGGGTGCTGTTATGACTTTCGGTCACTACATTGCTTAGTTGATTACCACTTTCCTCAATCATGTTGATGCGCTTCGAGATATCATCACTCACTTGAGTTTGCTCAGCTGCTGCTGTCGCGATTTGATGGCTCATTGAAGAGATTGACTCAAGAGCAATAACAATCTGTTGTAGCGCTTCTGAGGCATTTTGAGACTCGGTTACTGTGCTCTGGCTGGTCGCTGCACACACTTCCATGGTTTGGATAGCGTTGCGAGAGCCGTCCTGAAGGTTATTGATCATTAACTGGATCTCTTTAGTGCTTGATTGCGTTCGGCCTGCAAGATTACGCACCTCATCAGCAACCACTGCAAATCCGCGACCTTGCTCGCCTGCACGAGCAGCCTCAATTGCTGCATTTAGTGCCAATAGGTTTGTCTGTTCTGCAATATCGCCAATCACATCCAATACTTTCACAATGTTGTTTACATCGTTATCTAGGTTAGCGACAGCTTCGCTTGCTGTTCCTAGTTGTCCTGCGAGGCCTTGGATATTGTCTACTGTGTTATGAATCAGGCGCTGAGTATGCTGGCTCTGTTTGTCTGCTTCATCAGTGTTGCGCGCTGTGTCTCCCGCAGAATCAGCAACGTTATTAGCTGAAGATGCCATCTCTGTCATCGCAGTTGCGATCATTTCAGTGGATTGCTGTTGTGTCTCAGTGAGTTGAGCAATAGAACCAGCGCGGTCTTCGACTCGTTGCAGCTCGCCTCGTAATGCCAACATCGAAGCATTAAGGTTAGATACCAGTTCAGCCAGCGATTTACTCATTTGTTGTACTGCATGATAGATACTGCCATCGACAGCTTTAGTTTCGAAAGAAGTCTGAATACGTCCTTCTGCTACAGCTTGTACGGCTTCTCTCACGTCTTTAGGCTCGCCACCAAGTAGTGCCAGCATTCGTTTAATAGACACGATTAAGCTAGAAAGAATAAGACCTGCAATAACAACACATAGGAATAGCTGCCATTGAGCAGTTGACCAGAAACGAGCGTTAACTTCATTGAAGCCTATACCTGTTCCTACAACCCAACCCCAATGCGGTGTTTTCTCTGCAATAGATAGTTTTTCTTCAATCGTGCCATCTGGCTGTTTTTGGGTCCAGGTGTATTCAACGATCTGACCTGTTCGGTTACCAAGTACTCTTTGGATTAATTGACCAACACTATTACCGTCTCCATCTTTAAAGTCATTAAAGCTAGTTCCGTGTAACTGAGGATCTAACGGAGTAGCGACAAACGTCATATTCTCATCGGCAACGTATACATATTCATTGTCTTTATAAATATTGTTACGCAGCAGACGTGTCGCCAACTGTTTTGCTTGTTGTTCTTCTAACATGCCGTCAATGGCCATCTTTTCAACTTCAGTAAGAATGCTGTATGCACTCTTAAATAGCTCAGTTACGCGAGCTTTGTTGTCCATGTTGCTAGCGACTCTTAAGGTCCATAAACCTGTAGCGGTCAACGCTAGTAGGGCGACTAAAATGATGCCCGATAGTAAGTAAGCTTGCGTTTTTAGTTTCATATTTCCCCGCGCAGCAATTAAATAATAAATATTAGGTATGTTTCATCGAATCTTAATCTAAGTCGTGTAGGGCAGATATTAGAAAGATATCAAAACATGATGAAGATTAAATTTACGAAGAAAAAAAAGTAATGGAACGCTAGTTTGTTACCTTTTGTGTATTTGAGTGTGTCTTGCGAATGGCTGTAAGGGAGCGGCATTAGTCAGAGATTGTCGTTGAGCAGAGGTATACGACGGAAGAGGGTAGTTTTCCAGTTTCAGTATTTAATGCGTGCCTAAATTGAAAGAGCTTTTCAGTATTGGAATTCGACGTGACCGGAGAAGGGGGACGATTTTTCTGAGACATTGCTTTGGCACAAAGCAGGAGCGTTAGATACGAAAAAGCCTCATCGTGTGATGAGGCTTTCTCTAAAATGACTCCCCTGTTGGGACTCAACGTGGGCGGCTAGTACGGTCCGACGTTTCGGCTGAGACATTTATTTGGTACAAATAAGTCGCAGCTTAAAACGAAAAAAGCCAAGTCTTTCGACTTGGCTTCTTGAATGTGGCTCCCCCTGCGGGACTCGAACCTGCGACATACGGATTAACAGTCCGCCGTTCTACCAACTGAACTAAGGGGGAATTACTTGCGTTAACTTATTTAAGTTAA
>NZ_VTXJ01000045.1:0-5313 GCF_013114525.1 Vibrio sp. T3Y01 | reverse complement strand
CATGAGAAAGATGGTTGTGACACTCAATTCAATGCTAAGAGATGGTGCAATATGGGATAAAGATAGCGTCAAAAATTAACTATTGACGCCATAGTCTCTTGTTATATGAGTTTCCCACAGCAGTTTTTGTATTTATTTCCACTGCCACAATTACAGAGGCTATTTCGTGATAATGGTGGCTCGTTACGCAATCTGTCTTCAATAACTTGTTCAAAAGCTAAAAGTTCAGACGAGTGGATAACTAATCCAAGATTATTAGGAATGCTCCCCACTGAAATTGATTTAGAGTCTGTTGGAACTTCTATGACAACCACGTCACCTGTAGTTGTATGTTGAGGACCTGCGTATAGAGTTCCCAATAATGCAATTCGAGTTCCAGCAACCAAAGCGCCTGTATGATCTACAAAACTACCAATATTTGCCAAGAATACAGGGGATCCTGATGAGCCTGGAAAACAAGCTGCGTCAATTAAAAACTCAGGCTTACCATTTAAAGACAGTTTAGGATGCGTTGCTGTGATACCCCTGCGAATGATCGGCAAATTATGCTTGGCATCCCATATCCCATTGGGATAACCGATCATAACGACTTCCTCCATTGAAGGAAGCGAGTTTAATAGTTGTTCATCAGCCAGAACCCCTTTGCCAAGAGGGATATAATAAAACCGCTTACCTTCTTGCTCAGCTTTGTTGAGAATCGGGCCAATAGGAATAATCGCTAAATCTACGTTAGGATTTGGATGAGGAATCCAATGTTGAGAAAGGTCATCTAACGTAATTACCTCATGAGAGCCAAGCACTGGTTTATCGTCCTCACCTTTTAAGGTTAGATTAAAGCTACCAGTTTGGGCCCCCACCACAACATGCTTATTAGTTACGATACAAGGGATACTTTGTTCGTCTTTTTCACAGAAGAAAAAGACATAACCACTTCCTGATGAACTGTTGCCTTTACCGTCGTCACAATTAATACGTACAGTACTATGGATAAGCTTCTCAATAGGATTTACATATTCACTCATAAATTATCTCAAGATCTGTTCTGTTGAAGAATAAACTCATATAACGCCCTGTTAAGGCGTTAGCAACGCAATACCGAAGCTTCCACATAACACCTTAAACACTAAAACCAACGCATAGTAAAAATGCCACGCGTTGCGAATCACTCTTAAACAGATTGTTAACTGTATTGTTTGAGGTGTCCTAAGAGCCTTTGCCTTCTGCGCTGAAAGCCTAAGATTGCCTCTAATGAATTAACTTTGTCCTTAGGCGCTTTGGGCTGAAATGGAATTTCATTAGCTATGCCAAGTAGGCCGGCGCCAACCAACTTTTTATCTGACGCATCATTGATATTGTCCATTAATTTTTGAAGATCTGTGATTGCGTCTTCAACCTTTTTACCAACTTCTTCCGCCAACATGCCACCACTAGCACCTCGTTTAATTGCCTCAAGTTGATTGATAGACTTCTGGATTGAACCAATAATACCCACGCGAGCTTCTAACCGGATAACGTCTTGTTGCTTTGCCCCAGACTCAAACGTTGTGTGAGAAATTATATAGTCAGTTACTCGTTTGGCGTCAGCGTACATAAACTGGATTCCTTCTCGAAAGTCCTTGTAACCCGAGATAAATTGGAAAAGTACGCTGATCGTACCAAGTACAGTGATTCTTGCGATTAAAGAGCCTTCTTCAAACTCAATTTCTATTGGTAAATCTGGAGATAAGAAAAAGCCGATCCTTTGACGAGCAAATGCCTCAAGCTCCACCTTAAATTGTGCTAATTCCTCTTTTGATTTCAGTTTCTGAGGCTCGATGTGTATGTAAGCCTGACTTAAGATGTTTTTATTTATGTAATCAGCCAATTATTTTCTCCAAATACAGTTAACGCCGCATTAAGGTGAGCGGCGCTTGGCTATACTTGAGCGAAGCGAAACTGCCAAGCGTTGCGAATCACTCTTAAATGCTTTGTTAACTTTACTTTCCGCTATTTTGCTTTTTGAACGCTATTGTCTTGAGGTGACGCCTTTGAAACAGCATTAATCATTTGAGTAACTTGCTCCACTACTTTAGGCTCAAAGTTTGTAGGTTTTATTTTTGTAAATGCACTGTCACTATCTAAGTTCCAGTTCTCGAAAATAGCTTTCATGTCAGCTTGACTTACATCGTTACCATAGACTTCTAAGTATAACTTCCCGAAATTGATCGCATGCATACGGTCACTTCGTTTTAACGACTCGTGCATATAAGCATTGCCAATGCTATAAGCATGTTTCGCCCACGCACCAAAAAGAGTTACAACAATTAAACCTTTTAACAACAGGAATGAAAAGAAGAACCAATCGATATTTTCTTTTGCTGCTGAATTAAACTCAAATCCACCGTATATCAAACCACCTACGGCAGATACGATAGCGGCACCGAGTGCAAACATTCCTTGCTTATTCCAATCAGAAGACTTATCCGAGAACTCTTTTTCCTTTACTTTTAGTGTCTCAACTGCCTTATTTACAAACTCTGGAACCTTAATTTCAATTTTCTCTTGAACCTGTTTTTGATGCTCTTCTTGTAACACCCTAATATTATCTTTTAGTTCATTTTCTTTCTTTATATAGCTTGCTTCTATGCTCTTTAGTTTATTCTGGCGAACATGGAATTCTTTTTCTGTTGTAGCAATTTGACTACGCAAGTGTTCTAGTTGCTCAGCAAACTGTTCTTCTCTTGCTCGCTGACGGCGCTCTAAATAACGCTCTCTTTCTTCTAGTTCTTTAATGCGCATGAGAGATTCTTTTTCTAGTGAATTCTCAAATTTCTCACTTAGATAGTGTTTATAGTTACTATCTAACTCAGACTCTTCTTCAGTGATTTCCTGAAGCATTCGTCTTTCATCAACTGGCAAAGTTTTGAGCAATCTATTAGTTACATCAGTACTCGTACTTTTTATGACACGCATTAGAATCTGGCGATCTAACAACCTAGGTAATTTAGATAATGTGTTGGAATTACACAAAAGCAGTACTTTATTAACCATTCGACGCGGTAGCGACGAAAACACTTTATTAGCAGCCTCAGCATTGAATCCATCAAAAACTATCTGGATGCCAGTCTCACTCAGATGTCCAACAAGCACCTCAATTTCTTGGGCGTTGCTTTGCATCAAAAGTTGGTTGATACTATCGGTATCGTAGTACTTCCAAATCTCTGCTAGTTCGCTTCTAGCCATATTGCTAATTCTAAAATTTTTAGATTCCATACTTACCCTGTAAAGTTAACGCCCAATTAAGGTGTGAAGCACGCAACCACGACACTCAATAGGAACACCGTAAACACGAAATCCGACCCAAACCAAAATTGCCGAGCGTGCTGAATCAGTCTTAAATTGTTTGTTAGTTTTTTTTGTTAACAAGTCTTATAGCATATGCCAACTCAATACCTCGCTCATTAATGAGGTATTTGTGGGTATTTGCAAGCTCATACTTCGCCATAAAAGGCAAGTCATCAACCTTTTTATCTTGTGTATACGTTAATATACAAAGCAAAACTGAAAATGTTGACTCTTGGAGCTCAGACCGTTTTTCCTTAACAATTGAAAGAAATGCATCTTTGTCTTTACAAACATTCTCTGTGTTATCATTATTATTGATGAACTCAATCATAGACTTTCTAGTGTCAATATCTTTTACAAATGCATCTGTGTAGAATCTAGATTGCACAAACAAGTGACTTAATGAGTTTGTACCACTTTTTAATACTTTCACATGGATCAGCTCTCTATCCCTATGTAGTAAGTCGCATATTTCGTATCTCTTTTGACCAGCGATATTAATTTTCGATTTATCAAACAAATATATATTATCATCGTTTTCCGCGACATATGAGTTATAAACTTCCTCCTTATACTTTACTGTGTCTTTGCCATTTTCCTCGACTATACAGTGAATAGAAATATCATTCGGAAGATAATCATCAGATTTATCTTTGATGTTATTTTTTACATATAACTCAACTTCAGACTTGAAATCTGAACTAACATTCCTCCATGTACCAGAACTTAATATATAGGTAATTCCATTATCTTCAAGTTCACAATTTATACAGTTATATGCCCTCATCGTGAATATTTCACCAGAAGTATTCACATAGTACACTTTCCAGTTCAAGACGGTTTTAATGGAAGATCTCTGATTAAAATTTTGATTTTGAGAAATAAGATCGGATATATTGAGGTCATCGAATTCATCAACAAATTCGTACGCTTCAGGATCTTTATATGAGAAATAGGAAACATTTTCATCCAATATATTGCTTGGCGATAAATGAATATTTGAAAAATCTTTATTTTTCAGAAGATCAAACAAAACACCGTTTAATCTATCAATTTCATCTTCATCACTTACATAATCAAGCCTACCATAAGAAGGGAACTTTTCTTTGTATAACTCTAGATCGTAGGCTTCTTCCAAACTTAGCAATATATCAACTATTCCATCATCGGTTACACTAGTTCCTTTTTCTAGATTTACAGTAATGGAACTTTTCCCTGAAAATGACTTTATATATGGATAATTATCGTACGTTGAACCAGTAATGGATCTGAAAAATTCTTTCTCATCATTTATGTCAAATATTTCTAAATTGGCACCTTTACTAGCTTGTCGATCTGTTAATGTCGACACAGATGAGTGCGTTGTAGTGTTAACTTTTTTAAGATTATTATGGTCGCATATGTTCATTGCGACTTTTATACCAAAATCATTTACTAACTTATCTGAATTTATAAATCTAGAAGTATGCATACCAAAAGTTAATACATAGAACAATATGTCACCGACATCACGAGTTATTTTCAAACATAAAACAGCTGAAGGTGACTTATTTGTATTTGAAAATTTAAGATTTAGATCTTCGCTAAGGTTATTAAGCATTACCATCCAAGGGTAATCAGCTTCCGTTTTAGATGCACCACCTACATCGGCGTACTTTACGATCCCCTCTATCTCATAGCCATTACTTTGATACGTAAATCTGGGTAAAGGCTCTGTAGATATATCAAATATAGCCGCGAAGCTTTTAACAGAGGTTTTAGCTCTGAAGATTGTCATTTTGTCTAAGTTACTACTCACTTATCGACCTCATTACTTGAATAAAAAAACTAACGCCGCATTAAGGTGATGAGATGGTCTCCCCTACCACTTCACATGACGGTAAGTCATGCTTGGAGTGTTCAGGTCCGAAGTAAAAGGAGAAGACCATGACTCAGCATAAAATCATCGGCATCGATTTAGCAAAAAATATCTTCTTTCTTTTTGAAATC
>NZ_VTXJ01000044.1:0-8217 GCF_013114525.1 Vibrio sp. T3Y01 | reverse complement strand
ATCGAGGAGCCATCGTTTAATCGAACTACCAGATAGAAGAACTTTAGTTGCAGCTAAAGTCTGGGTCTCACCTTACCCGATTGGAGTGCTTATTATCCATACAAGGCGTTTAAGGCAGATTCCCAACGCTTGGCATTTTTCATTCCATCGTTGGGTATTGTGTTTACAGTGGCATGTTTTAGTTTTGTGGTAGCGTTGCTCACTACTTAACGCGGCGTTATAACTAGTAGGTGAAAATTGAAATTAAGTAGCTATAAAGTTAACCCAAAACATAGAGCTCAAAAACCTAAAGAGGACTGCACTCAATGGACAGTTTCGGAATGGGTCGAGCTAAATTTATTTGTCGAAGGACAAAAAAAAGAATGGGTTTGTGGAAAAAATAATGTTTGGTCTATTGAGGGCTCTATAGGCAACTATACTGAAATAGGTAACAACGGGACAGCAAGTGCGTACATGGCTAAGTACGTAACTGACCACAATGGGGAGTGGCATGGTTACCCAGTAGTACCTTCAAGGCAAGCGGATCGTCCGCCGACAACGGTCCTCGATAGCTGGAAAAATAATGGTATTATCAATAAGCATATTCAATCGAAAATCACTAAGGGCAAGTGGTAATGACTAACAATGAGTTTAAAATCATCATTGAAGGTGACTATGTCGATTCATATATTTACTCTGGCCTTCTTTTCCTAGTGGATTCAAATTATATATTATCGGTATATAAGTGGGAGGACATATTCGAAGAGGCGCTAAAAGGTGTAAACTTCTTTGATTCACTATCTATTAAAGAACTGATCAAAGATAGTAGAAATAAAATTTCTACTAATGGTATTGATTCTATTACTGTAGCAAAGGATATTCTAAATAATCACAAACTTTCAAGTTATGAGGTTGGTGTTTGGCCTACTGATATCAACATATTTTCAAATAAGCTGTATATTGCTTCAGAAAAAGGTGTGCAATGTTTAAGTCTTAATTACTTAACAGGTGAACTAAGCGGTGAACTAACCATGTTTGATGAGATGGTGTTTACACTATCACCTAATTCGCATGGCCGCCTAGCGTTCGCTGCTGGGCAGTCGGGCGTATTGTCATATACTCCGTTTTCTAAATTTTTTAATCGAGACAATATTAAGCAAATCGTAAGTGATACGTGCTTAGAAGTTGATTGGCAATCAACGACACTATTTGCAGAAACAATGAGCTCAATTGTTCGCTGTGATTTTAAGTCTATGCCAAGTAAATCAGATTTTGACTCTAATAGAGAGTATTTCGAATCGGTTAAAGGTATTAAACAAATTAAACCGTCTATAAATCAGTTAGGCTATTTTAAGAACGCATGGGTTGCAGGTGATAAAACGTTTTCCATAACTGAAAGCGGTACAGTTTGTAGCGGGAGTGTGCTGAGTCAAGAGTACGAAGAATACCCGGATATTGTAATTACAGATAAAGTCCTGAAAGCAAGAACTGCAGCTTTCGGAACTGCGATTGAAACTGATAAAGGGTTGTTTACATTACTCAATAAAGAGGTTACTCATTACGCTAGTGAGCCAATCTCTTGGCGAGTTTTCCCACGCGCAAAAAATTATGCCAACCAAATTCATATCATTAAAGAGCAACATATTGAATTAGTTGTTGTGGAATCTAAACCCGATGAGATCTTTGGCTTTGATGTCGAAAAAATTGACTTAAGAGGCTAGGTTTTATCTTGTTATAACAAACAATTTAAGAGTGATTCAGCACGCTTGGCATTTTCGGTTTGGGTTAAGCTTAGTGTTTACGGTGGTCAAATTAAGTGTAGTGGATGCGTGCTTCACACCTTAATTGGGCGTTATGTGCTAGAAGCGCGTTTTAATATCGTAGGGTAACTTATTGGATAAAATAACTTTTTTCGAACGTATGGAACGACATATTACCTCGGGTAAGAAGGTAGCTACGATTCGTGATAAAACGGAGAGTCACTATTATGTCGGACAACTTCTTGAAGTTAGGACTCATGAAGAAGATAGAAGAATCTGCGACATCGAGATTCTGAGCGTAGAGCCTGTAAAGTTCGCAGAGTTAAACCGAGAGCATGCTAAAGCAGAGAACTTACCGTTTGTGTTTATGCTCAAGTGGATATTGCGCAAAATTTACCCCGCCGAAAATAGCTTGTATTTTATTCGATTTAAGGTGGTACGCTAAATTTTTGAGGTAGCTGAGTCGGTCGTCATATTTCGCACATAACAAAGCGTTTAAGACGGACTCCCAACGCTTGGCGCTTTCGGCTTACTTCGTTTTTAGTACGAAGCTACAACTTGCACACAAAGAATTAAGTGACAAAGGTGTTTGGAAGTCGAACTACAATCCTCCACTTGTAAAGTTGTTACGTAAATTCGGACTGTGTTTTCCGCCGCCTTACTATCAAAGCTTTTTTGCAAACGTTATGCTTTGTGTGGCTTTCTTTGCTCCTGTTTGGGGAATCTTCCAATGGTTTCTTGTGTGGGACGAGCTAGGCAAACCAGCTTTAGAAGCGGTTTATATCTCGTTACTTACTGGAGCATTGTTTGGTTTAGTTATGGCAACCTTCTACTACATTAGGCGCAAGCAATTAAATCTAACAGATTGGGGTTCATTGGGAGAATAAGCCCAAAACCTAACAAACTGTTCAAGAGGGATTCGCAACGCGTGGCATTTTCAACATGCGTTGATTTTAGTGTTTAAGGTGGTATGCGGCGACTTCGGTATAGCGTTGCTCACACCTTAACAGGGCGTTAGGCGACATGAGACAAACGATAGACTAGTGGATAGTATCTTGGCGTGAATCTAGCTTCAGTTAACAGAAAAGGAGTGGATTAATGAATGGTAAAGCATTTGATAATTGGCAAAAATCGCGAAAGAAAGGATGTTTACATTGGCTTTTCAGAACAACTTTCGTCACAGCCATTTTGTACATGATTTTTAATGTTATTTTCCTTTATCCATCTTCTGATGCTGCAAGCATTACGATTTTCTTATCGGATAATGCTCTTAATTACTCAATTTACACGATCGGGATGTTTTTCGCATTTTGGGCTATTTGGCTATACAACGAATCTTCGTATGAGAAAGAAGTTAAACGTAGAAATGTCGCCTAACAAACTGTTCAAGAGGGATTCGCAACGCGTGGCATTTTCACTATGCGTTGGTTTTAGTGTTTAAGGTGGTATGCGGTGGCTTTGGTATTGCGTTGCTCACCCCTTAACAGGGCGTTATGGCGCTCAGTAGATCTACGGAAAAGAATCAAAGAGGAATTTGGAAAAAATGATACGTAATTTTTACACCTGCGATAAAGAAGTCGACGAAAATAGCCATGATGGAGAAGGTTCAATAGATATTTATCGTGCATTCAGACGTAAAGATTTCGATGGTGCTTGGGATTTTGCGATCCGTGTTGTTATGCCACCTGGAAGCTCTATGGGTGAGCATACTCACGGAGATGATGAAGAAATGTATATCATTTTGAAAGGTGAAGGCACTATGACCATTGAAGGAGAGGATAGAAAAGTGGCTTCAGGAGATATGATAGTTAATAAACGTTTTGGCACCCATGGTTTGGTTAATACATCGGACAATGAAATTGAGTTATTGATAATCCAAGCAAGTCTTAAGTAAATCGCCATAACAATCTGTTCAAGAGGGATTCGCAACGCGTGGCATTTTCACTATGCGTTGGTTTTAGTGTTTAAGGTGGCATGCGACGGCATCGGTATTGCGTTGCTCACCCCGTAACAGGGCGTTATGTGTATGCGAGGTATAGGTAGATGATAGATAAAGTTGAAGTTCTACAGAAGCGAATGGCAGAAATTGATCTTCACAGCTCACGGTCAAATAGTGATCTGTCTTTTCTTGTTCTTAAGCTGCAAAACTTGAAAATAAAAATGTACCAAGAGAAACATCACCAAAGACCCCACATTCATATCGACTATGGAAAAAATGAACATACTGCTAGTTTTTGCATTGAAACTGGTAAAAGAATTGTTGGCTCTTACAAAGAATTAGCAAAAAGTACGATAAGGTAATCGGTGAATGGTTGGGTCAAAACAAAGCTCAAATATTGGAGTTGTGGGAAGTAACTCAAGCTAGTGGCGTTACTGAGCGATTAATTGCATCTTTGAGAGCAAACACATAACACATTGTTCAAGAGTGATTCGGCACGCGTGGCATTTTTACTATGCGTTGGTTTTAGTGGTTGGTTTTAGTGGTTTAGGTGGTATGCGGAGGCTTCGGTATTGCGTACCTCACACCTTAACAGGGCGTTATATGCTTGGAGAAAATGGTGCAATTAGAGAGTATCTTAAAAGAGATTGAACCGAAGCTAGCGAAGGGCATGATTCCTAGAACAGGTGATGATGGTAAATCGGTTGATTTATATACTGTTGGCTTCTACTTTGAAGGCGCACCGTTATATTTGCTAGAGAGTATAGATGGTAGCCAGCTTATTCTAAAAGCATGGGACGGAAGACGGTTTTCCTTAGATGCTACTTCGACATTTGAAATGGTCGAAAAGCTTGATATTCGAATAGATCATTATCATGGGTTAGTCAGTCATACTTATTGGTCGTTGTGGGATTATGTAGTCAATGAAAAGACAGGGTTGTATAAGCTTCGATCGCTGTACTCTTTATCGAAATATCATGTACCTCAGCTTTTCTTTAACCGTAAAAAGCTTCAATTCCCCCATAGAATGAAGTTACTGGGTACATTGATAGACTTCCAACTGAACGAGCCATCTAAAGCATTTTCGTCGCATGAAGTCATGACTCAACTGTACTCTCCTCGTTGGTATCTTCACCCTAAAGGTAGAGACAGCCGCAAAAGAATGGACTTGTACTTAAACTCTTTCGTTTCGTCTGGTGAGTTAGTGGTGGTAGAGCGAGGCGATTACAAAGTTACCGGCAAAGCTATAGCTACCCTAGAAAGTTATCAAATGGAGAGTGCTAGAGAAAAAGATGCGCAATATACACAGTATGCTTTAGTATTTTTGACGTTAATACTCGCAATTATAGGAGCAATCCAATCTGGAGTCGTGAAAGTTCCAACACTTCTAGATTTTACTCAATTTTAGTACGCATATAACAATAAATTTAAGAGTGATTCACAACGCTCGGTGCTTTCACTTCAAGCCGGTTTAGTGTTTATGGCACAATGCTTTAACTAAGGTGTAAGCGTTGTTCACACCTTAATTTGGCGTCATACACATAAAAGGGAGTTAGTCAGATGCGTCTGTATGTACAAGATCGTCAGACAGGGAAGAAAACATATATTCAAAATACGGCTAAAACGCGCCAAGAGTTAGCTCAAAGCTTAGGTTCTAGCCGTTTAAAGGTTAATGATAAGGTTTACTCTGTCAATTCAGTTCTAGCTGAATCAGACAATAAAACAGCACCAGCAATGGCTTTAGGCGGTGTTATTGGAGTAATGGGTGGTGTGCCGGGAGTAGTGCTAGGTGGTTTAATCGGTGGCTTGCTCGGTAAAAGTAACGACGATGAAGACCAAAAAAAGGTGAACGAGTTTAATGGGAGTAAATATGCTTCCTAAATTTAACTATCGCCTAGTCTCTGTTCTCATTGTGCTTGTCGCGATAGCAGCTACTTATATTACTGATCAGAAGTATTACAATGAAGCTATCCGAAATGTACTTGAGTGGAAGCACCTTAATATAAGTATCTGGTTTGGCTCACTTATATGCTTTGTTTTACATTACCTTTCAGCCAAAGGGTCAAGTGCCGAGTATGCAGGGCTAATATATAAACAATTTGGTATTTTCGCTGACTCGGCTTTTGCTGCTATTACTTACGGGTTAGCAATGACTACCTCGGCATCCATCCTTAAAGGTGTTTATATCCAACAGTTTTTTGGTGATGTAATTTACTTCAACCACTTTGAGTCACTAGACATATATTCAATGCTAGTTGTGTGTTTGTTCTTACTAGGCTATTCACTATGGTCATGTACAAGAGCTGCCTGGGAAGCAATTGTGTTTAGTAGCGCAGAAAGAGCGGAAGCCGTATACGATTAACTATTTGTATAACAAAGCATTTAAGAGTGATTCGCAACGCTTGGCAGTTTCGCTTCGATCAAGTGTAGCCAAGCGCCGCTCACACCTTAATGTGGCGTTAGCTTTCTAGGAAAATTCGGAGATATTAATTGGAAGTACATACTAGTGGAGTTTTGTCCTACTGGAATATGAAAGAGTTCAATTCAGAAATTAGTCCCAGGTCTATTACTGAGTTCCCACTTTACACCGATGCTCATGTAACCGGCGAGTTAAATACAGATCTTGGTCCTTACAAGTTCCTAAATATGATCACAGGAGTAAATAAGGCTGGGTCTATATATGATGCAATTACTCTGAGAATGTTCTGGTATCTAGAAGATCAAGGTAGTTACGGGGTTAAAACTGATACTTCCAAATATCATGGAGGGTGGATAACCGATGAGATAGCTGCGCTTGTATCTGTTAAGCTTGGTATTAGGATAAAGGCTGGTCCTATGACAAGATCTTATGACAGTCATTCTGATGACCCATTGGGAACTCCTAGCTCCACTCGGGTTAAGCCTCCACAAATTGAGATTAGCGCTAGAGGTCCAGTTCTACCAAGTGTTGTTAAAACTGTCGATATTTCAAAGCTTGATGAATTGTATATGTTAAACAATCTTACCGAGGAGCAGTACATAGCGTTAGTTCGAGCTTCGAGAATGTTCCAAGATGCGCTTTGGGTAGCGGAAAGTGAACCAGAGCTTGCTTGGCTAATGTTAATTTCTTCTGTTGAAACAGCTGCGAATCAATGGTCGTCTGAGCAAGAGTCTCCGACGGAAAGGTTGCGTTCTTCTAAGCCCAAACTCGCAGAAATTTTGGTAGACAAGGGTGGAGAGGAGTTATTAGAAATTGTTGCTACAGAAATCGTCCATACTCTGGGAGCTACAAATAAATTCATTAAATTTAGCACCAAATTCATGCCGGAAGCACCAGAAGTAAGACCTATTGAATGGGCAAGGGTTAAGTGGTCGAAAACAGGGTTTAGAGAGATACTCGATAAATTATATAGTTATAGATCATCAGCGTTGCATGGTGGTACTCCTTTTCCAGCTCCACTATGCGGTCCTCCAGACTACATATCAAAAGAACTTGGTATCGCAGAAAAAGGCAGTATAGGTTTAGCCACACACACATTGGGCGCTAGTTGGAAATCTGAGGATCTACCTATTTCAATGGACACTTTTACTTATTTTGTTAATGGTGTTCTTAATAATTGGTGGCGTAGCTTACTGGACAAAGAAAGCTAACAAAGCATTCAAGAGTGATTCGCAACGCTTGCCGTTTTCGCTTCGCTCAAAGTATAGGCAAACGTCGCTCACACCTTAATGCGGCGTTATGTGAACTCAATCAAGCGCTAAAGTTAGCGTCCTCTGGAATTGTATAGAATCTGGAGTTTTGTAGCTCTTCCAATGTTATTGCGCTTAATCCGACGTTTTCACGGTTTAGATTTACCCATTGTAGAAAGTTCATTTTTGGGACAGTCGCTATAAACCTTTTACGTAAAGCAGGACTAGTCACAGGGATAGTTAGCCCAACAGATTTGAATGCAGCTTTGATAATCTTAATATCACATCGGTACAACTCTCGGGAGTAATCTGCACCGGTACAGTTGAGGTAGTTGAGTTGAATATTGTGGTTATATAACTGACGTGAAACTTCTACTTCTTGACTGTGAGCGGTTATAGTCCCGACTTTACGTACAAAATGGTATTCCCAGTCTTTCACTTCTCCAATACCAGTAGTTTTCAATTGGGACAGTCGTGCTTTGGGGTTGCTAGAAATGCCAATCTTAAAAATATGTAGTGCTGGTGAGTAGGCGATATAGATATGGTCACAACGATATTTATTGTTCCTAAACGGAGTTTTAAGGGCTTCTTCCAAGCTATTTCTGTCCATTAAAATCACCGTACTGTATGTTTGTGCAAAGGTTAGCATGGTGTGAGCTGAATAATATTGAGATTAGTCAAAAGCAAATGGTTGAAAATACACATAACAAGAGACTATGGCGTCAATAGTTAATTTTTGACGCTATCTTTATCCCATATTGCACCGTCTCTTAGCATTGAATTGAGTGTCACAACCATCTTTCTCATGCAGGCAACTATCGCTACTTTTTTAGGTTTTCCTGCCGCAAGTAATCGTTCATAAGTAGCCTT
>NZ_VTXJ01000043.1:0-6225 GCF_013114525.1 Vibrio sp. T3Y01 | reverse complement strand
GAACGTCGAGGGATTTTAAATCCCTTGTGTCTACCAATTCCACCACCAGGGCACGCAATTCTTTATTGCGATGCCGATTACTGAAAAGTAAAACACCATCTTAATGTCGAAATGAATCAACATTACAAAATTTGGAGCGATACATCGGGTTCGAACCGATGACCTCAACCTTGGCAAGGTTGCGCTCTACCAACTGAGCTAGTATCGCATTTTCATTCTTAGCATCTCTTAACTTATCAAATTAAGAGAAAGAATGGAGGCGCCTCCCGGAGTCGAACCGAGGTCCACGGATTTGCAATCCGCTGCATAGCCACTCTGCCAAGGCGCCTTTATAGTGATTTAAGAGAACAACTCTTTGTTCATCACTCTACTCAAAAGTAGAAGCAAGATAGATGGTGCCCCGGGCCGGACTTGAACCGGCACAGCGCGAACGCCGAGGGATTTTAAATCCCTTGTGTCTACCAATTCCACCACCAGGGCAACGCAATTATGCATGCCTATTACTGAAATAGAACACCATCGCTCAGCGACCTAAGCCGTGAGAACGAGATGTACTTTAACGGATGGAAAAAATTCGTCAACAATAAATTTTATCTTTTAATTCAGGTGATTAATTATCGAACTTTGACGGTTGAATTTACTACTGATTGCGCAAATGGCAAACACAATCTCCTCCTCCAAAGCCGGCTCAAAATCATTCATAATACATGGGAACGAGAAAACTCGAATAAAAATGCCAGTCGAAGGACTGGCTTTATCAGTAATTCTGGAAAGCACGAACCTAATTAATAATTTTCTTTCAAAAATTGATATGTCGGCTTTGGCACTATTGCTTCTATACTGCTGAAATCTCGGCTTGCTAAGAACTCCCTGACTTTAGAAGCACTGATCACATCACCGTTTGTTGATATACGTTCAATGATTTCAACTTCAATATCATATGCAGGGAGTAGCTCCTGCATTTTTTCATTGTATTGTTGGGTTATTTGACACTTTGGTTCATTTCCAAGAAATATCTTACTAATATTCAGCGCTTTAGCTATGTACTCACAAAAAAACCATGCTTCCATTGATGCATCAGCTTTAGCTTCAGAAGTTTCTTTATCGAAGTAATCTGGGTAAGTCAATTCAGTACAAATAAACTTCCCCCCTCGAATAACGGTGACGTTACCGATATGTTTAGTACTTTCAAAGACTAACTTAAATCGGTCTTCAAATTTAAAGAAAGATTTATCTTCTTCGATAACGAAAATGAACAACTTATCGACACTCCTTGCGGCGTGTTCGATTAAGTGTAAATGTCCCTTAGTAATTGGGTTACAATTAACCGCTACGCTGCCTATAACACCTTCATTATCTGTAGCATGTTGATCCAATAACTCTAAGTAAGATTTCATTTCACAAGATTCAAGCGCCTGCGCAGTATGTCTGAATAGGAAATACTTGAACTTTTCTAGAACACGCAACATCCTATTATCTAAGTCGAATTGAGGCGGTATAAGCTCACTTTTCAACACAGGTATTAACTTGTTTGTTACGATCTCTCCCATTACCTTATTCCCCTTGGGAGAGTAATGACAATGACGGGCATTTAAATCAATGAAAAAGTCGCCACCTCGGTCAACATCGTTAAGATCAATCGATAGTAAAGATGAATCGTCAACATTTTTGAATTCATCAAAGTTGAAAAAAACAATTACATCCCCCTCCTTGATCTCCGTTTGTACCAAATTATTCATTGCTAGAAGCAAATTCATCCCTAGTACGCCATGATTTTCAACTCTTACATTATCGGTTACTTTATTAATGTTTTTCTGAACCTGACTGACAATCGTATTTTTGTTGCTCATACCATACGAAAAAGTTGTTGATGCTCCGAAGAAAAGCACTCGGCGATCTGCCGTTTCTGGTTGACCAGTGGTTGCTCTAAACCCATTTTGTACTGATATAACTGAGGTATCATGATCAGATAACGATACTTTGGTCGCTCTTACAATAGGCAATACATCACTAAACAACTCATCAATTTTGTTTTGCTCATCTTCGCTATAGAGCGATTTGATGTAAGTCGGTGGACTATTCCTGCGACTCCAATCTCTTCGCTGCTTTAGATAGAGCTTTGTATTGTTAACAAGGTCCCTTTCCTCTTTAGACAGTTTAGTTAAATGCTGCCCTCCACTTTTAACATCAATAAGTACTGAAGAAGCTCCCTTGCTCGCAATGTACGATTTGATAAAAGCCACTTTATCAGAGTCGTTCACACTTGAATTTAGGATATCCAAACTCTTTACAAGATTAGTTCTTTCACTCGTGGAATCTAATGAAACTTCAAGCTCTTTTGATTTCTCTGAGTCACCATTCATTAAATATAAATTCAATAACATGAAACAAAATTCATGTTTTTTGAATTTGTAGACTAACTCTTCTATAAGACTAGTTGCTTTTTTATAGTCTTTTTTTTGTACATATAATTCTGCAAGCCTAAGGTTCTTAGACATCTTAATTTTTGAAGGTAGTATAGGAAGTAATCTATATAAGCTTTTTAATACCCCGTAAAACGTTAACTTATACGATTGACTTTTTGATAGCATGAATAGAACCTTTTTACATTATCTTTAGAACTTCGAAATTTCGAAGATGCTATCATATTAAATTTCCAATAATGTAAGGTTAAGTAAGACATTGTATTCATCTTAGTTACAAACTGCACTGTATAAAATAGATTAATTATTAGACAAGCCCCAAGTTGCTATTAATAAATATTAAACAATGTTACAAATTAATATTATATGGTTTATTTAGAACCGCATTAATACAAACTAAATGTCATTCCAGCATTTGTTAGCCCCCTTTAATCTCTGTTTCACAATCTAGGGCTATAGTCTTTAAAATACAGTCAAAACGATGAGTGCCCGTGAAACCACTAAAACGATACCAGTACGAGCGCTATGCCGTTCTTTGTAACCTCGCCTACCCTAGAGTTTTTAAGCAAACTCGCTATGGTTTCGATCCTAATGGACAGCGCGTCATAAAGAACCAGTTTGGTAAGACGATGATTCGGGTGCTTTGGAGTAGCGACAAAGATGAAGTGGTTGTGGTTATTAAAGGGTCACACAGTGTATCAGACTGGCTGCTTAACTTTGCTCTTTGGACAAGAAGCTGCAAAAGGATTGGACTCAACTATCGTGTTCACGCGGGGTTTTATCACCTGATGTTTCAAGAGAGCCAGCCGAGCCGCAACGAAGACAAGTTAGGTTTAAGCGTGATTGAGCGATTAGAATCGGTTCTTATACCGTTATTGGAACAAGGGAAAAGGATTGCGATTACTGGGCACTCCTCCGGCGGCGCCATTGGTTGTGTCTTTGCGGATTATTTTGACAAGAAATACCCTGGCTGCATTAAGCGAATCGTGACCTTTGGACAACCAGCAATTGGTGATTGGAGCTTTAAGAAGCGCTATCGCCTTCGCAAAAACACCTATCGTATATGTTGTGACATCGACATTGTGACCTTCATGCCGCCCGTACCTTTACTGTATTGGCATGTAGGAAAGGTACTTTGGCTATACAACGGCAGAATCTATGAAAACACCCCAACGTTTATTCGCCTTGGACGTTCTATTTTTAGCTGGTTGATTAGGCCTTTCTCTTACCACTTGATGAGTAAATACATACGTAATAAAGACTTCTTTGATCAGCATTGAAACTCGTATTTGCACCGCAAAGAAAGAGCACATACTGCTAGCAGTCTGTGCTCTGGTATTTACTAATCTATCTGTATTGCGCTTTGATTGTTAAAGCTTGAATCGAGACAGCTCTTGTTTCAAATCACTTGCTAAATTGCTGAGCTGATCCGCCTGAGACACAGCATCCGTCGCATCAAGTGCCATAACGTCACTCACTTCACGAACAGATTCAGTATTAGCATTAATTTCAGCAGTAACCAGTGACTGCTCTTCCGCAGCAGAAGCAATTTGAGTCGCCATATCACTGATCACTTGAATCGCTTCACGGATTTGAGCCAAGCTCTCTCCCGCCATATCAACATCATGCACACTTGTCTCTGCCATGTCGTGACTTTGAGTCATCACTTTAACCGCGCTATTTGTCGCCTGTTGCAAGCGCTTGATCTTATCTTCAATTTCTTCCGTTGAAGCATGAGTACGCTGTGACAATACTCGAACCTCATCAGCTACAACGGCAAAGCCACGACCTTGTTCACCAGCCCTCGCCGCTTCAATCGCAGCATTTAGTGCCAGTAGGTTAGTTTGTTCAGCGATCTCACGTATCGTCGCTAAGATAGACGCAATTTGTTGCCCATGCTCTTCTAGCTCGCTGATAATAGATACAGCGCTCGTCAGTTCAGTAGCAAGCTCATTGATTGATGATTGGCTTTTTGCCATCTGCTGGAAGCCTTGCTCGCTCAATTCAACCGAATGACTGGCGCTTTTCGCTGTATTGTCTGCGTTAGAAGCGATCTCAGCCGTCGCAGTCGCCATTTCAGTTACCGCAGTAGCTACCATTGTAATTTCATCTTGCTGTCGGCTGACGCTATCACTGCGCTTAAGGGCACTCTCATTGGCATGCTCAGCACCATTGTTCATTGCTGTGGATACTTGAGTAACGTTGGTCATCATTCCATGCAGTCGATCGACAAACACATTGAACTTATCGGCCAACTGACCAACTTCATCTTTGCTGGATACTTGAAGGCGTTGCGTTAAGTCACCTTCACCCTCTGCGATATCTGCGAGAGCTTCGCTCACTCGTCCTAGCTCCACCAACTGGCGAGCAACAAACCAAGACGTCGCTGCAGCCATCACAATCAAAACAATCAAGCCTGTAGTGATCTGACTGACCAACATGTCGAACAGAGGTTGTTCCAAGACATCTTTATCCATCTCAATCACAAGTAACCAATCTGTACCACTGATTGGCTCCGCCATGATCACTCGTTCGTGACCATCAACTTGGGTAAAGATCGTCGTTAGATTCTGCGCTGCACTGTTTAAACCAGCAACACTCAACTCCGGAGCGATGTCATTCACCTGTTTAAGAATAAAGTCTTCGTTTTGGTGAGCGACCACCGTACCTTGTTTGTCGATAAGGATCGCTCGACCATTTCCTGGAACCTGGATAGCTAATACGTCTTTAATCAGCTTGTCCAAGGCGAGGTTCGAAGCAACGACACCAATAATGGATCCGTTCTCGGTGACCGGATCGGTCAGTGTAACCACGAGCGCCTGCATCGTAACGCTTACATACGGCTTGGTTGTGACGGCTTTGTTTTGAGCTAACGTCTCTTTATACCAGCCACGAACTCTTGGGTCGTACCCTGCTTTATTGAGAGAAGGATCATGACGGAACATCTCCCCGTCTTTATTGCCGTAATAACTCAATCCAAAGCCACCAGATACAAGGGTTTGACGTAAGTGCGGGACAATATCTAATGAAGGGTTAAGTTGAACTTGTTGTTGAAGACCATGTACGGCTTGTTTCTTGTCGTAAAACCAATCACTGATCCCTTTTGCATGGGCATTCAGCGTGTTACGACTTTCACTCTCTATAGCCTGCCAGCTGTTACTTTGAAACGTCTTATAACCCATAAAAAGAAGAATTGCGGATGTAAAAGCAATCGCCAAAACTACAGAGAAAACCATTTTCCTCTTTAGACTAAATTGCATATTAAGAACCTCTTATAGAACAATTAAAGAAATATAAAGAGAAATCCTATCACCCATACTCATGTTTTTATTAGGGTTATCCCAAAAAACCATGAAACAAATTGAGCATTATGTTTAATTGTGACTTTGATTTATTTACTGGTTTATCAACGATAAAGATTATTTAGTCACAAACAAAAGCGAGTTGTAGAAAACAAAGTAAAAGTAAAAGCAGAGTGCTCAAACAGATAAGCAGATAAGCAGATAAGCAGATAAGCAGATAGAAAATAAGACGCCAGATACGAAAAAACCAGCCACTAAGACTGGTTTTTCTGAATGATGGAGGCGCCTCCCGGAGTCGAACCGAGGTCCACGGATTTGCAATCCGCTGCATAGCCACTCTGCCAAGGCGCCTTCAATAGTGTTTTAAGAGAACAACTCTGTTGAGCATCACCAAACAAGGTAACAATCAAATAGATGGTGCCCCGGGCCGGACTTGAACCGGCACAACGCGAACGTCGAGGGATTTTAAATCCCTTGTGTCTACCAATTCCACCACCAGG
>NZ_VTXJ01000042.1:0-6315 GCF_013114525.1 Vibrio sp. T3Y01 | reverse complement strand
CACTTATTAGAGAAGCCCTGCTAGAAATAGCAGGGCTTTTTTACATCTATCAAAAATGTATATTCAGTAATCAATTGGCGAATAGATAGAATGACAACTCAACTACATCAAACCTTTTAGAAAGCCTAGTCTTACGACTAGGCTTTCGTCGTTTCTGGGGTTTGATAATTTGGTCTTCTACCAATGAGTCCCGCTCGTGTACTAGTCAGATGGAATACAAGTTCAGCTATTCATACTAAGCCCACGCACAACTTCTTGGGCTTTTTTACATTTGAATCCCTGTGTTAGCGTTTTGGTCGAGAGCGTCTCTCAAAAGGTTTACCGGTTTCAGAAAGAACGAACTAGGTGTGTCCGCCTTTCGTCATTTATCAGAAGGCCTAGCCTTACTACTAGGCCTTCGTCGTTTCTAGGTAATGGTCTTTTGCTCTTCAAATAACAAGTCCTCGCTACTTTCGGCCTAAGCTATTCTCTGGCGTTCAATGGCGCTGACCCCCTAAAATTATATGTGCGAGTATTGATTGACCTAGTTACTCACTATGTTTGCAAGTGCTTACAGAGAGGCGACTTATGGATACAAAAACGCCTAGCGTTTGCTAGGCGTTGGTAAATCATATCTTGCGTATGTTCACTAGAGTATTTGTTTAAGTACTCTGTCAGCTTTGACTCGAGTGATCTTGCGAATCAGCTTTTGAACTTCTTCTGGGTAGCTATCTACTTTGTCTAACTGCTTATAAGTACAAATAAGCTGAGTGTGTTGAAGAATGTTATCTACTTCAGCTTGGAACTTATCAGTTAGGTGGTGATAGTTGTCCTGAATAAAGATTCCGTTCTCTAGATCTAGTTTCCAAGCTCTAGGGTTTAGGTTATTACCAGTAAGCAGCATATAGCGCTTATCGACCCAAATGCCTTTCAGGTGGAAGCTGTTAGAGTCGTGTCGCCAAAGTTGAATCGATAGATTGCGGCTTGCAATATGAGCTTCATTAGCTTTAGCAAAGCGACGTAAGTTCATCTCATAAAGATATGGTAGACCACCAATCGTTTTAAACTCTTCCTCTGGAGAGATGAAGAAATCATTCGCGGTTTTATCACCAACCACAATGCTGACCTTTACTCCACGTTTGAGTGCTTTCTTCACTTCTTTAGCTAGGCTAGGAGGAAAGTTAAAGTAAGGGGTACAAATGAAGATCTCGTCTTTAGCCTGAGCGACCAGTTGATTGATGCCTTGGTTAAGACGATTACGTCGTTTGCCGATGCCTACTAGCGGTGTTACGGCAACTTGCTCTGGTGATACTTCCTGACCATCAAATTGGTACTGAGATCTGGCTAGAGATGCACGAAACTGGCGGATCGCTGGCTTTAGCTCTTTAGTAGCTGGCTTGTTTTTATCAGCTAAGTCGTAAACAGCGCTGTCAGAGATCATTTGTTCATGCACGTAGGCAAACATTGAGTCTGCCAGTGTCGCGTTGTTTAAAACATGGTAGCGGTCAAAGCGGTAGCGCTCGTGATAGTTCAGGTAGATATTATTGAGGCTTGCACCACTGTATATCACGCTGTCATCAACGATAAAGCCCTTTAAGTGCAATACGCCAAAGACTTCTTTACCACGAACAGGAATGCCGTAGACAGGAACTGAATGCTGATATTTTTCAGCAAACTCTTTGTACATTGCTGCATTACCTTCAGAAGACTCTGCACCAATCAATCCGCGTTGAGCTCTGTGCCAATCAACACAAACGCTCACATCTAGATCTGGATTCTTTTGTTTTGCTTCATATAAGGCAGTTAGGATCTCACGGCCAGCCTCATCATCTTCAAGATACAAAGCGACTAAACTAATACGAGTCGTTGCGCGAGCTATCTCATCAAGTAGACGAATTCGAAACTCTTGCGCTGATAGTAGTACTTCAAACTTATCAGGATTCTGCGCTATGGTTGGCAACTGTATGAATGGATTCCTACTGGCAATCATATTGACTGTTTTACCTTAAAAATATGCAAAATTGCGAACCTTTAATTTTACCAAAGGCATAGCCCCAAATACTAGATAATCGAGGCATTCTCTAACAATTTTGCTGATATTGCATAGGAATGAGATCTTTTCCGCTATTTGAATAACGCTCATATAAAACCCGTAAGGCGTTCGGTAGCTGTTTAGAATCGATCTGCACAAATTGGTGTCGAGTGTAGAAGCTTGTAAGATGCGTATAGGCAAAGCAGTAATCATTCTCTGTGAGTGTGTGCTTTGCACAGTACTCCATTAGTTGGGAACCTAACTGTTTACCGCGATGTTGCTTCGAGATCGCCATACCTGTCAGTAAGCGCGAGTCTTCTATCGTACGAAAACGGACGACACCACAAAGTTCGTCATCAAGTAAGAGTGAATAGATTAACTCACTTTTATTGGCTTTCCCTGTTGGGTAGTGCTCTTTATAGAAGCGTTTAACAAGGGGAACCTTTACTGGGTCTAATTGAGTAATGATGACATTGTTCATTCAGTCACTGCGCCACTGGTTTATCTGCTGTAGAATGAACGCAGTGTAAGTTAATTGAATATCGCCATGCAATTCCATCTCAATGCTAGTTTAAAAAACGTTCATACCTTTTCTATTGATCAAAGCTGTGATGCTTTGGTTGAAGTGACCACGATTGAAGAGTTGATCTCGCTTTATCAGGACCCTAAATGGCAATCTACGCCTAAGCTGATGCTAGGAAAGGGCAGTAACATGCTTTTCACTGAGCATTTTGCAGGCCTTGTCATTATCAATAAGCTGTCTGGTATTACCTTAACGGAGTCGGACAACAATCATTTACTCCATGTTAATGGTGGTGAGGATTGGCCAAGCCTAGTTAAATGGACCGTTGAGCAAGGTTTTGGTGGATTAGAAAACCTAGCCATGATTCCGGGTTGTTCTGGCTCAGCGCCTATCCAGAATATTGGTGCTTATGGAGTTGAGCTACAGGATATATGTGAATACGTCGATATTCTTTGTCTGGATACTTATACAGTTAAGCGATTAAGCAAAGAGGAATGTCTCTTTGGTTACCGAGATTCGATTTTTAAACACGCCCTTTACGGCAAAGCTATTGTGGTCGCGATTGGCTTAACTTTAGCGAAAGCATGGCAGCCATGTAATCACTATGGCCCCTTGAAAAGTCTGTCTGAAGAGACACTTTCACCTCAAACGATATTTAATGAAGTATGTGCTATCCGATCGAGCAAATTGCCAGACCCTTCTGTTCAGGGTAATGCTGGCAGCTTCTTTAAAAACCCGGTGATCAGTAAAGATCATTTTGATCGCTTGCAGTCTGAGTATCCAACGATTGTGGGCTATGCGAGTGAGAATATGATCAAACTCGCTGCTGGTTGGCTGATCGATCAATGTCAGTTTAAAGGTGTGAATCAAGGTGGCGCTCAGGTTCATCCAAATCAAGCACTTGTGATCATCAACTATGATGAGGCGACGGCCGTTGATGTGCTTAGGTTAGCAGAACGAGTTCGTCAGGCTGTGCTAGATAAGTTCGATATTCGCCTGGAACATGAGGTTCGCTTTATGGGAAGAGATGGTGAGACAAATCTCGACAAGGCTTTGGAGGCGTTAGTATGAGAGAGCACAGCACTAAGCTGGCACTGTTAAAATGCCTTGCTGATGGTGAGTTTCATTCTGGCGAAGACCTCGGTGAGGTGATTGGGGTATCTCGAGCTGCTATAAGCAAGCACATCAAGGGTATTCAAGAGTGGGGTTTGGATATCTACCGTGTACAGGGTAAAGGCTACAAGCTAGCGGACCGATTGGACATGCTGGACCATGAGCGACTATCTGCTACTAATAGTAACGCGTCTCTTGAACTGATCCCTATTATAGGGTCGACCAACCAACACCTGTTAGATCGCACCAATGAGCTAGAATCTGGCTCGGTTTGTGTTGCTGAATACCAAGCCTCTGGTCGCGGTCGTCGTGGCAGGGAGTGGGTATCACCATTTGGAGCCAATTTATACCTTTCGATGTACTGGAGACTCGACGCTGGGATGGCAGCTGCGATGGGCCTAAGTCTTGTTGTCGGGGTTGCGGTTGTTGAGGCTCTGGAAGAAATGGGTGTTGAAGGCGTGAAACTCAAATGGCCAAATGACCTTTACCATAACGATAAGAAACTTGCGGGAATCTTAGTTGAGCTGTCGGGGCAATCTGGCGGTGCTGCTCATATTGTGATTGGTTTAGGGCTTAATCTCTCTATGGATCCTGCTACCTCAGGTATTGGTCAGCCGTGGACCTCGCTTAAAGAGGTGTGTGATGGTCAAGTCCCAGATCGTAACCATTTAGCACAGACCCTAATAAACGCATGGGATAAGGCGCTGGTTGATTACGAAATGAAAGGGATGTCGAACTTTGTAGAACGTTGGAACCGCTTGGATAACTTCTTAGGTCGCAATGTGAAGCTGATTATTGGACCTAGAGAAATTGAAGGTGTCGTACAAGGTATTGATGAGCAGGGTGCGGTGTTACTCAAAACCGAGAATGGTATCGAAAGTTATATCGGCGGTGAAATCTCACTAAGGAAAGGTAGCTAGACCTTCCTATTTTCTTAGTAGTACTTCTTCAACCATGTGATCTGCACCTTTTCTTAGAATTAGGTGCGCCCGCTCTCTGGTTGGAAGGATGTTCTTCTCTAGGTTCAACCCATTGATTGAACTCCAGATCCCTTCTGCTTTATCCAATGCCGCTTGGTTCGATAATTTAGTGTAATGACTAAAGTAAGAGCCCGGCTTGGTAAATGCCCCTTCTCTAAACTTCATAAAGCGGTTGATATACCACTCTTTGATTTGCTGGCTGTCTGCATCCACATAGAGTGAAAAGTCCAGGAAGTCAGAAATGAACACACGGTGTGGCTCGTGTGGGTAGTTCATTCCACTCTGTAATACGTTTAGGCCTTCAATGATCAACACGTCAGGTAGGTCAACACACTTAACATCATCAGTAATGTTGTAAGTTAGATGCGAGTAAACTGGCGCGGTGACGTTTCTTTTGCACGCCTTGACGTCTGAGACAAAATTAACTAGACGCTTAATATCGTAAGACTCAGGGAAGCCTTTCTTACTCATCAAGCCTTTCTCTTCCAATACTTCATTTGGATATAAGAAACCGTCAGTGGTGACGAGCTCAACTTTTGGGTGGTTTTCCCAACGAGAGAGCAGGGCCTTAAGTAGACGGGCGGTTGTACTTTTACCTACCGCAACACTGCCGGCAATACCAATAATAAATGGTGGTGCTTTCTCTTTTTTATCGAGGAACTGATGAAGAACTGAATTGCGGTTTTGTCTGGCTGCCACATAGAGGTTCAATAGACGAGAAAGCGGCAGGTAGATCTCCACAGCTTCTTCCATGGTGAGCTTTTCATTGATGCCTTGAAGCTCTTTTAAGTCGCTCTCAGAAAGTGTCATCGGAACTAAATTCCTTAGTTCAGACCAGTGTGTACGGTCAAATGACATGAATGGGCTCATACAAAACTCTATAGTGGATAACAAAACAAGTGCATGGAAAATACATCAAGCGCTAGATAAATAAAATATCTTCCTGTACAAGATGCGGGTTAAAGACGGAAACCTTGAGCTAAATAGTCGTATGTCGAAGTTTGAGCAGAGAATTTTGCACTTTTTTTCAATTTGCTATTGCAAGGTGGAAAATCATTCAATAAAATGCGCCCCACTTGTGCCGACTTAGCTCAGTAGGTAGAGCAACTGACTTGTAATCAGTAGGTCACCAGTTCGATTCCGGTAGTCGGCACCACTTTCTCCCTTCCGTTAAGGCTGCGAGAGAAAGCTCAAAAATTTGGAGAGGTTCCCGAGTGGCCAAAGGGAGCAGACTGTAAATCTGTTGGCACTGCCTTCGATGGTTCGAATCCGTCCCTCTCCACCATATTCTAAAGGTTAAATAGCTCAAACAGAGTTACGTGTTGCGTGCATCGTATAATGGCTATTACCTCAGCCTTCCAAGCTGATGATGCGGGTTCGATTCCCGCTGCACGCTCCAACTCATTTTGTGTGCTGATATAGCTCAGTCGGTAGAGCGCACCCTTGGTAAGGGTGAGGTCCCCAGTTCGACTCTGGGTATTAGCACCAGTCTAAAGCTTCTTCTCCTTTAATAAAGAAAACCATTTTTTTTGGTTGCGTGGTCTTATTTTAAGCCACCTAATCCGTACCTAGAGGGACACCCCATGTCTAAAGAAAAATTTGAACGTACGAAACCGCACGTAAACGTTGGTACTATCGGCCACGTTGACCACGGTAAAACAACTCTAACTGCTGCTATCTGTACTACA
>NZ_VTXJ01000041.1:0-7646 GCF_013114525.1 Vibrio sp. T3Y01 | reverse complement strand
AGATGTGTATAAGAGACAGATCACTAGGTTCGATTGTTATTTTTATTGTTATTTTTATTATTAGCGGCGAAGCATAAAATCTCAGCGAGAATAAAAATACATGAAAATATCTAAGGCTTTGCCGTTCGTATTAATGAGCGCGCTTTTGTCGAATACTTCTTTTGCACAAGACGTTAATCACTCGTCGGTTGTTCAAACGGTGTTTTATGACCAAGTGGATCCTCAATACCATGACTCCCTATACCTATTTCAGTTGGTTCTTTCGAAGAATTGCTTAACTTACCGTTCGGAAGAGAAGCCTTGTAAGGATTATCTGAAAGAAAAATACGATTCGGTTTCTTCGGATTGGTATCAAGAGCAAGAGCCAATTAAGAAACAATATCTTAATGTCAAGCTCGAGATGATTAGTAATACTAATATCGTTCTTGCCGATGTTCATCATGGAGATCAGGGTTATGTTAGCCCTATTATCGCAGACACGCAGTCCATTATGGACGCTCGTATTAACCCTGAACTACAAACAATCATTCGCCGAGAGCTGGATGAAAACAGCAGTAAAACAGGGCTAGATTTTGTCGGTGCAAAACAACAATTGTTCGTTCAGTATGATAATGAAGCAAAGCGCTTTCATGATGCTGAAATTGAGCAAATAGATTTTTCGTCACCAAAGCCAACAAAAGCAGAGAAAATCCATTATCAAGAGCTGCTGTTTATACAAAAATATCTTTCAGAAAAGTTATCGATGACTACTGCTGAAAGGGAGTTAGACAAGCTTTTAAAGGATGTAATTCGAGACATAGTTAGGTGTGCGGAGTGTACTACTACGCCTATAGTTAAAACTTGGAACAACTCGTACGTGGCCTACAAAGAGGTAAGTCTTTCGGAGGTGATGTTGTTTGGGCTTGAGACGATCCCTACGGGTAACGCAGAAGTTTTATATCCAGCAGAGTATTTTAAGCCTGGTGAACAGGGTGTTTCTGTTATTGAATTTCTTTCAAACCTTCGCTCTTATATTATGCAAAATGAATCGACTTTGTTTGTTTCAAAAGACAAAGTAAATAATGATTTAAAACCTGCAGGTATCGATCCAATCTCTTGGGAAGTGATGAAGAAGAGCGTGTCGGATGTTAATTTGAATTCTGAAATTTGGAAAAAGGCGATGGTTCCTAACATTCGTCGTTTGTTTAATTCATTAGTCAAAATTACAACAGGGCCTACAGGGGCGACTTTTGTAAACTCTGCCTCTCAGGCAATGAATAAGGCTGTTACAACAAACTTTAAGCTGGTCAATATCGGGAAAACATTCAATTTAGCGAGTGCTGTAAATGCGGTTGTAAAACACATTCCTAAAGTGGTCACCGGGGAATCCGAGCGTCATTTATGTAATAGTGACGAGATTGAAGGTAGTGGTTTTACTAATGGCATTACGCTTGAAGAGCTGTGTGTGTATGTTCCTAATTTCCGTAGTCAATCCTTCCCGATTACAGTAGGCTCGTTACTTGATCAAAGTGAAGGTTCTGCGATTGTTGAAGATCTCAGTGGTGGGAATACTGCGATGACTACGCTATATCAAATCCTTCCGTCTGTTATTAACCCTTGGGAGTGGATTTTTAATGGCTTACAAGCGATAAGTGGTGTGGACTTAAGGGTGTATGGCCAGGACATCATGGGTTATCGTGTGACTTTAGTGCATGATAGTGGTGCTATCGTGTATCGAAATATTATGTTTGCAAAGCAAGAATTAGTCTTGTCAAAAGACCAGCTATTTGATGCCGATGTTAGTCATTATACAATGAAAGTGTACAGCAACTTGAATAACAACGAAGTTGCGAACTTCGCTCTAAGTCAAAGTATGTTTGACCGCAGTTATGGTGGCGTAGTCAAAGGCAATAAATTCTATTTTGTTGAAGAGATTTTTGATAACCAAAAGCAGGAATATGTCAATAATGGTCGCGCAATCAAAGTATGTGGTTTACCGCCGCAAAACAGAAATGATGATGAGTTCCTTTATGAGTGTCTAGAGGATAGATTTTACCCTCGTATTATTCCTGATTACTATATGGACAACATGCGTGTAGTACCTAAACCGGAATAAGTATTAACTGACTGATGGTAAAAAATGCCACACGACATAGTGTGGCATTTTACGATTCGTTAAGGGCTGATTATGGTATTAGACTGTCAGCGCTTTTTGTAATTCATTTAAGAATCGAGAAATATCCTCTGCACTAATATCGCGGTGAGTGACAAAACGTACAGGGTTACCAGGTGTCATTGTAATACCTTGTTCGCTAAGTTCACCTGCGATACGGTTGATATCCACTGACTCGTCTAACTTCGCAAATACGATATTTGTTTGAACGAAATCCGGGTTAACCGAGAAGCCTTCCAATTTACTCAAGCCAATAGCCAGGTTTTTCGCGTTCTCGTGGTCAGCTTTGAGCTGAGTAACGTTCTCAGTCAGCGCCATTTTTCCTGCTGCAGCAAGAATACCCGCTTGGCGCATACCACCACCGACCATTTTACGTAGTCGACGTGCTTTAGCGATGTACTCTTTACTACCAAGTAGCAGAGAGCCAATCGGAGCCCCCAAACCTTTTGATAAACAAATCGTCATCGAATCGAAGTGTTGTGCGATCTCTTTGATGTGCACGTCTAGTGCCACTGCTGCGTTATATACTCGTGCGCCATCTAGGTGCATTTGCAAACCGTGTTGGTTTACGAAATCACGAGCTTCCGCTAGGTAAGACATTGGCAGTACTTTGCCGTTAATCGTGTTTTCTAAGCTTAGGAGTTTAGTGCGAGCGAAGTGGCTGTCGTCTGGCTTAATAGCAGCGGCAAGCTTTTTGAAATCAAGAGTGCCGTCTGGGTTGTTCTCGATTGGTTGAGGTTGAATCGAACCCAGTACCGCAGCGCCGCCTGCTTCGTATTTGTAGTTATGTGCTTGCTGGCCACAAAGGTATTCGTCACCACGCTCACAGTGCGCCATTAAACCCAGTAGGTTGGCTTGTGTACCCGAAGAAGTGAACATTGCGGCTTCAAAGCCTGTTTCTTTGGCTGCCCACTGCTCAAGTTCGTTTACTGTTGGGTCGTCACCATATACATCATCACCGACTTCTGCGTTTGCCATTACATTGCGCATTGCTTGTGAGGGTTTAGTTACGGTATCAGAACGAAAGTCCATGTTTCTCTCCTAGAGTATTATAGGTAGCCGCAGAGTTGGGCTTTACTTAAACAAGCGATAGTTTTTGTATCGGTGATTTGATCGTGTCGTATTTTGTCGTGCAGTTCCTCTAAGCTCAGCTCGATCACTTCTATGACTTCATCTTCATCACATTCAAAGCGGGTTGTGAGGCTAAGGTCTTTTGCGACGAATAGATGCTGTATCTCATCGCAGAAGCCAGCTAAAGGCGTAACTTGCCCCAAGCTTTGAAAAGAAGTTGCACTGTAACCTGTTTCTTCTTCCAGTTCGCGCTGTGCGCATTCAAGAGGTGTCTCGTTAACTTCCATCGTGCCTGCAGGCAGTTCTAAAAGCCACTTTTTAAGGGAAGGACGAAACTGGTTAATCAGGATGATTTTTCCAGATGAGGTGATAGGAAGAATAACGGCCGCACCAGGGTGATTGATTGTTGTATGTTTTACCACAACGTTCGTAGGGAGCGTCACGGTCTCTTCTATGAGAGAAATACTTTTCCATTGATGGATAACTTTATTCATGCAGTCTGGCCACGTTCCTTGCCAATTTGTCGTATTCGAAAGACGTGCACCACCTTAACTTCTATGGTGTCGAAAATAAAAGAAAATTTAGACATAGTTTTGAATTAAATTTCACATCATCCGTGACTCTACTCTCAAATTTGCAATCTATGATTACATCGAAATTACTGACGTAACCATCTGATATAAATGCAACTCAATAATAAAATACACTTGTAACAAAGTGCTAACAAATGTATAAAAACAAATCTACACTCTTTATTGTCCAAAGATTTTCGGAGTAATGCATGACCCCTTCTATTTCTTCACATGCTGACAAGGCGCTACTCTCTGAAAGAATTAACAAATTAGCGCATGCTCTCTCTGATGGTGTCTACGAAAGAGAAGATACCATTAAGCTCTGTTTACTGGCTGCTTTGGCTGGTGAAAGTGTTTTCCTACTAGGCCCTCCAGGCATTGCAAAAAGTCTTATCGCTAAACGCCTAATCCAAGCTTTCGATAACAGCAGCTATTTCGAATATTTGATGACACGCTTTTCTACGCCTGAAGAAGTGTTCGGTCCTCTAAGTATCCAAGAACTGAAAGACAACGGTCGCTACGTAAGGTTGACTGAAGGCTACCTTCCAACCGCTCAAGTCGTATTCCTTGATGAAATCTGGAAAGCTGGTCCGGCAATCCTTAATACACTCCTTACTGTTGTGAATGAAAAAACGTTCAAGAACGGTAGTGATATTGAACGCGTACCAATGCGCTTATTGGTCTCTGCGTCGAATGAACTTCCAGATGAAGATAGCGGCCTAGAAGCGCTTTATGACCGAATGCTTGTTCGTGTGTTTGTAAACCGCATTCAGAACAAACAAAACTTCAAGTCGATGCTGACGGCAGGCACTTCTCAAGAAGCTGAGATCCCGAAGGGATTGGCGATCACGGATATTGAATATCACCAGTGGCAAAAAGAACTCGACAAGCTTGAACTGACAGATAACGCATTCAATAAGCTGTATGAGTTGAAAACCATGCTAGAAGAAACGGTTAAGCAGCAGGGTTCAACTTCTGAATCCGATCTGTATGTTTCAGACAGACGTTGGAAGAAAGCTGTGAAACTGCTGAAGGCGAGTGCGTTCTTCAGTGGTCGTGACAGCGTAAACCCGCTTGATATTCTTTTACTGCAAGATTGTTTGTGGCACAGCCCAGAATCACGAGATGTGGTTCGTAGTGTGGTCAAAGACTTTGCGTTGAATCGAGCTTTTGATCAACAAGAGTCCAAAGCTCAAATTGAAATGTCACGTGAAGAGCTTGAAGATATCCAAGACGAAGTTGAATCAACACTTTCTGTTTCCCTCTCAATGGAGACAACCAGCGGCCTTCTACGTAAAGACGTTTACCACAGCGATATTAAAAACGCGAAGACGTACAGCGTCGGTAGTGCTTACAACTTAGTTAAGTTAGTTCTGCTGCAAAGCAACATGTCAGTTTCAGAATCAGAGAAAGGCGATAGTCGTTGGGTTTACGTAGCGAAAGATGATTTCGATCGTGTGCTTAAAGAAGGGCACGGAGATATTTACGGTTACGTAAACGAAAACAAGAATCTGTGTCGCTTGAAGTTGGATCTTGATGCATCGAACCAGCTAGTGATTAAAGACATCGCGAACCGCTCGGTATTAGTCAGTGTTGTGACCACTGATGGTTTGGACCAAGAGCTTTATAACAAATGGTTGAGTGGCGCTGAGCGAGCACTTGAGCAGCTAAACGAAGCTGAATTCAAGCTGAAACGAGTGCGTACCGATTTCCACGATGCGCTACCTCACAACTATATTGACCCAGAGCTACCAAAAGCGATGGAGTCAAGTTTACAAGCGGTAACACAAGAGCTTGAGACCGCGAAAGTGAAGAGCAGCAAGATTGCTCAGCGTCTTAAATTTATGAGTCAGTACTTCGAGTAGAGGGGAAAGTATGTTAGGAGCAGACGGTTTAAACCTTGCTTTAATGGTTGCTGACTCAGGCATCATTGATACGGCGATGAATGATCTCATCGCCCGTTCTCAAGTGATGATGGCTGCTGAGAATAAAGGGGTAAAAACGTCGGTGAAAAACCACCTAGTGAAATGGCGCGGTAAAGTAAAAAAACGCGTTACGAAGGTGTGTGAGACAGACCGATTCCAAGAAGAAATCGCGCTTTATCAAGAAGTGATTCACTGGGATGAACCCCAGTTTTTTGATGAGATCGATAATGTCATCAAAAAATTGGAGTGGCACTCAGCGTTTTATCTGCAAGCTAGACGCCTGATGGAAAACAACAAGGGCGTTTATAATGCGATGTTCCCACACTACTTCTGCGATCAGTGGTACCAATCGCTGTCAGATGCTATCAAGCAAGCCCAAGTGACAGAACTTGAAACCAGTAAAGAGAAAGTTTTAGCGGATCTCTACCAACGTATGGAAACCATGAAAAACATGGATAAAGTGACGGAATCTGGTGATGAGGGAAGTGCTGGACGTTTGTGGGATATGGCTTCTGCTAAGTTAAGTAAAACGGACTTAACCGTAATGAAGCGTCACGCCGAGTTTTTAAATAAACACAAAGGTCTACAAGAGATCGCTGAGAAACTGGGTCGTATGGCGGGCATGGAAGACGATCCTTCGTTACATAAAGCCCCTGTAGAAGAGCTGCAGATGGTTGAAGAGAAAAGCGATGAAGCCGTAGACGATATCGTCGGGATTCATGAAAGCGATGATCTTAACAAGATGCTGCCAAACGAAACCATGTTCTTGGCTTACCCAGAGCTTGAAGTTATCTTCTACAAACACTTGGCGGATAAACGCTTACTGAGTTACCGCTCCAAAGGTAAGTCTCGTACGTTACGTAAAGTGAAGGCGCAAAAGCCAGACAGTAAACACGTTGATATCGAAAAGGGGCCGTTTATTGTTTGTGTCGACGCCTCTGGTTCCATGAGTGGCTTTCCTGAGCAATCTGCTAAAGCAATGGCCTATGCACTAATGCAAATTGCTCTTGCGGAAGAACGAGATTGTTACGTGATCCTTTTCTCTTCTGAACAGATTACTTACGAGCTAACAAGACAAGATGGTTTACGTGAAGCGAGTGACTTCTTGAGCTATTCATTTCACGGAGGTACAGATTTGGAACCTGTATTGATGAAATCGATCGATTTGATGACAGGCGACAAATACAAGAATGCCGATTTAATCGTGCTCTCTGATTTTATTGCCCCTAAGCAGTCTGACGAGATGATCGCTCAGGTTGAAAAGTTGAAGGAACATAAGAACCGTTTCCACGCAGTAAGCCTTTCTAAGTACGGTAACCCTCAATTAATGACTATGTTTGATCATTGTTGGGCATATCACCCGACTTTGGTTGGTCGCTTCATGAAGAAGTGGTAGACCGCGAGTCGCGAATTTAAACCAATTTGCTGTGTGTTTTTTAGCTGAAAAGATCGAACATGCAGCAATTTGATTTAAATGTCAGCAAACAGAATTTAAATTCACTTTTTTGTTTGACTATCTCTCCTTAATCCGTAAAGTAGGCACCCGAACACAGCGGAGTGACTTACTTAGTCCCTAAAGTGTTGAAATAAAAAGGCGCCTTGGCAGAGTGGCTATGCAGCGGATTGCAAATCCGTGGACCTCGGTTCGACTCCGGGAGGCGCCTCCATTATCTCTCTAATCTCTAGAGCAGAATAATGAAAATGCGACACTAGCTCAGCTGGTAGAGCGCAACCTTGCCAAGGTTGAGGTCACGCCTTAAGCCTTGAAGAAAGGGAACCTCGTGTGTCGCTCCAAATTTTGTAATGTTGATTCATTTCGACGTTAAGATGGTGTTTTACTTTTCAGTAATCGGCATCGCAATAAAGAATTGCGTGCCCTGGTGGTGGAATTGGTAGACACAAGGGATTTAAAATCCCTCGACGTTC
>NZ_VTXJ01000005.1:0-279087 GCF_013114525.1 Vibrio sp. T3Y01 | reverse complement strand
CGAACGTCGAGGGATTTTAAATCCCTTGTGTCTACCAATTCCACCACCAGGGCACGCAATTCTTTATTGCGATGCCGATTACTGAAAAGTAAAACACCATCTTATGTTGACGCCAATCAACATACAAAATTTGGAGCGACACACGAGGTTCGAACTCGTGACCTCAACCTTGGCAAGGTTGCGCTCTACCAGCTGAGCTAGTGTCGCATTTCATTATTCTTCTCTTGAAGTAGAGAGATAATGGAGGCGCCTCCCGGAGTCGAACCGAGGTCCACGGATTTGCAATCCGCTGCATAGCCACTCTGCCAAGGCGCCTTAGTAACTCCAATCGAATCGCTCATTGCCATCCTCTTGGGTACGGGATGCATTCTACGGATTCGAGCGGATGAGTCAATAATATTTTTGTATTTTTAATTCGTTTGAATAGATTTCATACTAAACGGGCTAAATAGCTGACTTTATGTGCAAAACACACCGTGTATCGGCTATTCAAAAGAGATCTATATCACATTAGATATCCAGTATTGATTATTTGACCTTAGGTTAAAGATCAAAAAAGCGAGCCTCAGCTCGCTTCTTCATCAATGGTGTTTTTCGTCTAACAAATCGTCTTTGGCGGCCATTAAGTATTGTGCCATCGACCAGTAGGTTAGAATCGTTGCAACGTAGAGCGCGATATAGCCAACCCAAACCATCCAATCGTCATAGCGCCAGATAAGCACCCACAACGCGAACATCTGAGAAACCGTCTTAACCTTACCGACCCAAGAAACCGCAACGCTTGCACGTTTACCGATTTCAGCCATCCATTCGCGAAGCGCAGAGATGATGATCTCGCGAGCTATCATGGTCACAGCTGGAATAGTGACCCAAATTGAGTGGTAATGCTCGGTAATCAAAATAAGAGCCGTCGCCACCAGTACTTTGTCTGCGACTGGGTCAATAAAGGCACCAAAACGAGACGTTTGCCCTAACTTACGAGCAAGCATGCCATCTAACCAGTCAGTAAAACCCGCTACCCAAAAAACCATCGCAGCAGCAAAAGGAGCCCATTGGTAAGGTAGGTAAAAAACAACAACGAATACTGGGATCAAAAATAGTCTCAGTAAGGACAAAATGTTAGGTATATTCAAACGCATATTATTGGGCTCTTATTAATTGCGCTTTAATGGTGCGGGATTTTTACTATTGTTTCAATGCTTGATAAATGTTTTCTGCCAAAGAATGACTAATGCCCGGCACTTTGGCTATTTCTTCAACAGTTGCACGCTTAAGTTCTTGTAAGCCACCCATGTATTTCAGCAAAGCTTGGCGACGCTTTGGCCCTATCCCTTCAATTCCTTCCAAGGCACTGGTTCGGCGCGTTTTACCACGCTTCGCTCTATGCCCTGCAATCGCATGATTATGGCTTTCATCACGAATATGCTGAATAAGGTGCAAAGCGGGAGCATCACTTGGCAAATTAAACTCTTCCCCTTCAAGGGTAATGAGAGTCTCTAAACCAGGTTTACGCGTCACGCCTTTGGCAATACCCATCATTCTCGGTCTGAAAGGCCAATCTCCCCAATATTGAGAGATAATCTCATGAGCGCGGTTAAGTTGCCCTTTACCCCCATCGATAAAGATGATGTCTGGGATCTTATCAACATCAAGTTGCTTCGAATAACGTCTCTCAAGCGCCTGAGCCATTGCTGCGTAATCATCACCGCCGGTTATGCCTGTGATGTTGTAACGACGATACTCGGGCTTAACAGGGCCTTCTTGATTGAACACCACACAAGACGCGATGGTACTTTCACCCATGGTATGACTGATATCGAAACATTCCATGCGCTTAATCGCATCCATCGACAGCACTTCTTGAAGCTCTTTGAAACGCTGATTAATCGTCATTTTGTGATTAATCTTAGTGGTAATCGCCGTTAACGCATTAGTGTTCGACAATTTAAGATAACGACCACGAGTACCGGAAGGGTTTGTGTTGAAGTGGATCTTGCGACCCGCTACTTCACACAAGGCTTCCTGAATAGGAGTGACGTCTTCCATCAAATCAGCATTCAGAATCAAACGAGTTGGAATGGTTCTCGCTTCATTATGTGCTAGGTAATACTGGCTTAAGAAGCTAGAGAAAACCTCTTCACGTACCGTATTGTTCGGAATTTTAGGGAAATGGCTTCTACTGCCCAAGACTTTACCTTGGCGAATCATCAAGATGTGAATACACGCCACGCCATTCTCTTGAGCAAAGCCCAACACATCCATATCTTCCATGGAGTCGTCAGAGACGTATTGCTGTTCTTGCACGCGTCGAATCGCTTGGATCTGGTCACGGAAAGTCGCAGCTTGCTCAAAACGAAGCTCACGGCTTGCTGTATCCATCTTCTCGATGAGCGTTTCAAGCACTAACTTATCTTTTCCTTGCAAGAATAGACGAACATAGTCGACCAGTTCGCTGTACTCTTCATCAGAAATGATGGAACTGACACATGGCGCAGCACAACGACCAATCTGATACATCAAGCAAGGACGTGTTCTGTTGGCGTAAACCGTATCTTCACATTGGCGAGCAGGGAAGATTTTTTGGATTAGGTGTAGCGTCTCACGCACAGCGCCGGAGTCAGGGTAAGGACCAAAGTATTCACCTTTTTTCTTTTTAGCACCACGGTGCATCGACAAACGAGGATGCTTGTGACCGCTAATGAAGATATAAGGGTACGACTTATCATCACGCAGGAGCACATTATATTTTGGCAGGTACTGCTTGATGTAGTTGTGCTCAAGAATAAGAGCTTCGGTTTCCGTGTGCGTTACAGTGACATCAATCTTGTCGATGTTGCTGACTAGAGCGCGTGTTTTTTCACTGTCGACTTTTTTTCGGAAATAACTAGAAAGGCGTTTTTTGAGGTTCTTAGCTTTACCGACATAAATAACGACAGCCTCAGCGTTATACATTCGATAAACGCCGGGCTGCTCGGTTACTGTCTTGAGGAATGAGACTGAGTCAAACAAGTTGGTCACTATACGATCTCAGTGTTAAAGGGTCTCAGTGTCTAACATTCCATGTCTAATCGCTAAGTGCGTCAGCTCTACATCACCACTGATATCCAGTTTGCTGAACAAACGGTAGCGGTAACTATTGACTGTCTTAGGACTTAGATTGAGTTGTTCTGAAATATCCGTCACTTTCTGACCTTTGGTAATCATCATCATGATTTGAAGTTCACGTTCAGATAAGTCTGCGAATGGATTTTCAGACGCAGGCGAGAACTGGCTCAAAGCCATCTGCTGCGCAATTTCTGGTGAAATGTATCGTTGGCCACTGTTGACCACTCGAATTGCATTGACCATTTCATCCGGACCTGCCCCTTTAGTAAGGTAACCAGCAGCTCCAGCTTGCATCACTTTAGTTGGAAACGGATTTTCCGTATGAACAGTTAAAACGATGATTTTAACATCAGGGTTGAAACGCAAGATCTTCTTGGTTGCTTCTAAGCCACCAATACCAGGCATATTCATATCCATCAAAATAACGTCAGTATTGTTAGTACGACACCATTTTGCAGCATCTTCACCGCTTTCAGCTTCCCCTGCTACGTTCATTCCACGGACGTCTTCAATAATACGTCGTATCCCTGTGCGAACCAGCTCGTGATCATCTACAAGGAAAACATTTATCAAACTTGTATCTCCACACTATTAATTGGCTCTGCAACCACTGTGTCGTTTCATCTGTTTGAAACAATCGGACAAAGGAACAGTGGATCGCAGCATTGAGTACATCTTAACTTAATTACTAAAAAAAAGCTCTGTTGAATATGTGCTGAAACACTAACTTTAGCAAGTACTTATTTATAAACAAGTAAACTAAAATCATAAGCTTTCACTAAAAATCAAATAGTTAAAACAACACCCAATAAAATTACATAAGATAAAGATATTTTCAATACCATTAAATGGCCATTCTCGACTATTTCACTTTTTTGCTTACAGAGTCCCGTTATCTACTGCTGTTAACAAGTATTTAATGACTATCTTCGCAGCCTATTGTGCGTAATCTGGCGCTAGATGGTAGTATTCACTCCCCCATATCAATAGGTTATTACATTGGATATTCAGCAAGGCTTTGTACTTACAAGACAGGCGAGAGATTTTTCTGGGCGTACACAAATCGACTTATGGTTAAGCACGCCTCAAGGCCCTACTCTTCTGACTATTCAAAACGAAAAGGCGGTATTTTTTGTTGCTCAATCTGATGTGGCCGCTTGTGAGGTTATTGCGACTAAAGAGTCGATAGACTGCCAATTTAAACCGCTTGAGATCGCGACCTTCGAACAAACCCCTCTCGCGGCTTGTTATACCTCACTATCAAGAAGCAGTTTTGGGTTGGCACAAGCCTTTAACAACGAAGAAATCCAGACGTTTGAGAGCGATATTCGCCTTGCGGATCGCTTCCTAATGGAACGTTTTATCAAAGGAAGTATTGAGTTTACTGGAACGGCGGTACAAAAAAATCAACATCGTCGAGTCTCCAATGCTAAGTGCAGAGCGGGTAACTACTTGCCCACGCTTTCGATGGTTTCTCTAGATATCGAGTGTTCAGAAAAAGGCGTGCTCTACTCTATTGGTTTAGACAGCCCGATGGACAGCCGAGTGATCATGATTGGGGAGCCACAACAAGCCGAAACCAAGATCCAGTGGGTTGCTAATGAGAAAGCACTGCTTGAAGCGATGATCGCATGGTTCTCTGAATTTGACCCCGACATCATCATTGGTTGGAACGTCATTGACTTCGATTTTAGGCTCTTACACAAGCGGGCGGAATGGAACGAAGTGAAGCTCAATATCGGTCGAGATAATCAAACTAGCTTCTTCCGTAGCTCAGCACAAAGCCAACAAGGCTTCATTACTATTCCAGGGCGTGTTGTCTTAGATGGCATCGATATGCTTAAAACGGCGACCTATCACTTTCGCTCATGGTCGCTTGAATCAGTCTCACGCGAACTACTCGGTGAAGGTAAAGATATCCATAACGTTCATGATCGCATGGATGAGATTAATCGAATGTTCAAGTTCGATAAGCCCTCACTAGCTAAGTACAACCTGCAAGACTGTGTGTTGGTAAATCGAATCTTCGAACACACCCACCTACTCGATTTCGTTATAGAGCGCTCTCGCTTGACCGGAGTTGAGCTAGACCGTGTTGGCGGATCTGTTGCAGCCTTTACCAATTTATATTTACCTCAGATACACAGAGCAGGCTATGTTGCCCCGAACCTAGAGCCAGAGAACTGGATTGCTAGCCCCGGAGGCTATGTGATGGACTCCATCCCTAATCTCTATGACTCGGTACTAGTACTCGACTTCAAGAGCCTATACCCGTCCATCATTCGTTCATTTTTGATTGACCCTATGGGGTTAATCGAAGGGTTGAAATTGGAAATCGGTCCAGCTGAAAACCAAGCCGTTGATGGGTTTCGCGGTGGGCAATTTCACCGCACCAAACACTTCTTACCAGAGATGATCGAAAACCTTTGGGCTGCTCGTGACGTCGCAAAGAAGAACAACGAAAAAGCCTTCTCTCAAGCCATTAAGATCATCATGAACTCTTTCTATGGCGTGTTAGGTTCCTCTGGCTGCCGCTTCTTTGATACTCGCTTGGCGTCATCAATCACGATGCGTGGTCATGAAATCATGAAACAAACCAAGGTTCTGATCGAAGACAAGGGCTACCAAGTAATTTATGGGGATACCGACTCGACCTTCGTTTCCCTCAATGGCAGTTATGACCAAGAGCAAGCCGACGAGATTGGCCATCAACTGGTGGCTTATATTAACAACTGGTGGACTGAACACCTGAAAGAGACCTATAACCTGACCTCAATTCTTGAACTAGAATACGAGACTCACTATCGTAAATTCCTGATGCCAACCATTCGCGGCTCGGAAACCGGTTCGAAGAAGCGCTACGCAGGTTTAATCAATCATGGTGACCAAGAGAAGATCATTTTCAAAGGACTCGAAAGTGCACGAACAGACTGGACACCACTGGCACAACAGTTCCAACAAACCTTGTATGAAATGGTATTCCACGACCAAGATCCGACCGACTACGTCAGGCAGTTTGTTGATGAGACTTCAGCAGGTAAACATGACGATTTGCTGGTTTACCAGAAGCGTTTGCGTCGCAAGCTGCATGAGTATCAAAAGAACATTCCGCCACAAGTTCGGGCTGCCAGAATGGCTGATGAGGTCAATGCAAAACTAGGGCGCCCACTTCAGTACCAAAACAAAGGGCGTATTGAATACTTGATTACCTTAAATGGCCCGGAGCCCAAAGAGTATCTGAAGAGTGGTATCGATTATCAACATTACATCGATAAGCAGATTAAACCGGTGGCAGAAGCAATTCTGCCTTTCATTGGTTTAGATTTTGAGAGAGTCAGTGGGCAGCAATTAGGCTTATTCTAAGATTCGTATCGAGGTTCAATCAAAACAAAAAAGCAGAGGAATGTTCAATTCGCTCTGCTTTTTATATCTGTAGGTTACGAAGTTCTATCCGATTCGAAACTCTGTTTTCTGATATTGCTTAACCAGCCATTCCCCAAACCCATCCAGAATGCCGATCACTGAACGTTTCGGAATCGGTCGGCCTGAAAGCAATATACCCAGTCGTTGGATTTCGACCTCTCTGTCTGGGTGATACTTCAAGAACTGCTGACCACAAGCAACGGGGTTATCAAACCAATACTTATCACGGTACATCACCAAAGAGTAGCTCGCTCGTAGCAGCTTCTTGGCGATGATCACTTGCGCTGCGACTTGCTGTTCAGGCGTTGTTGCTCGCGCAATTTTGTTTCGATATACCGCTAACCAGTTTTCAACGTCCATATTCCAATGCTTGGCTATTTCCCAACTGGTTTCGAAATCACCATAACAATCTGATAAGTCTTCACCGTATACACACACCGACAGGTGCTTGAGCATAAAACCCCACGTGAAGATATTGTCGAAGTCGACCACTTCACTCACCAATGTGGTTTTTATTGCCACTTGAGTGACTTGAGGAAAGCTCTTTTGGAAGCGCCATTTAATGGTATTTAACAGCGTAGTTCGCTGCTCAGGAAACGGACGGTGTGTCACCACAACCACGTCAAGATTTGAGCGACCGGCTACCGCTTGCTTGCGAGCAACACTGCCATAAATATAGACACTGTGAAGATTAGAACCCAGCCCACCTTTTAAGAAGGTAATCAGATCGTTAACCACTGGTTGAAATTCGGGTTGAAAAGGCTGTGTAGGGTCAATAACAGGTAACTGCATAGGTCGTTTCGGCAAATAAAATCATGATTTAACTGTGACTCTATGATCGCTTAGGTGACTTTATGATTCAAGCTATTCCTATTTATAGCATCTCCGAGATATAATCAGCGGATAGACCCACTAAGGACAAACACAAAATGCCTAGAGCAAGTGAAATTAAAAAAGGTTTTGCTATCACAGTAGAAAGCAAAACAGTCATTGTTAAAGATATCGAAGTAACAACACCAGGTGGCCGTGGCGGTCAAAAGATTTACCGTTTCCGTGGTAACGACGTAGCAACTGGCGTTAAAACTGAAGTTCGCCACAAGGCTGACGAAATCGTTGAAACGATCGACGTAACTAAGCGTGCAGTAATGTTCTCTTACGTTGATGGCAACGAGTACATCTTCATGGACAACGAAGATTACACACAATTCATCTTCAACGGTGAAACTATCGAAGACGAACTACTGTTCATCAACGAAGACACTCAAGGCATGTACGCTATCCTTATCGACGGCAACGCAGCAACACTTGAGCTACCAACGTCTGTTGAGCTAGTTATCGAAGAGACTGACCCTTCAATCAAAGGTGCATCAGCGTCTGCTCGTACTAAGCCTGCTCGTCTTTCTACAGGTCTTACTATCCAAGTACCTGAGTACATCGCGACTGGCGACAAAGTAGTAGTAAACACTGCTGAACGTAAATACATGAACCGCGCAAGCTAAGATACTTATTATGACCGAAGCTAACGACCTAATGTCTTATGACGACGCAATTGATACTGCATACGACATCTTCCTAGAGATGGCACCCGATAACCTTGAACCTGCAGACGTGATTCTATTCACGGCTCAGTTTGAAGACCGTGGCGCTGCAGAGCTTGTTGAAACAGGTGATGATTGGGTTGAACATGTTGGCTTTGAAGTCGACAAAGAAATCTACGCAGAAGTGCGCATTGGTCTTGTGAATGAAGCTGATGACGTTCTAGACGACGTATTTGCTCGCATGCTAATCAGCCGTGACCCAGAGCATAAGTTCTGTCACATGCTGTGGAAGCGCGACTAATACGACTGCTAACGCTCAACTTCATGAGTAAACAAGCACTCATGTAAACGAGTTAAAAATCTAGCCGAGCCACTTGCTCGGCTATTTTTATCACGCTACTTCCCTGCATGAGAACTCTCTTTCATTATCAACTTTATATTCACTGATATGACCAAAGCAAAAACAGATACACAATCCAAAGGCTATGCTTGCATTGGCCTAGTTAACCCAAAGACGCCTGAAAACGTAGGCTCTGTAATGCGAGCGGCTGGCTGCTACGGCGCTAACTCTGTGTTCTATACAGGCACACGATACGATCATGCGCGAAAATTCCATACCGACACCAAAGAGAAGCACTTAGAGCTGCCACTGATTGGCGTTGAAGAGCTGAAAGACATTATTCCAGTAGGCTGCGTGCCTGTGGCCGTTGATCTGATTGAAGGTGCGAAGCCTCTACCGGATTACAAACACCCACCACGCGCGTTTTATATTTTTGGCCCAGAAGATGGCACGCTAAAGAAAGAGATCACTGATTTCTGCCGAGACACGATTTACGTTCCAACTAATGGTTGCATGAACCTCGCTGCATCTGTGAACGTGGTGCTTTACGACCGCTTGGCGAAGGGTGATAACTTTTCGAATCATAAGTAGAAGATACGAGATACGAGATACGAGATACGAGATACGAACAGATTATAGATGCGCGTAAACGAGATAAGAGATGCGAAGAGCACGCTTACTGCGTTTATGGAAGCATGCTTTCGATACTCGATTATTCGCATCCCGCATCTTCTTTTTGCTTAGATGTAAAAAAAACCTGCTCAATGAGCAGGTTTTTTAGTATTCAGTGCTTTAAGACAATAAAGCTTTAAGCTTAAGAAGTCATGTAATTACTGACGTGTTCTTGGCTTAGCTGGTTTAGCCGGACGACCATTGTTCATCTTTGGCTTGATTTTGTTAGCCTGAGGCTTGCCTTTTGCTGCTGGTGCACTGCGACCTGAATCAGGTGTTGTAGTACCACGAGTAGCTGGCTTCTTACGTTTAGCTTGGTTGCTACGGCCTTTTGGCGCATTTGCGCGCTCTTCGTGACGCTTAACAGCACGACGAATTTTCTGGCTACGAGAACGCTCACGCTTGCGAGAAGTGTTTGAAGGATCAAGGTCCAACAGTGTCTCTTTCTCTGGCTTAAGTTCTACAAGCTCACGCAGGTAGTTTACTTCTTGAAGATCTAGCTCTTTCCAACCGCCACGAGGCAGTTTCTTGTCAAGGTAGATATCACCGTAACGTACACGCTTCAAGCGGCTTACTGTTGTTTCTTGTGATTCCCAAAGACGACGAACCTCACGGTTACGACCTTCGTTAATCGCTACGTAGAAAGTATGGTTCATACCTTCACCACCAGCGTAAACCACATCTTCGAAACGAGCCATGCCGTCTTCTAGTTCAACACCGCGCACAAGGTTCTTAACCTTCTGCTCAGTAACTTCACCAAATACACGTACTAGGTACTCACGCTCAACCTGACGGCTTGGGTGCATTAGACGGTTTGCAAGTTCACCATCGGTTGTGAAAAGCAAAAGACCAGACGTGTTCGCATCAAGACGACCAACCGAAATCCAACGAGAACCACGGATCTTAGGTAGACGATCGAAAACTGTGCGGCGACCTTCAGGATCATGACGAGTACATAGCTCACCTTCAGGTTTGTAGTAAGCAAGTACACGACAAACCACTTCTTCAGACGCTTTACCTGAAACAGTATGGCCATCGATACGGATCACTGAGTTCTCGTCTTCAAGACGCTCGCCCAGTTTCGCAACTTGCCCGTTAACACTTACACGGCCAGATTTGATTAAACCTTCTAGTTCACGACGAGAACCGTGACCAGCTCGCGCTAAAACCTTCTGTAATTTTTCGCTCATTTACTCTTTTCTACCTAATTGTCGTCTTCACAGACGTCGAATGAATTTTTCGCGACCAAATCGCGGTCGCGTATTATCGCAAATTACCTGCCAAAAAGCACTTGTTATTTACTTATGGCAGGCGCTCTGTATCGTTACAGACTGTTAACCAGTAATGCGATTATTCAAACGGCGCCGGATCACCGGCACCACGGCGCAGAATGACAGCATCATCGTCGCTGAAGTCAATCACTGTGGTCGGTTGTTCACCTAAGTAGCCACCATTCAAAATAACATCAACAGCGTGTTCTAGGCTGTCGCGAATTTCTTCTGGATCCGACTCTGTTGTCTCATTACCCGGTAAGATAAGAGACGTAGACATCAATGGCTCACCCATCGCTTCTAACAGGTCTAGAGCGATCTTGTTGTCTGGTACACGAATACCAATGGTTTTACGTTTCGCGTTCATCAAACGCTTTGGCACTTCTTTGGTCGCTTTAAAAATAAACGTATAAGCACCTGGCGTATGAGCCTTAAGCAGACGAAAAGCAACGTTATCTACGCGTGCATACAGTGACAGCTCAGACAAGTCACGGCATAACAGAGTGAAGTTATGCTTATCGTCGATACGACGAATCTTACAAATACGTTCTAGTGCTTGTTTGTTCTCAAGCTGACAACCCAGCGCATAGCCTGAGTCTGTTGGATAAACCACAACACCGCCATTACGAACAATCGCAACCGCTTGATTGATTAAACGTGCTTGTGGGTTATCTGGGTGTACATAAAAAAACTGGCTCATTATTGATCCTCGTTATCGAATCTCTCGACTCTATCATCAGAAGGAGCGGCTTCACTTAGATACTGACATCGCTATCAGATGGTGAAACCGTTTGAAACTCCCAATCTTTCCATACTTCTTCGACCCCAGAAGGTAGCCAGAGATTGCGTCCAAGTTCCATCCAAGGAGATGGATAATGGAAGTCGCTGCCTTGGGAGGCTAATAGTTTGTATTGTATAGCATAATCCGCAAGAGTGCGTCTTTCTTGTTGTGCTTGTTGAGGTTGTGCCACTTCCATCGCGTCGCCTTTTGCCTCAACAAATGCAGTCAGTAGACGCTTAACCCACTTAGCAGTAAAACCATATCGGCCTGGGTGCGCTAATACCGCTTGTCCACCAGCGGCGTGAATGGCCGTGACAGCATCACTCATTGAGCACCAAGTTGGTGGCACGTAACCCGGGTTATTGCGAGTAAGAAACTTTTTGAACACTTGCTGCATGGTTTTCGCATAACCGTTATCGACTAGCCACTTAGCAAAATGGGCGCGAGTGATCGGTGCATCGCCAGCAATCAACTTAACCTCTTCTAATACCCCTTCGCGTGTTGCTTTCTCAAGGCGCTGGGCAATCAGTTCGGCACGGCCAATACGGTGCTGCTTCTGTTGTTCAATAAGAGCTTTCAGCTCTGGTGACTCAGGGTCGACGTTTAAACCAACAATATGAATATCTTTGTTTTGCCATACTGTGGAGATTTCGATGCCATTTATCAGCTGAATAGGAAGATTGTTATCCGCAATATAGTTGCGCGCTTCAGCAAGCCCATCCGTCGTATCATGATCTGTAATCGCTAACGCTTCGATGTTAAAGCTTAGCGCTCGGTCAATTAGCTCAGGTGGAGTAAGTCGGCCATCTGAGGCTGTTGTATGACTATGTAGATCAATTCTCATATATTCTTTTTCATTGTTTTCAATTTTTATCGTTATATTTGTGTCAACACACTTGACCCGCAAGCAGAAAACTAGTTAACTAGTACACAAATACGAAGTATCACATTTGATAGGTTCACCATGTTACAAGAATTTAACCAAGACCATAAAGATAAAGTTTTAGAACTTTCTTCAGTAGAAGCAAGTTCAGAGCTTAATTGGTGGCGCACTTGGACAAGTTCTTGGTGGGCTAACGTATACTTCTAATTAAACAGTTTGTTTATAAAAAAGTTATCACTAAGCCCGCTTCCATAGCGGGCTTTTTAATTTGTCGAACATCTCACATTCAACTGACTAACAAATCATCGAATTGACCATATTCTAGATTGGGTGAAAGGTATCTTTATGCGACTATGTACGGCAGGAAATTTAAAGAATCATAAAGGAGGTCTTGTGAACAAGGCCATTGAAATCAAAAAGCTGGGAACCATTGAGGTCATCAATTCTTCAGTTCCTTACTCGCAAGATCCAACCAGTGTTTTCCATACCTTGTGTGAAAACAAAACAGACAGTTTGCTGTTGGAATCTGCTGAGATTGAATCTAAACAGAACCTGACAAGCCTACTCCTTATCGACTCTGCTGTTCGCATTGTTTGTCGCGAACATGAAGTAACCTTTCAAGCGTTGACTCAAAACGGTCAAGCGCTTATCGAACATCTAACTCAAAACGTGAAAGCAGAGATTAAATCTGATTTGACGGATAACTTACTGACGCTGACTTTTGTTGAGCCGAGCAACGAATTAGACGAAGACTCACGCTTAAGAGAAGCTTCTTCTTTCGATGCACTACGTTTGGTTCAGCACAGCTTTGAGCAAGACGCTAATAATAAGCACGCGTTATTCATGGCTGGCCTATTCGCTTACGACATCGTGGCGAACTTTGAACCGCTAGGCGATGCTGAAGCAACCAACAACTGCCCTGACTTTGTATTCTACGTGGCTGAAACCCTGCTTCGTTTCGACCACCAAGAGAACCAAGGCCTGCTTCATGCAAGCTTGTTCACTAACGATGAAAGCATCAAAGCGCAGCTAACTGAGCGTTTAGCCGACATTCAAACACAATGTCAGTCACTAAAAGCCATCACGGAAGTGACGCCACTAGACAACGTGGAAGCGGTACCAAGCGTTTCTGATGAAGATTTCTGTCAAACGGTTCGTGACCTAAAAGAATACGTAGTAAAAGGCGATGTGTTCCAAGTAGTACCATCACGCCGCTTCACGCTGCCTTGCCCTGCTCCACTGGCAGCTTACAAAGAGCTTAAGCAAAGCAACCCAAGTCCTTACATGTTCTACATGCAAGATGAGCTATTTACGCTGTTTGGTGCTTCTCCAGAAAGCGCGCTGAAATACGAAACTGAAACCAACCAAATTGAGATCTACCCAATTGCGGGTACTCGTCGTCGCGGTAAGCGTCCTGATGGTCAAATCGATTTCGACCTTGACAGCCGTATCGAGCTTGAACTGCGCACCGACAAGAAAGAAAACGCAGAACACATGATGCTTGTCGACCTAGCTCGTAACGACGTAGCGCGCATTGCCGAAGCTGGCACTCGCCACGTGGCAGACCTGCTAAAAGTAGACCGCTACAGCCATGTCATGCACTTGGTTTCTCGTGTTGTTGGTCAGCTACGTGAAGATTTAGATGCCCTACACGCTTACCAAGCTTGTATGAATATGGGCACCCTAACAGGCGCGCCAAAAATCCGTGCAATGCAGCTTATCCGTGATGTAGAAAAAACGCGTCGTGGTAGCTATGGCGGTGCGGTAGGTTACCTAACAGGTGAAGGCACGTTAGATACCTGTATCGTAATTCGTTCTGCTTACGTTGAAGGTGGTGTGGCACAAGTGCAAGCTGGCGCAGGTGTAGTGTTCGACTCAGATCCACAAGCAGAAGCCGATGAAACTCGCGGCAAAGCGCAAGCGGTCATCTCAGCGATTCAAGCTGCACATACTAAAACCATCTCTAACAAGAAGGAGTCGTAATCATGGCTGATATTGTATTCATCGATAACTTCGACTCGTTCACTTACAACCTTGTAGACCAGTTCCGCTCATTGGGTCACAACGTAAAAATATACCGTAACAACATCTCTGCAAAGGTAGTGGAAGCGGCAATCAACGAACTAGACAACCCTGTTGCTCTACTTTCACCAGGTCCTGGCGCTCCAGCAGACGCGGGCTGCATGCCTGAGTTAATTCAGCTGCTAAAAGGCAAGGTGCCAATGATTGGTATCTGCTTAGGTCACCAAGCGATCGTTGAAGCTTATGGAGGCACCGTTGCAGGCGCAGGCGAAATCATTCATGGTAAGGTGTCGATGATGGAGCACCAAAATCATGCGACTTACCAAGGCTTACCTTCTCCACTGGCTATTGCTCGCTACCACTCTCTGGTTGCTACCCATGTATCAGATAGCCTAACGGTAACCGCTGAAGTCGATGGTTTGGTCATGTCTGTGGTTCAAGAACAAGACAAAGTATGTGGATTCCAATTCCACCCAGAATCAATTATGACAACCTACGGTGCAACGCTTCTAGCGAACGCTATCGAATGGGCTCTTGAGAAGAACGACACTCTTGATAAAAAGGCTAACTAGGAAACGATCATGGAACAGATTAATAAACTTTACGAACAGCAGTCTCTTACTCAAGAAGAAAGCCAACAGTTATTCGACGTTATCATCAAGGGTGAACTAGACCCAATCCTGATGGCTTCTGCACTGACTGCACTGAAAATCAAAGGCGAGACACCGGACGAAATCGCCGGTGCGGCGAAAGCACTGCTTGCTAATGCAAACCCGTTCCCACGCCCAGATTATGATTTTGCAGACATCGTAGGTACAGGTGGCGACGGTCATAACACCATTAATATTTCGACGACTTCAGCATTCGTTGCTGCAGCATGTGGTTTAAAAGTCGCGAAACACGGTAACCGCAGTGTATCGAGCAAATCAGGCTCTTCTGACCTACTGGATTCGTTTGGCATCAACCTAGCGATGACGGCGGAAGACACGCGTACGGCTGTCGATGAGCTTGGCGTAGCATTCCTATTTGCTCCGCAATACCACGGTGGCGTGCGTCACGCGATGCCAGTTCGTCAAACGATGAAAACACGTACTATCTTCAATATCCTTGGCCCACTGATTAACCCTGCTCGCCCTAACATCGAGCTAATGGGTGTTTACAGCAAAGAGCTTGTTCGCCCTATCGCAGAAACCATGCTGCAAATGGGTATGAAGCGCGCGGCGGTTGTTCACGGTAGCGGACTTGACGAAGTAGCCATTCACGGAGAAACCATCGTTGCTGAAATTAAAGATGGTGCAATTCACGAATATACTGTGACACCAGCAGACTTTGGTTTGAACACTCACCCGCTTGAAGCTATCAAGGGCGGGGAGCCAGAAGAAAACAAAGCTATCACAACAGATATCCTGACGGGTAAAGGCACTGAAGCCCAAGTTGGCGCAGTAGCCGTAAACGTTGCTCTATTGATGCGCCTATTTGGTCACGAAGACCTAAAAGCCAACGCACAACAGGCCATTGACGCGATGAACTCTGGCAAAGCCTACGAGCTTGTACAAAAGCTTGCTGCTCACGCTTAACGAACGACGAATTGAGACAAAGAACATGACACAGACTACCGAAAAACTGTCGACCCACGTTTCAGTTAAAGAAGCTGAAATGGCGGAAGTATTAGCAAAAATCGTTCGTGATAAATACCAATGGGTTGAAGCGCGTAAACAAGCTCAGCCACTGGAAGGATTTAAAGCAGCGTTAACCGCAGCAGACCGCAGTTTTTATGATGCACTGAGCGGCGAACAGACGGTTTTCATTACTGAATGTAAAAAGGCATCACCGTCAAAAGGTTTGATCCGTGACGAGTTCGACCTGGACTACATTGCATCGGTTTACAACAACCACGCTAACGCAATTTCAGTGCTGACCGACGAAAAATACTTCCAAGGTGACTTTGAGTTTTTACCTAAGGTTCGCAGCATCGCTAAGCAGCCAATCCTGTGTAAAGACTTCATGGTGGATACCTACCAAGTTTACTTAGCTCGTCACTACTCGGCAGATGCTATCTTGTTGATGCTATCGGTGCTGAATGACGAAGAGTACCAAGCTCTTGCTGAGGTTGCTCACTCACTCAACATGGGTGTCCTTACTGAAGTCAGCAACGAAGAAGAGTTGCATCGCGCAGTCGCTCTGAACGCTAAGGTGATCGGCATTAACAACCGTAACCTGCGTGACCTGTCGACGGATTTGAATCGTACAAAAGAACTAGCCCCACTACTGCGTGAACTAGCACCTAATGCAGTCGTAATTTCAGAGTCTGGTATCTACACACACCAACAAGTGCGTGACCTTTCAACATTTGCAGATGGCTTCCTAATTGGTAGCTCTCTTATGGCTGAAAAGAACCTTGAACTGGCCGTTCGTAAAGTAACGCTAGGCGAAAACAAGGTGTGTGGTTTAACTCATCCTGACGATGCTGCCAAAGCGTATCAAGCTGGCGCGGTATTCGGTGGTCTGATTTTCGTGGAAGCGTCTAAGCGTCATGTGGATATCGAAGCGGCTCGTTTAACGATGAGCGGTGCGCCATTGAACTACGTGGGTGTGTTCCAAAACCACAGCGTGGCAGATGTGGCTAACACGGTTTCTGAGCTCGGTTTGTTCGCTGTACAACTGCACGGAGATGAGTCTCAAGCCTATGTTGATGAGCTAAAACAATCACTGCCTGAAAAAGTTGAGATCTGGAAAGCTTACGGTGTGGCTTGCGACGCAGAGAGCGCGTTACCAGAATTACTGGAAAGCAACGTGACTCGTCACCTGCTAGATACTAAAGTGGGTTCTCAAACTGGCGGTACCGGTCAAGCGTTCGATTGGAGCCTGATCAACAACCAAAACGCAATCATGTTGGCCGGTGGTCTAAACCCAGAAAATGCTAACCAAGCGGCTAAGTTGGGCTGTTTAGGGTTAGACCTAAATTCTGGTGTTGAATCTGCTCCAGGTAAAAAAGACGCAGACAAACTGCAACGCGCTTTTGCAGAGATTCGTAATTACTAGTCAGGCTTTTAAAAGCAATAATCAGCACTAGAGCTAGAAAGCGGAAATTAAAACATATTTGTGAGCTTTGCCTTAGCGAGGCTCAAACAAGACTAAAAGACTTGGTGTGAAGACACGCCAATAGAATTGAAGGAATAAGATAATGGCTAAACTCGATGCCTACTTCGGTGAATACGGTGGTCAATACGTACCGCAGATCCTAGTGCCAGCACTAGACCAACTTGAACAAGCATTTATCGATGCACAAGCCGATCCTGAGTTCCGCAGTGAATTCATGACGCTTCTTCAAGAGTACGCGGGTCGTCCAACGGCACTAACGCTAACTCGCAACCTAACTAAAGGTACAAAGACCAAACTTTACCTAAAACGTGAAGACCTACTTCACGGTGGTGCACACAAAACCAACCAGGTACTTGGTCAGGCTCTACTTGCTAAGCGTATGGGCAAAAATGAAATCATCGCTGAAACAGGTGCGGGTCAACACGGTGTTGCGACGGCTCTCGCTTGTGCTCTATTGGGTCTTAAGTGTCGCGTTTACATGGGTGCTAAAGACGTTGAACGTCAAAGCCCGAACGTGTTCCGTATGAAGCTAATGGGCGCAGAGGTTATCCCTGTTCATTCTGGTTCTTCTACGCTAAAAGATGCATGTAACGAAGCACTTCGTGACTGGTCTGCAACTTATGAAGATGCACACTACCTACTAGGTACGGCTGCAGGTCCTCACCCATTCCCAACCATCGTTCGTGACTTCCAACGCATGATTGGTGAAGAAACCAAGAACCAAATTCTAGCTCGTGAAGGTCGCCTTCCTGATGCTGTTATCGCTTGTGTTGGCGGCGGTTCAAACGCTATCGGTATGTTCGCTGATTTTATCGAAGAAGAAACGGTTCGCTTAATCGGTGTTGAGCCAGCGGGTAAAGGTATTGATACCGACCAACACGGCGCGCCGCTTAAACATGGTAAAACGGGTATCTTCTTTGGTATGAAAGCACCGTTGATGCAAGATGAGAACGGCCAAGTAGAAGAGTCTTACTCTGTATCTGCGGGGCTAGATTTCCCATCAGTTGGCCCTCAACACGCGCACCTGAACGCAATTGGCCGTGCTGAATACGAAAACGTAACCGATGATGAAGCGCTAGAAGCGTTCCAATCTATCGCACGTAATGAAGGTATCCTCGCAGCGCTAGAGTCATCTCATGCTTTAGCTCATGCAATTAAAATGGCTCACGACGAACCAGAAAAAGAACAACTATTAGTCGTTAACTTGTCTGGTCGTGGTGACAAAGACATTTTCTCTGTACACGACATCCTTAAAGAGAAAGGAGCACTATAATGGATCGCTATCAATCACTATTCACTCGCTTAGCTGAAAAGAATCAGGGTGCATTTGTACCATTCGTAACGGTTGGCGATCCTAACGCTGAACAGTCTATTAAGATCATGGAAACTTTGGTTGAAGCAGGTGCTGACGCCCTTGAACTTGGTATCCCATTCTCAGATCCACTGGCTGATGGTCCAACAATCCAAGGTGCGAACATTCGTGCGTTAGATTCTAAAGTAACGCCGGATGTGTGTTTTAATCTTATTGGTCAAATCCGCGCGAAATACCCAGAGCTACCAATTGGCCTACTGATGTACGCGAACTTGGTTTACGCACGTGGTATTGAGAACTTCTACGAGCGTTGTGCGAATGCTGGTATCGATTCAGTATTGATTGCAGACGTACCAACCAACGAAAGTGGTGAGTTTGTTGCGGCAGCGAAGAAGTTTGGTGTTCACCCAATCTTCATTGCTCCGCCAACAGCGAGTGATGAAACGCTCAAGTCTGTTTCAGAACTAGGTGGTGGCTACACTTACCTACTTTCTCGTGCTGGCGTAACAGGCGCAGAAACTAAAGCAAACATGCCAGTAACCGCACTGCTTGACCGTTTGAACAAGTTTGATGCGCCACCGGCACTGCTTGGTTTCGGTATCTCGGCTCCTGAGCAGGTAAAAGAAGCTATTCAAGCAGGTGCTGCCGGCGCAATCTCTGGCTCAGCGGTTGTGAAAATCATTGAAAACAACGTTGAACAACCAGAAGAAATGCTTAAAACACTAGCAGAGTTCGTTGCGCCGATGAAAGCGGCAACACAGAAGTAATGGTTAGCACCTACTAAACACGACGTTAAATTCAAAAGGCGCCACAGATGTGGCGCCTTTTTTATTGCCGCTAGAAACCCTGGCTAATCATCGGATTTCATCGCTTTCTTAATCGCAGCCTCATTTAGCGTCGCTTTTATTGGATCAGTGATTTTATCCACTAAATCGACAGGCATGGGAAATACGATGGTGGTGGTACGCTCATTCGCCACTTCGGTCAATGTCTGCATATAACGCAATTGGATGGCATTAGGCGCTTTGTTTAGCACATCGGCGGCTTCCCTTAGCTTGGTGGATGCTTCAAGCTCACCAGTCGCGTGTATTACCTTAGCTCGACGAGAACGTTCTGCCTCTGCTTGTTTAGCCAGAGCACGCACCATGCTGTCATCCAGATCGACATGCTTGATCTCAACGTTGGCGATCTTGATCCCCCAGTTATCGGTGTGTTGATCAAGAATCGATTGGAGATCTCTGTTGAGCTCTTCACGTTCAGACAACAATTCATCTAACTCATGCTGACCTAAAACCGATCTCAGTGTGGTTTGAGAAAGCTGACTGGTCGCTTCGAGATAGTTCTCAACATTATTGATCGCCATCTTAGGATCCAGCACTCTGAAGTAAACCACAGCGTTAACCTTCACTGACACGTTATCTCTGGTGATCAAATCTTGTGTGGGAACATCCAATACAATGGTTCGTAGATCGACTCGCACCATTTGTTGAATGAAAGGAATGATGATAATTAATCCTGGCCCTTTCACGTCATAAAAGCGCCCGAGGAAGAAGACCACTGCACGCTCGTACTCGCGTAGTACTCTGAACATACTGGCGATCAGCAAGACAACCAGCACGATGACAATACCTATAGTGTGTATAAACATAACCGCCCCCTAATGGTAACGATGACTCAACAATGAATAATTCTTTCGAGTTGATCCTCTCATCAAGCACTAACCAATTTTCGATGATGTCTCATCAGGAAGAGCTTCAACATCTAAAGAAAGCCCTGTTAGCTTGGTGACTCTGATATTCTGCCCTGCTTGCAGTTCACTGGTGCATTGAGCTTGCCAAATTTCGCCAGCAACAAGCACTCGCCCCGCGCCAGGAAAACCGCTGACTACCTTGCCTGTCTCACCGACCACCGCTTCCATCCCAGTGGTCACAGGCTTGCTTCTTACTCGAGCTAACATAGAGAGTGTTACGACGATAAAGGCAACGGAGAACAAACTTATCCCGATAATTAGCGGTAATGCGATTTGGTAGCCAGGTACTTCAGTGTCCATCAACATGATGGAACCGAGTGAAAACGCAGCTACGCCACCCAAGCCGAAAATACCAAAACTCGGACTAAAGGCTTCGGCGACCATCAAGGCGATACCGAGCAAAATGAGGGCGAGACCTGCATAGCTCACAGGCAACATTTGTAAGGAATACATCGCCAGCACCAAACAGATGCCACCAAGCACCCCTGGCAACCCGACACCTGGGTTATAAAACTCAAGCAGCAGACCATAAATACCAATCAGCATTAAGATATAAGCGACGTTTGGATTCGTAATCACAGAAAGCAAACTAAAGCGCCAATCTTGTTCTCGCTCGACAAAGGCCACGTCATTAAGTTCTATGTCCTGATTGATGCCATTAATCATGATGGTGCGACCGTTACTCATTTCCACCAGCTGTTGCAGGTCACTGGCAACAAAATCAATCACATTCAGCTCAAGGGCATTCTCGGAATCCAAACTCGCCGCTTCTCTTACCGCTTTTTCTGCCCACTCTTCATTTCGATTGTGTAGCTTCGCCAAACTGACAATGTAAGCCGCAGCGTCATTAATCACCTTCTTCTCCATCGCGGTGGTCGCTTTTACCTGCTCTGAACTCTCTTCTTTGAGTGCACCCTGCTCATCGGCAGTGGCATTGTCGTCTTTATTGGTGTCATCTTGTGGAGATAACGGATTGGTTGGCGCTTTCCCTCCGCCAAGTGACACTGGAGTAGCTGCACCCAAATTGGTTCCGGGAGCCATAGAAGCGATGTGGCTAGCAAGCAAAATGTAAGTCCCTGCACTTGCCGCACGTGAACCGGCAGGTCCAACCCAAGTCGCGACAGGAACAGGTGAAGTAGTAATGGCTCGGATGATGTCACGCATCGACGTATCTAACCCGCCGGGCGTGTTCATTTTTAATATGATGAGCTTGGCTTGCTCTTTGTGGGCTTGTTCAATCTCTCTTGTGAGGTAATCACTGGTTGCAGGACCAATACCTCCATTCACCTCAATAACCCAGACATCATCGGCCTGAGCAAACACAGAGCTGAACAACAGAAGAAATGCAAACAAGTACTTTAAGATAAAAGTCATGTCCCTCTCCTTACAACTGAGATGCTAGATAGACGTTTTATTTAAAGCGCAGAGGTAACATCTTGGTAATAAATAGATACCTTAAGCATAGTTCAGGCTAAATTTCGCACAACACACTCACTTAAGTTCACCACCTTCTGCCTGCTCAAAAAAAGCCCTAACTTGAAAAGAAAATGTTAATAGGTGTTTATCAACATCAGACAACCAAATTCATTCACAAAACACGCAGTCAGAACGCTTTTATAAATCAACCAAATATCACTCTAAGAAAAAACCAAAGCAAACGTTTGCTTTGGTATAAAAAAACACCAAATAACGTTAAGCCTACAATTTTTGGCGCACTTTCATCTCAGCTCATATTGATAAATGTAAATGATACGTGTAAAACTCTTCGCGAAATATTTTTCCAATGGTACATCGTACATTGGTCAGTAGTTCTGGGAATTTTATATTTAGTAGCACAGAGGTTATGGAAGTGTTAAAAGAAAAGAGTTTACTAAGCAACATTGGCGTTCAAGTCGTTATTGCAATGTTCATCGGTACCCTAGTCGGTGCGATGATGGGTGACAGCGCAACAATGTTCGCTCCACTGGGTGCTATCTTCATCAACTTGATCAAGATGCTGGTTATCCCTCTCGTTGCGGTTGCCCTAATTTCAGGTGCAGCAGGCCTAGGCAACAGCTCATCTGCTGGTAAGGTTGGTATCACAACCTTAGGTTACTTTGCACTAACGTCTGCACTTGCTGTAGCACTAGCGCTTGTAATGGGTGAAGTGTTCGAACCAGGTCGTGGTATCGATGTTTCTGGCGTAGAAGGCATGTTCTCTTCTGAATACGCTGCGAAAGGCGAACTACCAACGTTTTGGGCAACCATCACTGGCATGATCCCTACTAACGTTTTCCAATCATTGAACGAAGCAAACATTCTGCAAATCCTAGTTTTCTGCTTATTCTTTGGTATCGCACTTTCTAAGCAAGCGAAAGAAAAACGTGATCCTATCATCAATGGCGTAAACGCGATTGTTGATGCTATGGTTTGGATGATCAACAAAGTGATGATCATCGCACCACTTGGCGTATTTGGCCTAATGGCTGAAGCAGTTGGTACATTCGGTTTTGGCGCACTAATGGTTGTATTCAAACTGTTTGTTGTTTACATCGCTGCGATCCTAATCTTCGGCTTTGTTGCTTACCCACTAATGATTCAAATCTTCACTAAGACTTCAGCTAAGAAGTTCCTAGTTGCAATGAAGAAGCCTCAAGCGGTTGCTCTTTCAACAGCATCTTCAATGGCTACACTGCCTGTAACCATGGACACTGTAGAAAACGAGCTTGGTGTACGTAACTCTACGGCTTCGTTCGTTCTACCTCTAGGTGCAACGATCAACATGTCTGGTAACGCAATTTACTACGGCCTAGTGGCTATCTTCTTCGCACAGCTGTTCAACATCGACCTATCTATGGGTGCTTACGTTGCTATCATCGTAACATCGACATTAGGCGCAGTTGGCCAAGCAGGTGTTCCAGGTCCTTCTTTCCTAGTTGTTGCGGTTCTTCTAGCGGCTGGTATCCCTATCGAAGGTCTACCTCTGTTGTTCGCTCTAGACCGTATCTTCGACATGATTCGTACAGCACTGAACATCACTGGTGATGCAGCATGTGCAGTGATCGTTGACTCTCTAATTGAAGACGAAGCGAAAGAAGCTGAGCTACAAAAACAACAAGCATAAGTTTCGATTACGTCGGAAAACAAAAAGCCACTCTATGAGTGGCTTTTTTGCGTTTTAAGATAAGATCATTGCTGAGCTAAATTCGGAGGCTTCAATGTTTTTGATGCTCTACGCGTCACTCAGTATGCGTAGCTATTCTCTTCTTTAAACAAGCTCGCGATAACTTCTTGATAGTGCATCAAGTTAAACGTCGAACTCTCAGAGTTGTACTTTTGCTGTCTTGTTTCTAAATAAGGCTGAGAGACCAGTGAACTTACCAGCATCTGATAATAATCAAAGTTGGATTCGTTACAGCCATCAACTAAATAAAGGAGGTTTTCAAGAGTTTTGTGATAGATGAAACCGAACTTAGATTCTTTCAACCTTTGAACATTATCGTGATTAAAAGAGTTACCACCAAGGGTGAATAATAAAAATATATTTGGCGCACTTTCCCAAAACTCAATAAGCTCTGAGATTAACTGTTGTAGCTGTACCCCTTCTACTCTTTGATATTTTGAAAACTGTTCCTTAAATCGATTTGTATGCTCTTCAATGAGCTGATCAAAAAGCTGTTCTTTATTATTGAAGTAATAAAGAATTAAAGCAGGACTTACCCCTGCAGATTTGGCAATAGAGCGAATTGATACTTTATTATAAGGCTGAGAAATAAATAGTTTTTCTGCTGCACTTAATATTTCTTCTCTTTTTTCTTTTGGCATCAGATTATATCCCACCCGCTTGTTTACATTTACCGCACATTTTATAACTCTAAGAAACAATCTCAATATGAAAAAACACACATTTAGTACACCGTTAGATAATCAAAACTTAGAAATCTAAATTTCATATGTGTTTTAAATAATGTAATTAAAATCAAACTGAATAATTGCTCTAAGAAACAATAACATATAGCTAAGCAATATCACGTAAGGGTTAAGTAAGGCTAGCTATCTTAAATGTAAGGACGATCAGCTCAAACGTAAGCCAATGTAAGAGTGGCGCTCATATTGAGCGCCACATATAAAATTAAAGTTTTAAAATCACTTTAACTGAACTATCGACTAAAGATTCATCGATATAAGCAATCGTATTTGTCGAGCTAGCAACCATGTCTTTCGCTAGGCTCTCCTGACCAACAGCCTTAGGTGGTTGACCTTTACCCGTGAATACGCGTTTTGCCCAGTATGCTTGCAGCTGCGCTTCGGTTTTTTGAGTAATAGCTTGGTGAAATTCACCTTTCTTTGGATGTCCGTCTTCCAAATCAACCGCTTCGATTTGTAGTGACTTCGCTTTTCCTAAGTACAACTTCTTAACCGTTGAAGCGTCAAGCTCAGACATAGCAGGGTTACCAACGACAACGAGGCCAGCGAATACGTTCATGCTGCTAAGAAGAGCAGCGGCTACTAATGTTTTTTTCAACATGATTCTCTTCCTTAAAATACCGCATCAACTTTTACAGTGTACAAAATGTTATCGTCGTTCTTATATTCCGACGCTACACCACCATTCGTTGAACCAAAGCCAGTTAGGTAGCTAATATCACCTTTTAGCGCAATATTCGGTAGGAAGTCCCAACGAGCACCAACACTGTATGTTGTGCGCTGTGTGTTTAGCTTATCAGCTAATGCTTTTGCTGAACCGTATGCGTATTTCGCAGACGCACTGGTTGGGTTTTGAAGTACATTTGCAAGCTGACGGTTAGCTTCTGCATTTCGCTCGTCATCGTCCTGCGTTTCCATGTGTGACACGGTAATGTAAGGCGTTACTTCATCTAGACGGTATGCTGCTGTTAAGTAAGCTGCATCTACATCGTAGTAAAACCCTTCAACGGTTGTTCGCGTCACTTCTGAAACCAGCATTAGGTTGCCGTTTTCGTATCGACCACCAACACCGTAAAACTTCGCTTTCTCATCATCAAACGTTGAATTCAACACCGGCTTGCTGTTTACATTCCAGTTAGTTGAAGAGCTGATCACAGACTGTGCGTACACAGCACGTAGCGTCCAAGTATCATCAGTCCAGTTAACTACACCACCAGCAATGTCATCAAACTGTGTATCAGCATTGTAGCTATGCTTTGATGCCGACAATTTCTGTGAACCGGCAAAGCCTTGGAATGAAAGAGTACTGTCATCTAGCTCTACATCATAAATGAAGTCACCGCCCGTTAGAGAGGTAAGCACTACTGAGCCGTACACTTCATTCGGCACTCGCACACCAACTTGTGCGTAACCCACTTCTAGATAATCAGAATACATGAACAGTGGCAAACGTAATTTACCGCCACGAACCGTTAAGTTTGGTGTCACTTTATGGCTTAAGAATGCCCACTCAATATCTGGAGACCAGTTCTCTTTTTTGTTACCACGAGCAACCATTTGAACAACGGCTGAAGTTGACTCATTAACTTCGAACTCACCTTGTAAACCAAACAAAGAACCTTCATCAAAACGTACTTTATTCTCCGACTTCATGAAGCCGTGGTTTTGATTACCTAGTTGCATGTTCAAAGATGCAAAACCATTGAAACTAAATTTATCAGCAATTGAGTTTTGCTCTTTCGCTTCAAGGATAGCGACCTTTTTCTCTAGCTCGGCCAATTTTTGCTCATCTGAAGCATGTGCAGCAAACGATGCCGCAAGCGCCACTGCTACAGGCAATAAGCGAAATGGGGAGTTAGTCATTATTGTTCTCCGTTATACTTTGAATTGTGATGTTGATTTACTCAGCTCTGTCACGATGCCACTCAACTGGTGGCTCAGAGCTTCTAGTTGATCGGTAGACTGAGACACTTGGTGAGAGCACTGTCTAAAATCATCCATATGGGTATGAATTTGTTTTGAAGCACGAGCTTGGTGTTCAGTGGTACTCGCTATCTGACGATTCAGCTCGGTAATCTCTTCAACCTGTCCGCTAATTTCTAATAGGTAATCACCAGCGTTTTGTGCATCTCCAACGGCTTGAGAGGAGCTTGCGAGACCTTGGTCCATTGCACCTACCGCCGCATTCGAACCCGACTTAAGCTCGCCGAGTAAGGCATTAATCTCGGTTGCTGATTGTTGGGTGTTATTAGCGAGTACACGTACCTCATCAGACACAACAGCAAAGCCGCGCCCATGCTCTCCTGCTCGAGCTGCTTCAATCGCCGCGTTTAGGGCCAGCAGATTGGTTTGCTCGGCAACGCTTTGAATCGTGCTGAGGATTGAGCCCACATTGCTGGCATTTTGGTCGAGCTCTTTTAATTTTCCGGCGGTATCGCGAATATTGGTGGCAAGCTCTTCGATCTCTTGGCTTGTTTTCAAAACGACTTGGGTACCCGTTTGAGCACTGGCATTGGCCTTTTGAGCTTGTGAATCGGCATGTGATGCAAAGCCAACCACTTGTTCAATAAGAGCAATGATATTGTTAACTGCGTCAGTCACTTCTTCGATGTGGTCACGTTGGGTGCTGTTCAACGCTAAGGTTTGATTGGATTCACTGCGGATTTTGTCGCTCACAACCTCAAGCTCCTGCCCAATGCTCAACGTGCTTGCAATGATCCCTTGAAGCTTCTCAATAAACTGGTTAACGCTTTGTACAAGGGTTGCTATTTCGTCTTTGCGGGAATAATCGATGCGTACGGTTAAATCACCATCTCCCGTTGCGATCGCTTGCATTTTCTCAGTGACGAGCAGAATTGAACTGATAACAGATTTGAAAATCGCATAGCCCACTACAAAGACAGACAAAACAAAGAAAACGCCAAGCCAGATTGACTGCTGAGCAGCGTCGTTTGCGGCATTCTCTGAGTGCAATATGGTATTTACGACATTTTGACTCGCTGACGAGCGCAGCATTTCACTTGCCGCGAGTAACGAATCATATTCAGCAGTGAGCGTATTCGATCTTGCTGTGAGATTCGCGAAGGAGTCATTCAAGTTAATAAAATCTAGACTTAACGCGTACGCGGAGTCCGTGTACTTTTTTAGCGAGCTCGACACCTTGTTAAATGCTTGCGCCTGTGAAGGTAAAACATTGGCCCCTTTACTTGCTTCAACTTGAAGTTCAGAAGATATTTGGCGCGCATAGTCGAGAGCCTGCTCATCTTCCATGATCACAGCGGCTTCGAACTGCTGTTGAACATTTGGCAACAGCGAGTGAATTTTAGTGGCGTGCTCTAATGCAGGGTAATAACTTATTTCTAACTGAGTTAGTCGTTGGCTATTATCGCGATGAATAAAAACATTGATGGTAATTATCGCCGCTAAACTGAGCGAGATAATAGATAAAAGAACGACGAATTGTACTTTTATATTGATATAACGAGACAGTAGCATAAGGTTCTATTGAATTAGCGCAAATTGATAATTATGTTACCGCCAGTTCACTTTTATCGGTGAACATATTCACTAAACAAATATCACTTTATGTTTAAATGGCTCCCCTATTACCCCTACGCCAGTAAATTGAACTCGGTTATTTTCTTTTCCCAGCTACTTTTCCACTCAGGCAGTTGATCAGCAGGCATCGGACGCGCAATAAAATACCCTTGAGCCAGTGTGTCTTTATTACTCATTGAACGTATATCTTTCCAAATTGATATATCTTCAATGCCCTCAGCTACGGTTGTTAAATCCAATAATTTAGCGAGGTAAAGTGAAGCTCTCACAATTGCTCGACTAGAGCGGCTTTGCTGGATGTTTTTAACGAAGTCGATATCCAGTTTCAATGCAGAAAATGGCAGATCCTCGAGTTGTTTCAGTGAGGAGTAACCCGTTCCGAAATCGTCAATCGCGAGAGGAATACCACGCATACATATTCTTGTTGTAGACGCTAAAGCAAGTGCAACGCTTTCAACTAAATCGGACTCCGTTAACTCAAGCTTGATCTGTTCAACATCTAACCTACCGTAATCGATAAGCTTAAAAATATAATCGACAATTTCACCGTCGATCATATCTTTCGCTGTTAAGTTCAAAACAAACCTGCGGCTGCATAGGAAACGTTGATCGTTAATCGCTTGATCAAGCAACTGCTTCAATACATTCAACATTAACCCTGAGTCAATGAGACGCGTCAAAAAGAAAAATGGACTAAGGACACCATAATGGGGATGCTGCCAACGAATTAAAGATTCACTCTCCTTCCATTCTCCCGTGTGAATACAAACGATGGGTTGATAGTGCAAAACCATCTCATGGTTCTCGACAGCCTTTACGATGTCCTCATCAGTGATCACGATATCTCGATTTGAACTTGAAGCCGACTTTGCTTTTTTAGTGTCCCTGCTTACTAGCTCTAGCAGCCGCGCACGATCAATCGGCTTTTCTAATACCCCCATTAAATTGAGATTAAATGCCTTACACATTTTACTAGCGGCATCGAGCACGGTTTGGTTTTCAGCACTCGTTATGATGATGTTGCCCTTGAAGTTCAAATTAGCTAACCTTTTTAGCAATTCGATCCCATCTATCATTGGCATATTGAGGTCACACAATATTAGGTCGACCGAAGACTGTTCAATGTGGTCTAACGCCTTACACCCACACTCGAAAGAATGAACCTTGCCGACACTCAAGCTGTTCAATACCATGGTCATGACATTCAACTGAAAGGGGTGGTCTTCGATTACAACAATATTTTTATCCATAGTGTTCCCTCAGCCTATTGAGCATACGTGGAGTAGAAGCTTTGTAACTTCTGCGTTAGTCGCTCCACTTCATGGAAATACTCTAAGTACCCACCTCTATGGTTTGCAGAGGCGTCTTCTAGCTGTTGCAGTTGGTCAGCCATCTCAGCACTGCCAACCATCTTCGCTGCACCTTTCATTTTGTGGGCAACTTGTTTGATTTCATCGAGGCTCTCGCTCTCACATGCAGTGAGTAACAAAGGCAAGTCTGAGCAGTGACTCTGAATAAAATCCTTGATGATCTGCTCGATGAGGTCCTGATCTCCAAATAATTCCATCAGGTTTTGAATATCAATAGGCGTAAGGCTAGGTTCAACACTCGTATCGTTGGCCGCTAACTGGCTAACAGCCGGTGTGCCTTTCATAAGATGTTTATTGATCGTGTCACCAATCACTTTGAGCTTGGTAGGCTTAGACAAAAAGTCATCCATACCAATCTCAAAACATTTGTCGTTTTCACCCTTAACGGCGTTTGCTGTCAGCGCAATGATAGGCAATCGAGGTATATTCTGACTTTGCTCTTTCGAACGAATCTGTTTCGTTAGCTCATAGCCATCCACCTCAGGCATATGACAGTCTGTGATAAGTAAGCCATAGTCTTGCTTATCGAGCGCCGCTAGCGCTTCTCTACCGTTGTCCACCATATCGGCATGAAAACCTAGCTGCTCTATCTGCTTAATAATGATCTGTTGGTTGATTGGGTGATCTTCCGCAATCAGTATCAGCCTATTATTTTCCATCGCCGATTCGCGTGATTCGGTGCTTAATCGTAAGTTGTTTTCTTCCTTTACTATTTCTTCGATAAAGGTTGGATTATTACTCAAGCAATGTCTTAGCTGTGAAGGGAGTAATGGGTTTGCCGATAAATTCCAACCTAACTTACAAGGTGCAGGCGAAAGCATCCCATGTTCGCTTAGACAGATAAAATTCACGTTCTCATCAGGAGTATTAATAGCCTGAGCAAGCTCATGAGGGACGAACACAAAGCTAGGCTCAATGGTCTCTAGCCAATGCGCTAACTCTTTCGTGGTTTGCACGCTCTTTGTAATCACCTTAATACCCCAAGATGTCAGATAGCTCTCCAACTCTTGATGCTGCATGAAGGTTTTGGTGAGCAAAGCGACTTTACCTGTCATATCTTGATACTGGTTATCATCAAGTGATGCTAGAGGTACCGAGATAGTAAATGTTGAGCCTAAGTTCATCTTACTAGTCACGTTCAGCGTCCCGCCCATTTGCTCTATCAATTGCTTTGAGATAGTCAATCCAAGACCCGAGCCACCATACTTTCTCGTGGTGCCTTCATCCGCCTGCACGAAAGGTCTAAATAGGTTTCGGATATGCTCTTCGCTAATACCAATTCCGCTATCGAAAACTTCAAAACAGACTTGTTGCTGGCCATCGTTTTGACTTACTAACTTTGTCGTCAAACCAACAGTTCCATGCTCAGTAAATTTAATTGCATTGCTCAACAGGTTGTTCAGTACTTGACCGAGGCGGATGTCGTCCATCAATACCGAGTCTTTTAACTCAGGGTCTAGCCAGAACTTGAACTGCAACCCTTTGGCATGCGCCTGCCTTGCTTGCAGTTGAGTCACCCTAAGAGTCAAGGTATCAAGGCTTGCAGGCTGGTAATCCAAAGTCAGCTTACCTGCCTCAATTTTAGAAAAATCAAGGATGTCGTTAACGATGTGCAATAAGTTATTAGCGGACTGGCTTAACGTTGTATGAATCTTTTGTACTTCATGACCCACTTCATATTGCTCGGAAAGCTCTAGCAAACTCACAATGCCACCAAGAGGCGTTCGGATCTCATGACTCATGTTGGCTAGAAATCTCGATTTCGCTTCTGTTGCTTCAATCGCACTCTGCCTTGCCTGAGTGAGCTCTTCTTGCTGCTGCTTTAGCTCGGTAATATCCGTCAGTACAGAGTCCCATTCGTAATAATCACCACGATCGGATATTTTGCTTTGTAGGTTAAGCCAACGATTCTGATTTTCGATATTGACGCCAATATCCAAACTCAACTTTCCATCTTTGTTGCCACAACGTATTTTTCGAATCAGAGTACGGCGGTCTTTCGCATTTAGCGGCGCAAAGAAGCTCGTAGGAGAACGACGTAGTTGAGAAGGCGTCAGCCCAAGAAGTTCTTCAATTCCATTACTGATAAATACGAACTCGATATCGTGTAAGCTTCGCTTAGGCTGGATATGTTGTATCACCGCACCGTGTAAGTTGTTCGCGAGTTTTTGGACGCGGTCATCCGCACTTTTGGCGATTTTTTTCGCTTCATACAATTCAGTCAAATCATCGAGAATCGTTACTGAACCTTCGATACTTCCATTGGATATGTACGGGCACTTCCAATATGCGTAGTGCTTACTGCCAAATGGCGAGACCACCTCTTTTTCCAAACGAGGCAAAACATTCCCTTTGTGGATCATGGCGTCTTCGTCTGGATTGTTAATGATTGCTTCTTCTATTAAGTCAAAATCCTTTAGCGCCCTAGCCACACTGTTGAAACTCACAAGTTGGTTATCTAGGTCACGTACCACAATTGGAAACGGCATTGCGTTAAGTAGTGAACGCTCGAACTCGACTTGATGCTTCAACGCAGACTCAGCACGCTTGCGATCTTCAACCTCACGGCTTAATTTCCAGCTCCATGCCATGATTGCCATAATAAGAACAGATGCGACAGAAATAAGAATGGCAGCACCCAGAATCACATCTTTAGTGTCGACTCCAGATTCGTAAGAAACATCTAACCAATTCTTTTTAATCTGCTGGAATTTATGATGTGGAATCGCAAAAAGCGCCTTATTGATGATGTTACCTAATATCTCTTGGTTAGCTTCCACGCTATATGCAACTGGCACATCATTGTCTTTAGAAAGCAGGCTAATTACTCGCAAGTACCCTGAATACTGTCCTTGAAGAAGCGGTGATGCGAGATATAAAGAGAGCATTGCAGAGTCAACTTGCCCTTTATCAACCGCCTCTAACACTTGCTCAACCGAGTCATACTTTTTTATTGGGCAAGCTTCGCAATAACGCTTAGCCAATTGGGAACCAACGCTATCGTCAGTAGTACCGATAATAGCGTTCTGAGAAAGCTCACCAAACACATCGACCTTGTTACTGTCGCTTTTACCAATCAGCGCCCACGGCTCAACCATAAAAGGTTTCGAGTAAAGGTGACGATCATCCACACCAGCAAAGGGAGTCGCTTTGGTATGGATCAGCGGTAGAGAAACCGTATGTAAATCGTTCCCTTCGATACCAAAGTCATTTTCAAAAATGAAGTTTAGCCCCGTAAGTCGAGAGATCTCATTCAAGATATCGATCGAGATACCATCAGGCTGCCCTTCGCTGTTCACGAATGAAATAGGTTTTGAATCTCGAATGTAGGACACATAAATATTGGGATTCAATGATAGGTATTGCTGCTCTTTTTCTGTCAATAACAACTTATTTTTGCTAACAACCAATAGTAAACGTCTTTGTATTTCGTTTAACCATTTCTTATGGATATTAACGATTTGATTTGGCTTATCTTGTTTAATTGAAGTATTGATGATGTTCAATAGCTTCCTATTCTCAGGAGTATCAAGTAAAGCAATAACGTAGTTATTCAGAGGCAAGCCATCATGCAAATTCACAGACAGTGATGCGTCATAGGGGCTATTCATCAGCTTACTGTGTAACAACACGCCATCATCCACAATTGCGAGCACTTTCTCACGCGCAACAGCGGCTATCGCATCCTGATATGATGAATATGATTCAAATGAAGAAAACGGAAGTAAGGACTTCACAGACGATGCATTACTCGAGTTTTCAAAGTAAGCAAGCTTACGCCCTTTCATGAGCAAATGACTCTCAATAGGTTCACTGCTCAAACTGATCATTCGGCTCGACAAGATCGGTTTCGAGTAGATAACGCCACCACTTGAAACATTTTGCTCTGCCGTGATGATGGCGTCCACGTCACCCGTTTTTAGCATATTGTTGAGTTCAGACGGTGACTGGTAACCAACAAACTCCACACCATCGAGTCCATCTTTCACGTAGAAATCAACTAAGTCAGGCAGTAAGCCCGAAACCTCTCCTTGTTGTGATTGAGCATAAGGAGCAAAATCTGAGATTTGAATTCCTAGTTGAATTGATTCATCAGCTTGTGCTTTTTGTGATGCGAAAAACACCAATGTAATCAAAGAAATTAACTGAAAGAAAAAGATACGGTACATGATAAACCTGACGTTATAGCAGCAGCGTACTTTATAACGTCAAGTTCACAGCCATTCAGCAAGTAGCGTTAAACAAAATATGGATACTGTTTAATAAGCTCACCACACAACAACACAGTAAGAGTTTTCGCATACCGATACAAAAAACAACCTTCTACCATCATTAGTTTCTCAAATTGAAACTCTCCAGCTTACACATGAATCAAATCTCAATTAGCGAATCACCAAAAGCCTAATACCCATAAAACAAAAGCTTTTCGATATGGGAACGAATCAGTTGGACTCAACAACAGCACATTAATTCTCAAATTGAAGGCGAAAAATGCCTCTCAAAATAAAACTATTATCCGCCAGCTACGTATTGTTTCAGTGAGAAGCGAGAACACTTTCATTTAACTATCTGAAATGAAGATCATTTCAGAATGGCACGGGAAATGTTCTGCAAAACTAGACAAAATGGCATTTGAATTGCTTTGTCATAGATAACCCAACCAATATACAGCAGGTTGCATCACTTACCATCATTGCAGCTTGTCACGGAGGATAGGCTATGACCTTACAAAGACATACGTATTACGGCTTAATTCACCATGGAATTAAAACCTTGTTAATGGACAGAGTCGGCCACTTTACTGAGCGTGAATATCACGAGTATCTTGACCTAACGACAGGAAAATCCACCTGCTTCGCGATGAGTGAACAAGAGCTGGAGAACACTTTAGACAATCTGAAGAGCGAAGGTTATTTAGAAGATATCAAGAAGCTGATCCCTCGCTACCAAACGTCATCGATGCGTTGAAATTCTGCCAGCTTCAATCAGTTTAATACCCAATTGTCTCGAGCTGTTTTGCATCGAGACAATTTTAGTTAGACTGTCGGTAACTCAACTAACCGGATATTCAGTCCATATGAAACAAATTCTTGATTTCATCCCTCTCATCATTTTCTTCGCGCTTTACAAGATGTACGACATCTATACGGCTACTGGGGCATTGATTGTCGCTTCTGCACTACAAATCGTTTTGACGTACTTCATCTACAAAAAAATAGAAAAAATGCAGGTGATAACGTTTCTGATGGTTGCGGTATTTGGTGGAATGACCATCTTCTTGCACGACGACAACTTCATAAAGTGGAAAGTCACCATCGTTTACGCTCTATTCGCTATTGGCCTAACCGTAAGCCACCTAATGGGTAAACCTGCGATTAAAGGCATGTTGGGTAAAGAGATTACACTTCCGGATGCTGTATGGGGCAAGATCAACTGGGCATGGACATTCTTCTTCACTCTATGCGCAATCATAAACGTATATGTTGCTTTTAACCTACCATTGGATGTATGGGTTAACTTCAAGGTGTTTGGCCTGCTAATAGCAACATTACTATTTACGCTGCTTACGGGCGTCTACATCTATAAGCATTTACCAAAAGATCAACAGCTCCAAAAAGAGCAGCAAGAGCTAACTGATAAAAATACTGACAAGAAGTAACCCCAAGGGGTGAGTCCTCATTCCGTTTTTGTTACAATTCTTGTCAATATGCTATACCTAGCGGCCAATGATACTTGTGATCATTGGCCGTTAGCTTTTTTGTGTTGCGGAAACTGGTCAAAATAAAGCCTATTATTTAATGTAAATCGCACTAAATCATTGGCTATCTGATCTCTGTTGTTCATTGCGCTCGTTTGCCAATGCGCTTCACCAACCAACACTTCTGTTTTTATTTAGATAATCAATACCACCAAGAGTACAACAATGACGATTCAATCAACTTTGAACCCAATTGGTTCCCTACTTCTTCGCACATTAGCGATGCCTTCTGATACCAATGCAGCAGGTCAAATCTTCGGTGGTTGGATAATGTCTCAGCTCGACCTTGCAGGCGGCATCTTGGCGAAAGAGATCTCTAACGGCAAAATTGTTACCGTGTCGGTTTCGAGCATTGAATTCAAGCAGCCCGTATCCGTTGGTGATGTGGTGTGCGTTTATGGTGACTGCACAAAGATTGGCCGTAGCTCGATGAATATCGACCTAGAAGTCTGGGTTAAGCCGGTCCTGGATCACGGCATTGGCGACCGCTACAAGGTATGTGGTGCAACGTTCAACTACGTAGCCGTTGATGAAAGTGGCAAGCCTCGAACCATCAAGAAATAAGCTAGCTTGCTTCGGGAATGGTCTTTAGTCTCAACCAGTGAAACCACTAAAGACCATACAAGTCTCTCGCACCAATTCACAATTTCTTATCATTAGCTCTTCCAATACCAATTAGTTCGCGTAAATTAGCAAGATAGCTATTTTATAATCTCCCAAATTCAGTGAAGTAAAATAAGGATATGCCAATATGTGGTACGTGATTTTCTCTCAAGATGTCGAAAATTCATTAGAAAAACGCCTCAGTGTTCGCCCACAACATCTAGAACGCCTACAAACACTTCACGATGAAGGCCGCCTATTAACAGCGGGTCCAATGCCAGCGATTGACTCAGATAACCCTGGCGAAGCTGGTTTCACAGGTTCAACAGTAATCGCTGAGTTTAACTCTGTAGAAGACGCACAGGCATGGGCAGACGCAGATCCGTACATCGACGCTGGTGTCTACCAAAATGTCATCGTAAAACCATTCAAGAAAGTATTTTAATGTGAAAAAATGGATTATTAGCTCACTGGCCGCGATCCTGCTTGCAGGCTGTGCTTCAAGTGAGCAAGACCAACAAAGACAACTCGAGATGATGGCGCAGCATCGTGCTGGCGTGCTATCTGCAGGCCTACCTATTGAGTATGGCCCACTGTCTGTTATGCGAGTACTAGCAAAAAACACCGTGATTGAAATCATGATGATCTACAACCAAGATGCTAAAGGTGCTAAGCCTTTAAACCAAGTTGTCGATATGAGTGTGAATAGCTACTGTACTAACTCAGAAGTAAGAGCAAACCTAGATATGGGCTTGGCTTACAACATCAAGATCCGCAACACACGCGGACAACTGATGGTTGAGAAGCTGATAAGCAAAGATACTTGCCAGAGCGCTAATTAAGATTCGAGATTCGAGATTCGAGATTCGAGATTCGAGATTCGAACAAGTATAAAACTAGAGGGCCTCGCATTTGCGAGGCCTTTGTTTTATTAAACAATCAAAATCCTAGACTAAATTATGCCTCAACAGATTCCCACTCTTTACGCAATTCCTTAGTCGCGGAGACTAAGTTAGTCAGTGCTGCTTCTGTTTCTGCCCAATTGCGAGTTTTAAGACCACAATCTGGGTTTGCCCATAAGCGCTCTGCCGGTATTTTTTCCGCCGCCTTCTTAAGCAGGCTAATAATCCACTCTTGCGATGGGATATTTGGTGAATGGATATCATAAACACCTGGGCCAATCGCGTTCGGGTAGTTGAACTCTTCAAACGCTTTAAGCAGTTCCATGTTCGAGCGAGACGTCTCAATAGTAATCACATCAGCATCTAATGCGGCCACTGAATCAATGATTTCATTGAACTCGCTGTAACACATGTGCGTATGAATCTGAGTTTCTGGTTTAGCACTTGCCGATGAAATCTTAAAAGCACCTACCGCCCATTCTAAATATTCTGCATGGTCACGCTTTTTAAGCGGCAGGCCTTCACGAATAGCTGGTTCATCGATTTGGATAATGTTGATTCCTGCATCTTGCAAATCAGATACCTCATCGCGTAATGCAAACGCTAACTGATTCGTAATTTCTTTACGCGAGATATCTTCACGTGGGAAGGTCCAACACAGAATTGTCACAGGGCCAGTCAACATGCCTTTCATCTGCTTAGATGTCAGAGATTGTGCATAAGTCGTCCACTCGACCGTCATCGGTTTTTCACGCTCAATATCCGCGACCGCAATCGCAGGTTTCACGCAGCGAGAGCCATAGCTTTGTACCCAACCAAACTTGGTGGTTTGGAAGCCTGCTAGGTTTTCAGCAAAGTATTCCACCATGTCGTTACGTTCGGCTTCACCATGCACCAACACATCCAAATCAAGTGCTTCTTGACGCTTCACCGCGTCGACAATATGACCTTTTAGTGCGGTCGTGTATTCCGCTTCGCTCAATTTTCCGGTGCGATACGCGCTGCGTTGAACACGAATCTCTCCTGTCTGTGGGAACGAACCTATCGTTGTGGTTGGTAACAACGGTAAACCCAACACTTCAGACTGGTGTGCAGCGCGTTCTGCATAAGGGGCACTACGCTCTGCCAATGCTTTAGTGATTGTATTAATACGAGCCTGTACCTGCGGCTTGTTTACGTGTGTCGCGCTTTTCCGAGCAACAATCGGTTGGCTATAAGTCTCACACGCTAAGATGGCATTTTGATCTCCGTCTAGCGCGGCACCCAATAAGCTCACCTCCGTCACTTTCTGTTTCGCGAAAGCAAACCAGCTTTTCACTTCGTTGCTAAGCGAATCTTCTAGCTCTAAATCAACCGGGCTGTGTAGCAGCGAACATGAGCTCGCCACCCAAAGCTTATCGCCTAACTTCTCTTTCACCGGTTGCAGTTTCGCTAGTTGAGTCGCTAAGTCTGCTCGCCAAACATTGCGTCCGTTGATCACACCAGCAGACAACACCCACTCCGCCGGTAATTGACTAACGACTTCATCAAGCTGCTGTGGCGCTGCAGCTAGATCGATATGCAGCCCGTTAACCGGTAGTTTGACGATTTTGTCTAAAGTATCTGTCACCGAGTCGAAGTACGTGGTTAATAGCAGTTTCACTTCCCCTTGAATAACTTGGTATGCCAGTTTAAATGAATCAGCCCATTGTTTTTCAAGCTCGAGGGCAAGAATTGGCTCATCAATTTGAACCCACTCAACCCCCAACTTGGCAAGCTTCGCCAAAATCGCTTGGTAGGCAGTCAGCAAGCGGGGCAACAAGGTTAAGCGGTCGAAGCCCTCTTCTACCTCTTTCCCTAAGTACAAGTAAGACAGTGGACCAAGAAGGACAGGCTTCACTTTATGCCCTGCTTGAACGGCTTCATTCACTTCATCAAACAATTGTGGCCAGCTCACCTCAAACGAATCATCTTTACTGAACTCAGGAACGATGTAGTGATAGTTGGTATTGAACCACTTGGTCATATCTGACGCCGCTGCACCGTTTTTCGTGCCTTCAGAAGCATGTTTCCCACCACAACAAGCAGCTTCAATTTGTGATTGCCCACGTCCCACTCGGAACAAGGTATCTAAATCAGGAAAAGCTTTCTCCTCTTCGCTACCACCAGCATGACGCTTTGGTACATGCCCCAATAGCAAAGTCGTTGTCAGTACATGGTCGTACCATGCGAAGTCACCCGCAGTTGCAAAGCTAAGATTCGCATCAGCTTGTACATTCCAGTTACGATTTCTCAGCTCGCTACCTAACTGTTTGAGTTCTGATTGGTTGATTTCACCACGCCAGTATTTTTCGAGTGTGAATTTCAGTTCGCGCTTTTCACCGATACGTGGGTAGCCAAGAATATGCGTTGTTGTCGTCATGAACCTGTTCCTTATTCAATAATTGTTAGTTTCTTTTCAGATTGCCTATTGTGCTCTTTCTTTTATAAAAAGGCGTCTGGATGGCTAAACTATCTACCGAATCGAATCGCTGAACAACGTCCAAATATTCATCTTGTTTATTAAAAATATTCATCATCAGCGAGTCAGAGATGAATATAGTTAAATCCATCTGGACATCTAGACGTTTACAAATGATAAAAAAACCCGTAGGGTGATTATTAAGAAATATTGAATTAGCTTAGGGAATATGAGGAATACTCATGATAGAGCTTAAACATCTGCGAACATTGACGACCTTGAGAGATAGCGGTTCGCTCACAGCAACAGCAACCTCTCTACACCTGACTCAGTCGGCACTTTCTCATCAATTGAAGGATCTAGAGGCACGTATTGGTGGGCAGTTGTTCCTGCGCAAAACTCGGCCAGTAAAGTTCACCTCAGAGGGGGAGATCTTGCTTAAGCTCGCTGATGAGATTCAACCAAGAATCGCTAAAGCAGAGAATGAGTTGGCGAGCCTCAAAGAGGACGTGAATGGGCGTCTGCATATGGCGATCGAGTGTCACTCATGCTTCCAATGGTTAATGCCTGCATTGAAAGAGTATCAAGTCGCTTGGCCAAGCGTGACTCTAGATTTCTCGTCCGGTTTTGGCTTTGAACCGCTACCCGCGCTAATGGCCGGCGAGTTGGATTTAGTGATCACCTCAGACATTCAACCTCGCTCTGAGATCCACTATGAGCCACTTTTCGATTTCGAGATGCGTTTGATCACGGCGATTAACTCTCCTTTGGCCGAGAAACCAAGCATTGATCCGCAAGATCTTAGCGATCTCACGATGCTTTCCTACCCAGTTCAAAAGCAGCGTCTAGATGTGGTGAAACACTTCTTGCAACCTGCAGGTATTGAACCGAAGAAGTGGAAGCAGGCAGACAACACCTTGATGTTAGTGCAAATGGTATCAGCAGGGTTAGGGGTCGCAGCCTTGCCAAACTGGGCAATCAGCGAGTTTTCAAGACAGGGATTAATTGCTAGTAAGCCTCTAGGTAAAGGGCTTTCAAGAAGGCTATTCGCTGCGGTAAGAAACTCAGAGAAAGACAAACGTTATCTGCAAGCATTCTTCAGCACTGCAAGGCAGCAGAGTAAGAGCCACTTGGATGGGATTGAAGTCGTTTAACCATATCGGTTATTAGATCAACACAAAGTACAAAAACAAAAAAGTCACAGATTACCTGTGACTTTTTAGGTTCAGTAACGCTTATCTTACGATATCTGTTCAATCGCGAAAAATAGACTATCTTGCGTATGACTTAAACTGATTCGTCAGTGGGTCGTATTGATAACCAAGCATGTCTAGCTTGCCTACGACACTTTCTATATCCATTTCATACATGCTAATGAGTTCTTCAAAACTGTCGCATTCCAAGCGCAGTTTTTCGTTCACTATTCCTAGCAAAATAATGCTATCTAGGCTTTTGACGTTGCTTAAATCCATCTCGTACTCCTTACGAACACTCTGACTAGATTAAGTTTAGAACGCTAACTCGCCTCTCGCTAAAAAACAGATCACACTTCTTAACTCAAACGGGTAATTACAGCGCCCAAATTGGTGTTAGACCAACGACAGCGGCTAACAACATCAGCAATGACACCGTAAGTTGGACCTTCTCTGGCGTTTTAACAAACAGTAGGTGCCAACACCACACCACGATTGAAGAGATAAGCAGCGCAAAGCTAAACAGCAATGCTGAGATAACAGGCTCTAACTGAGCTTCAGAAAGCGAGTAAACGTTCACAACTGTCGCTAGTACCACCAGCATTCCAGTCAATACACCGACAACAGGCAGCACACGGTGAAACGCTTGTAAGCGCGTTCTTGCAATGGTCAGTAATAGATGAGCAAACGCCGCACCCAATAAAACCACCAACAATAATGTCGTGATAATACCTACAACGGTTGGTTGCTCAAATGCTTGGATAGCAACGTAAGACAACGCTAAACCACACGCCAGATACATCACCCAAATCGGGCCCGAATCACGTGTTTTCTTAGTCTGAACTTGAGAATAGAAATAAAAGATTGCGAACACGACGAGAAACGCCTCAATTTTCACTGAAGCCACGGCTAACCAAAGTACGCCAATCGCAGGTAACATTTTGTGGATACGACCACGTTGCCCTGGGCAAATATCTCCCTTCACCAGAATCAGGGTTAAGATCAGTTGAGCTCCTAATAACATTGGAGCAAATTGCAGTAATAATGTTTCGACCATTGTGGATCTACTTATCTAGACTTATTTTCGCCGAATAATATCAAAAACTGCTGTGAACACTAATCAAAATCACAAATTAGCGACGTTATTCAAGCCTTCAACTATGCTGTTGTTTGGCTCTTTTGTCGTTTTTATCTGCAAAATGGCGAAAGACACCAGAACTAACAGGGGCATGTTCTACTGGCTAGTCAGGGCGCATGCCGCTATAATTCCCGCCTCAAAAATCAGAGGTCGAAATATGTACAGCGATATCACTCCTATTCACGAACACAAAAAATACTGGGCCGAGTGCTACGGAACTGCACCCTTTTTGCCTACCAGTAGAAAGGAGATGGATGCTCTTGGATGGGATAGCTGTGACATTATTATTGTAACTGGTGACGCTTATGTTGATCACCCGAGCTTTGGTATGGCTATCATCGGCCGTCTTCTTGAAGCTCAAGGCTTCCGAGTGGGCATCATCGCTCAACCGAAGTGGGACAATAAAGGTGCCTTCATGAAGCTAGGTAAACCAAACCTATTCTTCGGCATCACTGCGGGTAACATGGACTCCATGATCAACCGCTATACCTCTGATCGCAAATTACGTCACGATGATGCATACACGCCAAATAACGAAGGTGGTAAGCGTCCTGATCGTGCAACTCTGGTTTACTCTCAGCGTTGTCGTGAAGCTTATAAAGGCACACCAATCGTATTGGGTGGTATCGAAGCGAGCTTGCGTCGTGTAGCTCACTACGACTACTGGTCGGATAAAGTTCGTCGCTCTGTACTGTTTGATGCAAAAGCGGACATCCTGCTATTTGGTAACGCAGAACGTGCACTAGTAGAAGTGGCACACCGCCTTGCTGATGGTGAAGAGATCTCTAACCTCACCAATATTCGTGGTACGGCAATCAACCTGCCTGCTGCACCTGAAGGTTACAAGATCATCGACTCTTCTCGTATCGAAAAGCCAAATAAAGCTTACGTACCAGTAAACCCGTACGAAGTGGAAACGCAATGCGATACCAAAAAAGATGAAGAACCAAAGGCGCAACCAATTACGATTCGCCCTTCTCGTCACGATGCGAAAACAACCGCGGTTCGTATACCTGCGTTCGAAAAGCTTAACAACGACCGTATTCTTTACGCTCACGCAAGCCGTATCTTACACCTAGAGACAAACCCGTACTCAGGCCGTGCTCTGATTCAACGTCACGGTGACCGCGAGCTTTGGGTTAACCAAGCACCAATCCCTCTAGCAACAGAAGAGATGGATTACGTGTTTGGCCTTGCTTATAAGCGTGTACCTCACCCGATGTACGGCAAAGCAAAGATTCCAGCCTACGAGATGATCAAAACCTCGGTAAACATCATGCGTGGCTGTTTTGGTGGTTGTTCTTTCTGTTCAATCACAGAACATGAAGGTCGTATCATCCAGAACCGTTCAAAAGAATCTATCTTGGATGAGATCGAAGACATCAAAGATAAAGTACCTGGCTTTACTGGTACCATTTCTGACTTGGGCGGCCCTACGGCGAACATGTACCGTTTAGGTTGTTCAGACCCGAAAGCAGAAGTGAACTGTCGCCGTCCATCGTGTGTGTTCCCGAAAATCTGTGAGAAGCTAAACACAGACCACAAACACACCATCGACCTGTACCGTTCAGCGAGAAAAGTACCAGGCGTTAAGAAGATCATGATCGCTTCCGGTGTTCGTTACGACTTAGCGATTGAATCACCAGAATACGTGCGTGAGCTTGTAACGCACCACGTAGGTGGCTATTTGAAGATTGCTCCAGAGCATACTGAGAAAGGCCCTCTGGATCTGATGATGAAGCCGGGTATGGGCACTTACGATCGTTTCAAAGAGATGTTCGAGAAGTACAGCGCTGAAGCCGGTAAGAAACAGTACCTAATTCCTTACTTCATCTCAGCTCACCCGGGCACAGAAGATGAAGACATGCTTAACCTGGCGTTGTGGCTGAAAAAGCACAAGTATGAATGTGACCAAGTACAGAACTTCTACCCATCGCCAATGTGTAACGCAACGTCGATGTACTACTCAGAGACAAACCCTCTGAAACGCGTTAAATACAAAAAACGTGAAGATATCCCTGTGCCAAAAGGTGACCGTCAACGTCGTCTGCATAAAGCACTGCTTCGCTACCACGATCCAGAGAACTGGAAACTGATCCGTGAAGCGCTGATCGAAATGGGTAAAAAACACCTAATCGGTGATAAACCAGGTTGCTTGGTTCCTGAGGATGACTTTGATGCCCAAACACCAGCGCAGCGTCGCAAGTCTGGTCGTCACGGTTCACAACGTTTTGCTACTAAACACAGCAAATCTCAACCGGGTTTAGGCGGTGAGAAGCCACGTAACCACTCTAAACTTGGTGGCAATAAGCCAAAACCAGGGGGTAAGAAACCTACTGGTAACAGCAATGGTGGCCAAGGTAACGGTGGCGGTAATGGGAACTCTCGTAAACCAGCAACTGGCTTCATCAAGAAAGGTCCTGGTGGTCAATCACAAGGCACTGGCAGCGGAAACGGCAAACCAAACCGCAATAAAGGCGGTAACGGTCAAAGTGGAAAGCCGGCTGGTAACGGAAAGAATCGTCAACGAGCTGCACAACGCTAGTATGTAAACAGATACCATTAGCGAACATAAAAACACAAAGCGCAGCTGTTTAGCTGCGCTTTTTGTATCTTTCGTTGGGAAATCTAAAGCGACGTGACTTTTGAGAAAGCCTAGCGGGCGAAAACCCAATACTGACTGAACAAATAGTTCGTCACCATTCCTACTAAAATCCCCACCGCCATTGCAATAAATACAGCCCCTGTGAATTGAGGTAGTAGTTGCGTCACCAGCTTAAAACACAGCAAATTAGGTATTGCCGATATCGATGCTGACAGCATGAACTTTTGCCATTGAATCAACTTATCTGACCAACCGCCCTGCCCTTTGAACTCAAACGTCAGCACACGATTGCCCGACCAAGTTGTCGTGGCGGCAGCAATGAAGGCACCTATCCTTGCACTCATCAAAGGCAACCCGGCAAGGTAGTGCAGCAAGGAGAACACTGTGCAATCAACAACAAACCCACCAACACCAACCACAGCGAACCGAATTATCTTATGGTGGGATTGTAAACTCTGGCTGTACACCCGAAGCTTATCTTTGCAAACGCGTAAGCTTGCGTTAAGGCTGACCATAGCTTCCAATTTGAATGTGACTCAACGATTGATTGGGTTTGATGTTCTGGCTATGACAGGTGAACAAAGCTCGCTTTATTTTGACGGTCGGCTCCAAAATACAGGTCAGCGCGTTCTCTTTGATCTTGGTTTCTACTTCCGATTTCTTCCCTATCAAGTAGAACTTGTCGATACCATCTAGCTGTTCAATATCGAGCAATTTCTTTGCCTGCCCATGGCTGTAAAACTGCCCCGAGAATGGTCGTTTACCCACGTAAAAACTTGGCGATGAATCTGTTATTTGTTCGAAGATGATACGGTCACTTTTTTCATTTGCTTTACCTAAGTTCAGGTAAACCATCGCGATCATCAACAGCACAGGTAAAACAAGCGCAACGCTAGAGAACCACTTCTTGTCTTTTTCCACCACTAACATCGCGACCAGTAAACCAAGCGCTGGGATCCCCGGGAGCACATACGCAGGAAGAATGTTACCTGCCATGGTAAATAGAATCAGAGGTGAAATTAACCAACATACAAGAAATGAAAACAGCCCACGATTCTCAATGTTGATTTGAGCGATTTTCTTACGGCGAACGAACGCCAATATCGGTAAAACAATCGACCAAGGCGCAGCGGCTTGAATCCAGAATACCCAAATCATGCCTCGTGTCTGGTCGTGTGCAGAGCCATAAAGATCCCCTTCCCAACCACTCACAACAAAACGCTTAAAATGCTCGCCAACAATAAAGTAGTCAATAAAGCCCGGTGTCGCCATTTCTGCCATGATGTACCAAGGCAAGGCTATCGCCAGCATCACACCCAATCCAGACAACAGTGGGAAGCGTTGCCATAACACTTTGAAAGCACCAAAGAAGCCATGTTGTAACACTAACCAAGGAAAAACTGCGATACCCATAATGACAACGGCCACAGGGCCTTTTGCAAGTAAACCTAATGCCAAGCCAATGAAACCGATATATCCCCAATTTCTATTGGTCTTGTCACTGCCTTCTCCCTGCCAACACAAATAAAACCCTAGCATCGCAATCGTCATAGATAAAGTTAGCGCCATATCCGTCATTACAGCACCGGCAGCAATCGAGAAAATGCCACAGGTCGCCAATACCACTGCCGCAACCAGCGCACTTTGTCCGGTACGCTTTGCCATATACGCGACCAATAAAATTGTCGCGAAACCTGCCAACCAATGTGGAGCACGGACAGCGAACTCGCTTAATCCAAAAAGCTCAATGCCAATCGCACTCATCCAAGTAAACATCGGAGGCTTACCCCAGAAAGGGATTCCGTAATCGAACTGAGGAGTTAACCAATTGCCGGTTTCCACCATTAGGCGTGCCATTTCTCCATAGCGAGCCTCAGTGGTATCCATCAACGGATACGTCGCCAAAGACAAGAGCCTCAGAACCAGTGCAAAAGCCAGTAAATACCATAGATGTGTTCTATTCAGGCTCATGCCGATTCCTCTAATTTAAAATGTGTTTTTAACGCAGGCGTATCGACCACAGATTGGATCAGATACAAAGGACGATTCTTGGTTTCAATAAAGATACGACCTATGTATTCCCCCATTAAACCGATACTCAGAAGTTGAATGCCGCCGAGGGCAAGTTGAACCACCATCATGGATGGGTATCCTGTGATTGGCTCACCAAACATCATAGTTTTAAAGACAATAACCATCCCGTAGATAAACGCACTCAGTGCGACCAAGCCACCGACTGCCGTAGCAATACGCAATGGTCGGATAGAGAATGACGTGATGCCATCCATCGCCAACCCGATCAGCTTAAGGTAATTCCACTTCGTCTCCCCACAGAAACGCGCATCACGATTAAATTGAATGGTCGCTTGGTGAAAACCCGGCCATGAAAAAATGCCTTTCATGTAGCGGTTACGTTCTGGAAGTTGGTTAATATGGTCGACAACTTCACGGCTCAGCAGTCGGAAGTCACCGACATTCTCAGGAACATCAATCTTCGCCGCTGCATTCATCACTTTATAAAAGCTGGCCGCTGAAAACTTCTTAAACCAGGTTTCACCGTCACGCTGGCTGCGCTGCATATTGACCACGTCATAGCCTTCACGCCATTTAGCAATCATTTGAGGAATTAACTCAGGTGGGTCTTGTAAGTCTGCATCTAATAAGATCACCGCTTGTCCGCGACAATGCTCTAAGCCTGCACTCATCGCCGACTCTTTACCAAAATTGCGGCTCAGTCCGATAACAGAAATAGAACTGTTGATAGAAGTAAATGAGCTCACCACGTCTAAGCTGTTATCTTTACTGCCATCATCGACATAAACAATCTCACTGGTAATCGGCAGGCTATCTAACACCTTGGTTAAGCGCGAATGAAACTCTTCCAACACCTCTTGTTCGTTATAAAAAGGCACAATGATAGACAGCAAAACCGCTGGGTGGATCTGCGAGAGGGATTCTTTAGGTCGGCTAATATGAAGTTCAGACATAATACGTTCTTCTATTTATTAATCTGAGATCAATTTACGCGCTCATAAGTGAAAGTTATGTTGTTGACATATTTTTCACGCTCACCCAGGATAATGTTAGTGTCTATTTCTGTATGAGAATCAAAATGAAACGAGTTCTATTGGTCGAAGATAACCGTGAAATTGCAGGTGTCTTATTTGATTATTTTGAGTGTATTGGCATGGAACTCGATTATGCCGACAATGGTGAGCTTGGCCTGCAACTCGCGATGGATAACTCTTTTGATATCATTATTTTAGATCTGATGTTGCCACGAATGGATGGACTGACAGTTTGCAACAAACTACGAGATCAAGGCAACGCAACGCCGATCCTGATGCTGACTGCACTCGATAGCCGCGAAGATATGCTGAAAGGCTTTGACCACGGTGCAGATGACTATCTCACCAAGCCCTTTGACTTAGATATTCTCGAAGCAAGGATGAATGCGCTGGTTCGCCGTTACCGCGGAAAAGTCGCCTCCTCTAAGCTTCAATTTGACGAGCTCACCATCGACCAGAAAACCCGCAAAGCTTACCGTCAAGACAAGCTACTTGCACTCAACCCAACCACCTATACCATTCTTGAAATGCTGTGCCAGAATGCACCTGAAGTGGTAACGCGTGAAGACATCTCGTACAAGCTATGGGAAGAAGACGAACCGAACAACGATGTGCTACGTAGTCACATCTACCAACTGCGTAATCAACTCGATAAGCCCTTTGATACCCAGATGCTAATTACGGTTCCTAAGGTTGGATTCCGCCTGGAGTCTTACAATTGATTCTCAATGTTCTCACTAGTACAAAAACCCTAACAGGCCGCTTAGCGCTTTTCTTTGGCTTAATGGCGGTGATTGTGACGGCATTTGTCTATGTGGTCTTTATATCTGCACTGTTTTTGTCTGAAGACAGCGTCGGCGAAAGGCGAATCCTGATTGACCGCAACTACGCCATCAGTCAGTTTCAAGCTGGGGAGAATGGTGAATTAAGAATAGATGAACTGACCACCGCCTATAATGACCCAACTCTCATACCGGAAGAGTACTCTAAATTTATAAAAGGCAGAGAAAACTTCCTTGGCGAAGTGGGTCAAGAACCAAACTCGCGCATGGTCTATGTTGGTGAGTACACACACCAAGGAAAAACCTACCCTATTATTCTACTGTCTGAAATAGACCTTATCGAACTGGACCAAACAGAATCAGTGTACGCAACAATGTTTATACTCACGTTGCTCTCTATCCTAATTTTTTGCTTTGGTTCAATACTTTATCGATTATCCAAACGGCTTATTGAACCATTTAACTCTCTCTCTGCACAGCTTGAGTCGAACAAACTCAACCTCAACGAAGAATTTGGAGTAAGTGACGATGCTGCGATTGAATTCCGTCAACTGACCGATCAACTCAATCAATATCGTCGAGAAATCAACTCACTAATCAAGCGAGAACAAGCCTTTGCACGCTACGCAAGCCATGAATTGAGAACACCATTAACGGTTGCACGTGGTGCTAATAAGCTATTGCTTCGTAGTGATACGACCGAGTTTCAATCTCGTCAGGTTGAGCGTATTGATGACGCCATCGTGCAGATGTCGGAGATGGTCGATGCCTTGCTTGGCCTCGTGAGATATGAAAGAAACAGTGACGACGCACCACTGCGCTTATTTAGCCAACAAGAACTAGAAGCTATTGTGTCAAAAAGCACTTCACAGGCCTCTGACAAAGAGGTCGAGATATCATTAACCGTTGAGTCTGAGCCGACCATTCAAGCCACCAGCGCTATCATGAACATGCTGATTGGTAACCTACTAAGGAATGCTATTGCTGCGACCAATAGTGGTACTGTGACAATTACTTTGTCTCAAAACGGCATCACGATTGAAGACCAAGGCGAAGGCTTACAAGATCAATACAATCCTAACGGCCACGGTTTAGGGCTACTGATTGTTGATGACCTGTGTCAACGCTATCATTGGGACTTCAAACTGTTCAACCGAACTTGCGGTGGATGCACAGCTCAAATCACCTTTTAGAGCGATCAATATCGAGTCAAAACTTGATGTAGTTGGTTTACAGAGCCAATAACCTGCTAGATACTCGTAAGTCCAATTTGATTTTAAAATGCTGGCTTTTTAGTCAGCATTTTTACTAAGCGCGATGAAACTAAATAATAGCCCTGTAACTCAACATCAATACAACGACCACACCTTTTTCTTAAAGCGTGATGACCAGCTGCACTCCCACTTTTGTGGCAATAAAGCCCGCAAGTTCATGAAGCTGCTAGAAGACGATCATCCGGACATCACCACCCTAATCAGCTACGGCTCAGCGCAAGCGAACTCTCTGTTCTCACTCGCGGCATTGGCAAAGATTAAAGGTTGGACGCTGGAGTTTTACGTCGACCACCTACCTCAATGGTTACAAGAACGCCCAATCGGTAATTACCGTGGTGCTATTGACCTAGGCGCTAAAGTCATTTCAGTTAAGGAAACTGGCTCAGAACTTCATCCACAACAGTATATTGATCAAGTGAGACAACCAGACTCACAGTGCATCGTGTTACCTGAGGGTGGTCGCTCTCAGCTTTCCGAATATGGCGTAAAGCAACTGGCAATGGAAATACTGAGCTGGACGCGCTTTGAAAACCAATACGATTTTGTTGTGGCCCTACCCGCAGGAACTGGCAGCACTGCACTTTATCTTCATAAGCACCTAAAGTTACACAATATTCCGGTGCTCACTTGCGCTTGTGTTGGTGGAAGTGACTACCTCACTCAACAATTCAATGAGCTTGGCGAAAGCGAACATCCGCAGATATTGCCTCTCCCGAAAAAGCATCACTTTGGTAAACTGTATCAACAGGACTATCAGACATGGCTAGATCTGCAGGAGCAAACCGACATTGAGTTTGACCTGCTTTACGATCCATTGATGTGGCATTGTTTAGATCAATGGCAGGCAGATAATCCGACTAAAACCATTATCTATATTCATCAAGGTGGCATCTTAGGAAACGAGTCGATGTTACCACGCTACCAACGAAAGTATCCTGATATCAGAACAAGTCTTTCTAGCAGCGATAACAGCACAGCCCCTACTTGGTAATGGTTCAAACCTCTTAAACCTGTTATTCGAACAATCACAGTGACGACTACTGTGATTGTATCTTCCGCATAAGTTTCTTCCGTTTAAGACAGCTATCCTCCCTGCTTTACCCATCAAAGCCAAACTGACAATCTGGCGAGAATCATAACGTTATCTATACTTTCCATTGGATTGCCACTCGTCACCTGAAGGATTAATGTATGCGAGCACTTACTACACTAGGTCTGTTTTCGGTTTTGCTTCCTTTTGCAGCACACTCTGGAGAAAACGTCATCTACCAGGTGGATGGCATGGATTATGAAGGTTACTGGAGCGAAGCCAGCGATCAAGCCCCTCTAGTACTTTTAATACACGATTGGGATGGCTTGACCGACTACGAGAAAAAGCGTTCTGAGATGCTCAACGAACTCGGTTACAACGTGTTTGCTATCGACCTGTTTGGCAAAGACATTCGCCCAACAGAAGTGAAAGATAAAAAGCAACACACGGGCGAGTTGTATAAAGACCGGGAAAAAATGCGCGCACTACTTAATGCAGGCGCAATGGAAGCGCAAAGGCTTGGCGGTAACTTAGATAACAATGTGATGATGGGTTATTGTTTTGGTGGTGCTGCCGTCCTGGAAGCCGCGAGAGCAGGGATTCCATCCAAAGCTTATGTCACCTTCCACGGTGGTTTATCTACACCAAAAGGACAAGACTACTCACAAACCAAAGCACCTGTTGTCGTGTTCCATGGAACGGCAGATGCCATGATCTCAATGCAGGATTTTGGTAGCCTTGCTACTCAACTCGAATCGACCAAAGTCCCACATGAAATGATCACTTATAGTGGAGCACCACACGCCTTCACAGTATTCGGGTCTAACAACTATCATCATGAAGCTGACCAAAAATCCTGGGATCGCTTTGCTCAATTATTAAGTTCGGTTTCTCGTTAACTTTCAATCTAGGTAACAGGTCAACGGCAGCCTGTTACCTAATTCGTACTAATTATTAGCGAGTATTTCTTTAAATTTGGTGTTCGTCACTCAAAAAGAAAGCGCTTTCTTGTAGTCTATCACTATTATCAATTAAGTACTCTGAATCAGATATGCTTTTTTACTGTGAGTAAATTATGAAATATTTAGCAATACTACCAGCGGTATTCGCACTAAGCGCCTGCTCAACAGTGACAGAGTCACCGGTTAGCTATCACAAAACATCTCCGGGGCTAGAGTCGCTACGAAACAACGAAAACTGCTGCGAAACCCTGAGTAACATTCAATATCAAAGCATTACGAACCCAGAAGAAATATCTGTTTCGATCACCACAGCAAGCCCTAAAATCGAGTTCAAATCTGGCCGATCCTTTGCTGGAGGGCTAAAGCTTCCTACAACACTAGATGCTATTCGTTTTTCAGTGACTTCAAATGCTAATTATTCAGCATTTGTTCCGTCACTTTTGGTCTTAGACAAAAATTATCAGCCGCTAGATGTCATTGGCAATGAAAGTATTAAGTACCAGCCACTTAGCCTGCTTGATGGTGCTCGATATGGCGCACAAATAGAACTGCAAGAACGTTACTTAAACGGCGAGACTCCTGCTTACTTGGTCGTATTCACAACCAGCGAAGCACTCGCAGAAACAACTCCTGTCGAAAAACCAAGTGATATGGCGATACGTTCTGGCGATATTCAGGCAAACATAGCTCATAACACGGACTACGCCATCCCCCATTCAGCAATCGGGAAAGTCTCCTTTGATTTTAAATTCACAGCGGTAACCACCGTTGTTGAAGAACAAAACCGTCAAAAGCGAGTCCAACAAATTATTCCAGAATCAACCGTAGCCCAATCAGATTTATTAACGGAAAATACACTGAATAAGAAAGAGGTTTATCAAACTCTTATAGAAAACTCGGTTTCATCTGGAGATTTTAGTGCAGCACTGACTTACGTTGAAGAATCTGAGCGATTAGGAATCGAAGGGATGCGAAACTCCTTTGTTGACGCGATGAAGCAATATCAAAAAGCACAATAACTCAGCCGCAAAGTAGTCGTTTATTTTCTCTCACTTTACCTCTTTTTTGAGCAACGAGAGTTAAATAAACGACTGTTATCCCTCAGCCCTATTCAGGCATAAACGAAAACTCTAATTGCTCTAATTCTAAGCCTAATTTGATGAATTCAATATCCAAAGAATAAAAGCCTTTATCAAGCTTAACGGAAAGCCCCTCAACTGAAACTGTCTCGCCATTAGTACCATTCACTGATAGAGACATCGCGTACACGTTATTGAGACTTAAACTACACGCAGATTGAGCCAAAGTGCCGCTATCGTAGTTAACAATACCTGCACATCGATACACACCAGCCTGTTTAACTTCCAAAACAATGCTACGATTTTCTCTGATATTAAGTGGTAATACTATTGCATGTTGCTCTGCCGTCAGAGAGCAAAAGTCTCCATCAGTTTTCCTCTGTTGTTTATTAAGATTTTGGGTCGCCTCAAAGCTCTTAACTGGATCAAAAGCGACTAATGGGCGACCCATTGCTGGAGAGTCCAAAATAAAACGACAAATATTCATCGCGCTTCGTTGCAACTCCCCTAAGCTCAACGTTCCGTTATCAAGCGCCTGTAACGTATCGTCATTCGACACGTTATTTTCCGCACCATCATGCTCAACAACCATATACAGATCATTTTGAGAGCGAAGCATAAAGGATGTGTAACTTCGACTTTCAGAACCACCTTTGATTGGGTCATTCATTTTTGCCCACCAATCCGTTATCACTATCCCTTTATAACCCCACTCCCCACGAAGAATCGTAGTATTGAGGTCGTAATTGGATGCAGCCCAGTGACCATTAATAGGATTGTAGGAGGTCATAACACTCGAAGCTCCTCCTTGTTTTACCGCTATCTCAAAAGGCTTCAGGTGAATCTCACGAAGCGCTCTCTGTGATACAACACTATCAACATCAAACCGTGACGTTTCTTGATCATTCGCCACCAAATGCTTGATTGTGCCACACACTCCTGCAGCTTTAAGACCAAGAGTTTGAGATGCAGCTATTACCCCTGAGAGAAATGGATCTTCTGAGAAATACTCAAAATTTCGACCATTCAAAGGGTGGCGGTGGATGTTAATCCCAGGACCAAGCAACGTATCAATATGATTGGCTTGCATCTCTTTCCCCACTAAATGAAATAGTTTCTCATTCAGCTCCGGGTTCCATGTACAGCCTAATAATGTACCAATTGGGACTTGAGATGCTTTATGTCCGCTGTCCATTCGGATACCAGACGGACCATCTGCAGCCGCAACGACAGGGATGCCTAAATCAAACAAGCTCGGCGAAACACCACCAAAAGCAGCAGCTGTACCAGGCGTCACCTTAGGACTGCACATACCTTCACCGCGAACAATTGCCGCTAACTGCTTTACGGTCATTTGCGAGATGAATTCGTCAATGTCCGCTCGCCCCTGCTTAACATCCAGTAAACGGATTCCCTTATCTTCACTAAGAGGAATAGAACTTGGAAGCTCACTCAGAATACGTTTACTCAAATCTATAGTTCGTAGCGGCACCGATTCGTAATCGTAACTGTAAACACCATTTTTCCCGTTGCCTTTGGGGATCAATCTCTTAAATCCGGTGACAGGAGCAAGTGCTTCCGTTAATTGCTCAACAACCAACAGCTCTTCTATTTTAACGCTCTCACTAACAAGCTTTGCTTGGCGAACACTTCCTCCTAGATAAAAGTGATATTCTCCAGCTTCAAGTACGTAACTATTTGGCTGTCCCGTTTTACCGCAGTCATCAAATGACGCGAAGGAAGAAAGCGGACATGAAATTGTCAAACACACCGTTTCTTTCGGGTCCAAGGTCGGTGTTTTCACAAACCCGATCAGTGCTCGTGTTGGCTTACCAAGATGACCTTGAGGCGCTTCAACATATAATTGAACAACATCCTTGCCACTGTATTTCTCACCTATGTTTTTAACTTCAATATCAAATACCAGCTCTTGTTCAGAGCCAGAACCAAGAATCATTAGCGCATTTAATTGATTGGAAAAGCGGGTGTAGGACAGCCCAAAACCAAACTCAAATTGAACAGCTTTAGGATTGAAAGTTTCAAAATACCGATACCCGACATAGATATCTTCTTGGTACAGATTACGTTCTTTATTTCCGAAGCTAGCGCTGGAAGGGTAATCAGATAAAGAGTGCGCAATAGTGTCGGTCAAACGTCCACTCGGACTAACATCACCTGATAAAACATCAGCTAAAGCATGCCCACCTTCCATGCCTGCAGCCCAGCTATACAAAATCGCCTTGATCGACCTTGCATCTTTGAGTGAGCTTACCCATGACATATCAATAATGTTGGTCACGTTCAGTATCACAATGACGTCATCAAAATGTTCCGTCACTTTCTCCAACATTTGCATTTCGAGCGCGGTTAAATTGTAACTGCCTTGCTGCTGTGCATTATCTTGATCCTCACCCGCTGTTCGACCGATAAAAATAATGGCTTTGTTAGATTTGGCGGCGGCATCCATCACAACAGAAGCTGAAAGAGGCATTTCATCTTGAAACCAAGGTTCAGCTGCCCAACCACCGCCGCCGTCATTGAAAGGGTTGTCCTTGACCCAACGTTGGTATACCTCCACCAAACTGAGATTAAGATTGATGTTTGGATTCTCATACAAGCCCTGTAATGCATTAACTGAATAAGGGACATTCACCGCTCCACCAGATCCTGTGCCACTTCGGTAGGTATCAATCTGACAGCGACCAAAAAGAGACACCGTATCACTAGCCTGCAATGGCAATATTGAATCACTATTTTTTAGTAGCACAATGCCCTCAGTAGCCGCTTGTCGACTTATGGGTGCAAGTTGCTTCTGTGCTTCGAGAATTTCCACAGTATTCATTTTAAGTCCTACTATTTTTTTACTTAGAGCAAAAATTTGACCTCTCGCTCTAAAAGTTAATATTGTCTTTGTTCAAAAAATAGTAATCTTAACTACGGCGTATAACTACCAAATAAGCGACAAAAATAGGTAAAATAGCGACATGAAAACCAAGTTTAGACTCCAAAGTCATCAGAGATATCCTCAGATAAAATTTGCCTATGTCGATGGTCATCACGATTTCGACTTTGACGTACATAGCCATGACTTTTCTGAACTTTTCTTAGTTGTGAGTGGTAGTGGAAAGCATACGGTAGCTAGCCACACTTACCCTTTAAGTACAGGAGATGTATTTGTTATTAATGGGGATATTGAACATGGATTTTGTGAAGTAAATAAACTGAAGATTGTAAACTTGATGTTTGATACAGCATTGCCTTTTTTTGAGGTCCCTTCAATGCGGCAAATGCCAGGTTATCAAGCGCTTTTCAAGATAGAACCAATTGCTCGACAAGCATCTGAATATCAAGCAAAACTTACGTTATCACTTTCTCAGTTGAAACGAGTCAATGGGCTTCTACAACAAATCAAATCGGAATACGACAACGCAGAACAGGGGTTTGAAATCATATTGACGAGCACAATGCAGCAACTTGCGATAGAACTTGCTCGGCGATATCAAGAACAGACCCATAGCTTACCAAAAACAACCCTGGCATTGAGCCGTGCTCTCGCACATATTGACCATCATTACAAAGAAGTAGGATTAGATACAGAAACCATTGCACAAGCGGCGTATATCAGCAAGCGGCAACTAGAAAGGTTATTCAGGCAGTTTTTAAATACATCCCCAAGCCAATACGTCAAAGACCTTCAAATTCGACACTCAGCAACCTTATTATTAAACGACAACAAAAGCATCCAACACATTGCAGAGTCTTGCGGCTTTTCTGACAGCAACTATTTCTCCAAGTGTTTTAAGGCCCAAAATGGATGCAGCCCTCGCGAATTTAGAAAGAAACATTCTTCCCATAGAGCTGAGTTTTGAATATTAAAAGACTAAATGCACAGGCATAAAAAAACCGCCTCTCTCGAAGCGGTTGATGAGTAGCCTTTGGCAAGGAATTACTGAGATAGACTCAAAACATAAGCGACTCATTGCAATAAAAATGAATCTCTATGTGCTGCTAGGATAGAGCTCAACTATTGCAATAAATAGGATATCGAGAACCTTGCCCGCCCTAAAGGCAAGGCCGTCATACTACTCCCCGGTATGCTCGATATCACTAAAGACCCGAAGGTATAAAATTCTACCACCACATGTCAGCTTGAATACCTACAACAAAGTCGCCCTCTTTACCCGTGCCGTCTTGCATTTCACCATCAAGGTAAGATGCCATGAAGCGAATTTCTGGAGATGGACCGAAGCCAGAGTGCACAACTAGAGTCGGTGCTACTGTTAGCTTGTAATCATAAGAATTCTTTGACTCACCATCACGGTCTTCGTAGTTGTACATATAACCAGCTTCGGTAGCGATAAAAAAGTTTTCTGAAATTGGGAACGTTGGTCGCACCATTGCTGATACCCAGCCGTCTGTGTCACCATTGTCAAAATCGTTGTACTGGGTTTGAAGAGAGTGGAAAATATTCACACCATTTTCAAAAAAGTACCCACCCCATGCTAAAGCACGTAGTGATACATCGTTTTCATCAACAGCCTTCAAACAAGACGTACCACAACCCGTGCCTGTCGTTAACCAACTTTGATAGTCGCTACCAGGCTTGTACGTGTTGTAAGTCGTAAGAGTACCGCCTAAAAGATTACCCGAACCTAAGCCTTTACCAGCCTGCGCGATGTATTTTGTAAAACCTTTATCTGACAACCCAAAGACAGACTCAGTGTGAACAATTGCCGTCATTTCATAGCCATTCTCAGCGAATGCTTCTGGGCCATTACCAAAACCTAAATCGACCATATTGCCTGGCATATACTTAGCCATAGCGTGAAGCTCAACACTGCCAAAGTTCACGCCAGCATGAAGTGCATGCATGATGTTGTTGCTGTCACCCCAGAAACTTGTATCGCCAGAGTCATCGCTTGCAATATAAGCAAAGTCCCACTTATTACCACCTAGCTCAACACCTTCAATACCAACACCAGTACCTGACATATCCGTGTAGAAAAAGTCGGTCATAAAGATGTAATTATCTTTACCATAAAAGCGCTTACCACCCCATACAACACCGGTTTCAGATACACCCTCAAACTCGACAAAAGTTTCTGCCATACCAATTTCGCTGTTGGTTGCATCGGCATTGGCACCAAGTTGGTTGGTTGCATATTCCGCATTGTTGGCTGCTGCTCGTGTTTTGATTCGAATTTTCTGACCACCGTCATTCTCAAAATTTTTCTGCAGTGCAACTTCAAAGTGGCTATCCGACTCAACACCCAATCGACCTAAACGCTCTTTAGATGCTGGGAACTTTGCTCGTTTAAAATCATCATTTTCACTGAATAGAACACCAGCACGGAAATAACCGTGAAATTCAAATCCATCCGATTTTTCGGCATGTACAGCAGGTGCAGTAGACAAGCCAGCTGTAGCGACTAAACAAGCAAGGGTAAGCTTAGAAAGTTTCATAATAACTCCATGTTCCAAATTATACTTTCACAAAGAAAGCGCTTTCTTTATTTTTCTTAAAAAAACCAATCGAACAGATTTAAAGAAGATCAAATCTAAGCCCACATTCACTATGCACTCTTAACCTTATTGGCTTTAACCGCTCAGTTGGTATGGAAAGAGTATAAATCGATCTCGTGAATATAAACCGTGATCAACCCCACCAAAGAAAGCGCTTTCTTATGCGTAAGTCACAAAAATAGAGATGTTAAGTATTTTGTTCGAACAATCATGGAACCAAGTAAAATGTCACTGTTCACATATTAAAGACGAATTGCTCCGTTCAATCACTCAGAACCAGTTTCGAAATACACCGTCGGTTGTCTTCCTCAAATAATCGTCGAAATAAAAAAGGGAACATACATTGTATGTTCCCTTTATATTCAGACTTTTATTCAAGCCCTTTTGTTAACAGGCTTACTTTTCAAATCGAATATTATCTAGTTTAAAACTCATTTCTCCTTGAGGCTCAAACACTAAAAGGTTAGTGATCATTGTTGGATCAGCTTGATTCCCAGCAGAAAAACGGTTGTCTCTCTTTAAAATGTCAGCGATTGGAATACGTACCGTCTTCCATTCATTCATTGCTGATAGCGGCACGGTATAGTCACTTGTTTTCGGCCAGCCACTGTCCATCTTAACCAATAGTTCAACCCCGTCGGCCATACTCTCAACTTTCAAATCAAAGACCAGTTCACCCGTTTCTTGCCAATGTGTCACATTTGTTACAGGAGAACGAAAATAGATATTTCCTGAACCTTCTTTCTTATTCACTTGTAGCACTGTTCCACGATCTGGTTCGGTCACCTCTTGATAGTCAACAATATCCAATGGGTCATAACTTGCATAAGCCAAGCTTGCGTTAAGAGTTTCGGTAAAAATTTCCAACGTTGGTCCATCAGCATAACTATCATCGGTTGCTAAGATCTCTGGAGCTTCGTGCCCTATCACTTGTATTGCATGTTCAGAGCGACTTGCACACCCTTTTCCTTTCCAACGATCAACCTTACAACGGTATACTTTTACTGAATCAACTAGCATTGTTTTCGGAAACAAACCTTCGTCGATGCCTTTATCATTTGCGTTCGCTGACCACGCCCCACCGACAGCCAAGTTCAATAACAAATGAAACTTTTCATCAAACGGAGCTGCTCCACTCGCATTAATGAGTTTCCCTTCTTCTGCTTCATATTGGCTGTACCAGCCCTCTTGAGTTTGAGTCGCGTAATGAATATTGTCGACATACCAACGAATTTCACCTTCTTCCCACTCAATCGCGTATGTATGGAAGCCATCAGTTGGGTTCACACCATTTGGCAATATCGCGGCCTGCCCTTTATAAACATTGTCTGGCCAATTTCGTCCGTAATGTAACGTCCCATAGACTCGGCTCTCTAGATCATCATTTTTCGCTCCCGCCGCATCTGAAAGTGTGTTTAGGTTAACCGCTTCCATAATATCGATTTCACCAGAAGCTGCCCATGTGCCGTATTTATTGTCGGTTGGCAGCATCCAAATTGCGGGCCATGAACCTTGTCCACCAGGTAACTTTGCTCTGATTTCATAACGGCCATATTTGGTGTCACGCTTGTCTTTTGTACTTAGCCTCGCAGAAGTATAAGGGAGTGTTTTAGTTGCTCCGCCAATCGCACCTTCGGCATTGTCAGGCCCAGTATGACTTTGCTTCAGCGCGACAATGTGTAAAAAGCCATCTTTAACAAATGCGTTATTAGGATCATCCGTGTAGCACTGTTGTTCATTGTTCCCTCCTCCCCAACAGTTCACTTCTAATGACCAATTACGTTTATTTATTTGCTCGCCTTTAAACTGGTCTTCCCACACCAATTGCCAGTCTGGACTTAAAGTAACTGGAGCATGGGATAGCACTATCGGTTTTTCAGTTTGAGCTAAGTCAGCACTTTCGGATACCGGCAGCTCTATCGCCGTGCAGCCAGACATCAAAGCGGCAGAAATAAAAGACGTTAATATCTTTACCTGATTGGTTAGATCTTGCATTACAACTCCTTGTATCACGACTTTCTAAGCAGGCGACACGTAGTATCGGAGCCCATAACAGAAAGTCGATAAATGAATAACTCCGCGAGCATGGACCCAATATGCCATGCACGACCGTTTCAAAATGAGTATATAAAAGTGCATAGTTCAAAAAAGAGACAATGCTCACCTTAAGAAAGCGCTTTCTTGTTAAGTTTCACATTTTGCTAAAATTCGTTGTGGTTCGTGTAGATTCTCAAGAATTTTTGTGACCTGATTATCTGAATAACATCCTAGAATCCCTTTATTCTCAGGCTTCTATTTTTTATAGCTTACAACGAAGCTCAGAAAAACAGATTCACTTTTATCACAACACAAAGAAAGCGCTTGCTTGATATTTGAACGAGTATATGGAAATATTCGTGACCTTACTTTGTATGCTTAACCTTCAAATTTAGCGTTAAGCAGTTCAGAGTTTTTAAATATTAATCATTGGATTGCTAGGCTCTTATTGATCACGAAGGTAATATAGCTTAGTTCACTCCTTGTAGAGATAAGGCCACTACCATTGATCACCATTAAAGAAGTATCTGAACTTGCTCAAGTTTCTCAATCAACTGTCTCACGAGCATTAAATGGTCACCCTACGGTAAAGGAAGCCAATCGCGAAAAAGTATTCAAAGCTATTGAGCAACTGGGCTACAAGCCTAATGCGTTTGCACAAGCTCTAGCCTCCAGTCGTTCAAATAGCATTGGCATGCTAGTTGGTTCGCTTGATGGGCCTTTCTATGGACCATTAATGCATACAGCCGAAGATACCGTTCGCCAAAATAATATTCACTTAATCGTTACAAGTGGCCAGGAATCACGAACCAAAGAGCTCGATTCTATCCAGTTTTTGCAATCTAAACTTGTGGATGGCCTCATTGTTCACTCAGACAAGCTCAGTGATGACGAACTGATCAAAATAGCGAAAGACAGTGAAACAATGATTGTTCTCAACCGTTTTATTCCTGAGATTTCTGATCGCTGTATTTACATTGATAATGAGCTTGGTGGCTACCTTGCAACGAAGCACTTACTTGAGAACGGCCATAAAAAAGTCGCTTGTATCACAGGCCAGTTGAGTAAAGTTGATAGTAGAGATCGCTTTCAAGGGTATCGAAATGCCTTGTTAGAGTTCGGTATCGAATACGACGCAGGGCTGTTTGTAGAGGGACGCTTTGATCATCAAGGCAACCACGAAGCTGCGCGACGCTTGTTAGACCGAGACCCTGAGATCACCGCGATTTTCTGTCAAAATGACAATATCGCGCTTGCTGTATATGACGTAGCAGCAGAGCGAAACCTCATTATTGGGCGAGACCTTTCAGTCGTAGGCTTCGATAACGATACTCATAGCCAGCATATTCGTCCTCGCTTATCGACGGTCGACTTTCCAGTTCATGAGATGGGAGAAGAAGCTGCAAAAGGTGTTTTATCGTTAATTAATAAACGCGACTACCCATTGAAGCACAAACTAACCCCGACATTGATTGTAAGAGAGTCCGTGGCTAAGCTTTGATTTTTGTATATCAAGCACCCCATTTTTTACACTTAAAAGAAAGGCTCTAAGTATTCACTTAGAGCCTTTTTATTTCACTTTAAATTAGAATTAGAGTAACTGGTGCTTTGACAACACGACAACGACCTTCTCAATAAGACCACTACGAGAAAAGAGCTGTGAAGCCATTTCATGGTTTAGCGTTAACGATGCAAATGCCTCACTTGTTCCGTCTTTAAACTGAACTTCAATACCCTGTGTTGGCTCATCATTGAGTTGGTAAATAAACGGTACCTGACAGTAAGTAAAAGCCAGTTGCCCAGCCTGAACAATAAAGCTCTGCATTTGTCCTTCAATATTTTGGCAGTCAAAAGTCGCCGCTTTTTGTAAGAACTCTTTAGGACTAAGAAGTGAAGGGTTAATTACAATTGTGCCATCAACGACCTCTAGACCTAGCTCTCCAAAACGGGTAATCACTTCTTCCTTAACTTGCCCTGTCATCCCTGGCTGCTGTGCTCCAGAGTGCTTTGGCGTATGAGAATACGGATCCGTCGGAAACGCACCGTAGTTTTCCGGCGTTTTGTTGAAACCAATACCAGCTCTCACTTTGTAATAGTAATCCGCTAATTTAAGAGTTTCCTGGCTATTAGAGTCCATACTCCAAGCATGCTGATAGTTTTCTTGCACAGCTAGCAGCAACTTAGAAACCATATGCCAATAGATACAACCTAAACCTTCATAACCAAACATGGTTCCCGAACGCCCAGTAAAGGCTTTATGGTTGAATACACGCTCATACAAACTAGATACATGACAAAATTCATCATCACTAATTGACGGGTAATCGGCTTTAATTTCATCAATCGCAGCCTGAAGGAAACCTTTGTTTTCAAAGCTTGAATTGAAGTGGTAAGAACCTTTGCTGTCTTGGTTTACTAATCGGTTATCTTTGGCAACAACCATCATGCTTAACAATTTGCTCTGGTCAATGTCTTTAGCGTCTAAACAGTTTTTGTCCATAAAAGAAGCCAGCTCACGGTCAGGGTAAAGCATGAAGCTATTTTGATCAGCACGATACATGTCACTGGCAAACAATTTATCCAACAACTCAACCGCTTGTTTAGATGATAATAGACCCGAGCTCAATACTGCAACTTGCCCTTCTAGCATAGGGTAAAGCTCTTCAACCATTAAGCTCTCACCAGAACAACTCAAGATGTTATACGCATTGTACAAACCGTCTTCACGCAAGTTGTTTGCAATCGTAGAATCTAGGACTTTTAAGCTCGCACCCATCAATTGAACAATCGCTTCTTTCTCAACTTTGGTTTTCCCTGAGAATCCATTGACTCGGTAAACACGCTCACGATAGTTAGCAGCAGATTTAGCCAGCTTAGTCAGCATTGCTTTACGAGTTTGACGAGTTACCGTATCTTGACGAATCTCTGTATTTGCCTCTGAAACAATCTGTGTAACAGAAGACATCCACTCAAACACTTCTTTGGAAATACTGTATGAAGATGGTGACTTCTCTAACAGGCGCTGCATAAAGGCAACATAGCGGCGCATGTAGTACAAGGTTACCATTGACAGACCGTTGCCAACGATAGCGTTGTTTGCATCATTCCATTCTGGACGTTGTGTATTCAGCCAAATACCACCATCAAGCACTAAGTTACTCAATTTTGCCAACAAAGGTACGAGTATCTTCTCCATTAAGTTGACCATATAAACTTCTTGGTCACCCGTCATCAACAAGCGACCGTCACTGCCTAAGCTCTTGACACGTTGCTCTGTCAATTCCTGCAGGTCTTGGTTGAACTCTACGGTATCTTTAGGGTTGTCAAAGAGACCTTGAACTCCACAAAGCTCGTAAGGCACATTGGCATAACTAAAAATGTCACTTTCTAGTAATTCGATAAGGTCGCTTTGCTCAAATTTGTCTGCCAACTCAAGGAATTTTAATAGATAGATGATTTGATGATCGCCCCAGTAACCAATGTTACTCCAAGGGTCATCCGCCTCTAAGAGTTCCCAATCTACACCATCTTTAGTAATTCGATACGGATTGTAACCATCCACCGTTGAAGCATTAACAAACTTAGAGATGAATGATTTGATGAACCCTGGATAACTAAGAGCCATCGCTTCCCAGTTTTGGAAAATATCACGCCAGTTGCCTTGATAAGAAAGTAAGCGTTCGCCATTTTCATCTTTGAGCTTAATCTCATAGTGGTTCCAAGGGCGGCTAGGATCACCATGACGACGTCCAAAAGTAAGCGGTAGATACTCGTAGCTCAATCGAACTAATTGAGAATCTCCTGTCGCTTTAGCGTGCGAAACTAATTCGGAATGGCTGAAAACATCCCCTAACTGATCAAAAAAGTCTTGATGGCGGCCTGCTACCTGAGAGTTGGCCTTTTCCATAGTTTTAACTACATCAGCCTTTTCTAACATATAGCCGTTTTCAAAAACGCCACCACGCATGTTATTGAACAACACATTGGCATAATGGTGAACGCTGGTATTTTCTTCGGCTGTTATTTGCCACGCATCCGCGCCAGACATTAATGTGATTAATTCATTTTGATTATCTGCAATGCTCTTTTCTAAAGATAGTGCTAGGTTAGCAGGAACAGAGAGCTCAGATTGAAGCTGACAGATATCGGAATGAGTCTTGTCTATATCTGCGACAATCGACCAAACTTTGGTTTGATGTGCTCGCAGCGTCAGAGACTTATGAACTAAATAACTTCCTCTAATCCCTTTCGTTAAAGGTTCACTCTTAACCGCTCGACCTTTTCTGAACGCATTAACTTGAGCACTCGTCAATAAAATTTGGCTGCTTTCCGTTTCTAAGCTGAAGACTGTCGTCGCTAGCAAAGATTCAGCAGGGTCGGCTCTATCACTCAATTTCGCATACATGCTGAACAGAGCCAATGAACTACCATCAACTTGTTCATTCCACTTGTACGCATCAACTAATGCACTTCTTGTTTGAAGAGCTGATAACGGAGCACCTGAAGGAAGTATATTTTGTAACCCATCTAGTGCTTCGACTTTACGCTCGAGGCTCGCTAGATTGGTCAGTTTTGAACGACGAATAAATCCGTATTTTTCACTCGTATTCCAGCTGTATTGGAACTGTAGTTGCAAAGTATGGTTTATCTCTTCAAATACGATTTTGTCTCCAATCGTATTTTTGTAAAGATTGCGTTCAACATCAAAAATACCATCATGGTATGTATTAAACGGTTCCCAAAGTACCACCTTATCACCATGTTCAATACGGAAGATGGATTTTGACCCAGTGTTTTCCGCATTTTCATGAATATGGTCAACAGACTTGTAAGGAAAAAGCGCATTTTCCGGACGAATGCGTCCAGCTGAAAGGCTGCCTGTTGATGAAATAAATAACCAGTGATCGCTCGACGATACAACGCTAATAAAGAAAGGCGTCATTTGGTCAACATTAGAGATTTGGTAGTAACGCTCACCATCTAAATCAACGAACTTGCCATCGACCTCTGGTGTTAAGTTGTAGTCTTGTTTCATATCAAAATTCCAAAAATTCTTACACTTAAGTTTTGAAAGCGCTTTCTTTTGCGTTTCAAAAGGATTTAAAGTTTACAAATGATGGCAACGAGCAAAATGCTCTTCTGCAATTTGAGTCGGTTCTGGTATTGATTGCGTGCAAAGTTTGTCAGCTTTCAGACAACGGCTTGCGAACGGGCAACCTACGCTACTTGGCTTCCAAGAAGGGATATCACCTTTTTTCACGTTCATGTCACGCTTGCCCGATTTACCGACTTCTGGCACAGCTGACAACAACAACTGAGAATACGGATGTTGCGGGTTCTGAGTGACGTTGTCGCTATTACCCCATTCGACCATATGCCCTACATACATCACCGCCGTTTTCTCAGCAAAATAACGCGCCGTCGCAATGTCATGAGTGATGTACATGAACGAAATACCATGCTTATCTTTCAAGTCAGCCATTAGGTTTAGGATTCCTAATCGCACAGACACATCAAGCATAGATATAGGTTCATCAGCTAGGATCACTTCCGGGCTAACAGCAATTGCACGTGCAATTGCGACACGCTGTCGTTGCCCACCACTTAATTCATGTGGGTACTTCTCTGCGGTCTCTTTAACTGGTGTTAGCCCAACCATTTCAAGCAATTCATAAACAAGGTTCGGAATCGCTTCTTTTTCTGCTCGTTTATGGATAAGTAAAGGTCGCGCAATATGGTGGTAAATCGTGTGTACAGGATTCAGCGAGCCAAACGGGTCTTGAAAAATCATTTGCACTTGGCGTGCATATTCAAGCTCACCATATTTTTCAATATAGTCAGACAGAGGCTCACCTTTGAATTCGATATCTCCAGCCGTCTTATCGTAAATTCGGGTAAGAATTCGAGCTCCTGTGCTTTTCCCTGAGCCAGATTCACCAACAATCGCTAATGCTTCTCCTTTACGTAGATCAAATGAAACATCATTTACGGCTCGCATCATATTGCTTTTGACTGACTGGCCAAGTGGGAAATCTTTTACCAAATTCTTAACTGATAAGATAACTTCGCTTTTATCAACGTTCTTTAAAGTATTCATAATCTTTCGCTCAAACTAGGTGACAAGATACGTGATGCCCGGTCGCAATAGCGCCCAAACGAGGCTCACTTTTAATACACATTGAAATGCATTCGCCACATCGCTCTTGGAAGTTACATCCTTGAGGTGTATCCAAAAGGTTGACAGGATTCCCAGGGATCCCGTAGAGACGTTCTTTTGGCCCATGAATAGTCGGAAATGAAGAGATAAGCCCTTTTGTATAAGGATGCTTAGGTTCACTAAATACCGTTTTCGCATCACCTAATTCGATAAGGTTACCCGCATACATCACGCCAATTCGATCAGCAATTTCGCCCATTAGGCTTAAGTCGTGACTAATAAACAGAATAGAGAATCCAAACTTACTCTTCAGCTCATACAGTTCATTCAAGATTTCACGTTCGACCACCACATCAAGTGCCGTTGTTGGCTCATCCATGATGATCAATTTAGGTTCCAGCGCCAAAGCAATCGCAATAACAACTCGCTGACGCATCCCTCCACTCAGTTGATGGGGAAAGCTCGACATTCTATCGCCATGAATCCCAACCGTTCCTAACAGCTCGACCGCACGATCGTGAGCCTGTTTATAAGGTATTTTTTTGTGCGCTAGAATAACGTCCGTTAGCTGCTCACCGATGGTAATAACGGGATTAAGTGAATTCATTGCGCTTTGAAAAACAATAGAAACGTCATTCCAACGGAAGTCACGTAGCTGCTTGTTATTCATCTTTAAAACATCCTGCCCTTTGTAGAGTATTTCACCCTCAGAGATAAGCGCTGGTGCTTTATGTAATCGTGATATAGCAAAAGCCAATGTACTTTTACCGCAACCAGATTCACCGGCAATACCGAGCGTTTCACCGGGCGCAATGGAAATACTAACGTCATTAACGGCTCTTGCTACGCCATTAGGAGAAACGTAATCAACACACAGGTTATTAATTTCTAATAGATTGCTCATTATAGGCCTCGGCGTTTATCTGCTTCTTTTTTAAGTTTGTGCCACAGTTTGATGTGTGGGCCCGTACGTAATTTAGGGTTGCTCACTTGGTCAATAGACATGTTAATCAATGCGAGTCCACCACCAGTAATCGCTAACGCTAGTGCAGGCACCAGCATTTCCCACCATGCACCGGTATATAACGATGAAGAGGTCTGTGCCCAATACAACATAGAGCCCCAACTCACCTCTGTTGCATCACCTAAACCTAAAATACCTAGACCAGCTTCGGAGCCCATTGCGTAGATAACCGTGCCTAGGAAGCCACCAAAAACAATCGAAACTAAGTTTGGTAAGATCTCGACTAAAATAATGCGGATTTTTGATTCCCCCATCACCTCTGCAGAAATGATGAACTCTTTGCTTCTAATTGCCATGGTCTGTGCACGAATCACCCTAGCCCCCCAAGGCCAGGAGGTTATCCCTAACAACACGGTAATAACCAGCGAACCGACCTGCCCTAAGAATGCGGCGAGAACAATCAGCAAGGGTAATTGTGGAAACACAAGAAATACGTTAGTAATGAAGTTCAAGCGTTCATCGACTTTTCCACCAAAGTAACCAGATGAAACCCCAACTAGCACTGCTATTGTCATGGCTATTACGCCCGCAGAGATCGCAACAGTAAGCGACTTTCTTGCTCCAAATAGAACCTGGCTATATACATCACGTCCGCTACGAGTCGTGCCCATAATATGCTCAGAGCTTGGTGCAACATGTGGACGTGCTACGCGCTTTTCTGGGTTATGAGTCGATAATACAGGTGCAAATAACGCCCCGGCTAAGACAATCGTAAGTAAAAAAGTACCTATAATGGCCGGGGGGTTACCGTAGAAAAATGCGTAAGCTTTACCGAGAGTTTTCTTTACGTTTTTCCACGACCATTTTGGCTCACGTACTGGCATATTCGGCTGGTTAGCGGTTTTTTGAGTGTCCATTAAATTATCCATCATGCGCCTCAATTCGAGATTCTAGGGTCAAGCCAGACATATAGGAGGTCGGCAATAAAGTTAGCGGTTAGTACCGCTGTCACCAAGATAAGAAGAATGGCTTGGATAAGTGGGTAATCACGAGCAACGATGCCTTTAAGAAGGATGTTCCCCAAACCTTGGTAGTTAAAAACCACTTCAGTCATAATTGAACCTGCGAATGAGAACCCGATTGCCATTGCAATAGCGGTCGCAACAGGAAGGATGGCATTTCGACCAGCATAACGAAACATAACACGATAACTACTCAAGCCTTTGGCCTCAGCCATCGTTACGTAATCCTCACCCAACACGTTGATCATCGCATTACGCATATTGAAGACCCATGTTGCGATACCAACCAAGACCATTGAGCCCATAGGCAACATAGCGTGTTTGGCCACACTGGAAATAAACTCCCATGTAAAACCTGGCTCTAGCGATGGGTCATAGGTATATGCCAAAGGCAATAGTTCAAGTTTTAAACCAAAGAAATAGAACAACAGTAATGCGGTCACGATGTACGGGAAATTACTAATAAATGCTAAAACTGGCGGAACAATTTGTCCAAATAGCCCTTCACGTCGATACGATGCATACGTACCAATACTGACACCAATGATGAGAGCGACAATCAACGAACCAAGCGCTAGAAACATAGTCCACGGCAGTGCCATAGCAAGGACATCTGAGACACTTACAGGAAACATAAGTACTGAAGGTCCCAAATCAAGAGTGAATACGCTTTTCATATAAGCGAAGTACTGTTCGAAAACATTACCATCAACAAAACCGTACATTTCACGAACAGCATCCATCTGAGCAGGATCCATTCGACCTTGAGCAGCAGCGAAAAGAGCATCAACAGGATCACCTGGCATTAGACGAGGCAACATAAAATTAAACGAGATAGCGATTAAGAAAGCGGTAAAATAGAAGCCAAATCGGCGAATTAAAAACGACATAAAAATCTTTTAACCTAGGGGCTACAACCTAAGCTGTAGCCCTCTCAAAAATAACTTACTTAAGGTGTAGATTGTTGAGAATAATTACTCTCTTACCACCGTCGTACCATACTGGCTGTACGTATGGGTCTTTTTCACTTGGCCAACCAACAATATGTTTAGTACTGTATTGGAACCAAGTTGGGTTAGAAAATAGAGGGATAAAGGGAAGGTTTTCAGCGGTAAACTCCTGAAGTTCACTCAACACTTTCTCTTGCTGCTCTGCATCACCTATTTTGCCAAAGCTGTCGATCAATGCGTCGATTTCTGGTGAATTAACACCGTGACCAGCATGCCAAGTTTTTCCGATTCGAGACGTTGAGAAGTACTCTTGGTACGCCAAGATTGGGTTTGTCGCTACCATTGACCAGTTAATTGACATGGTATATTTGCTTTCTTTCAAATTGCTGTCATATACCGCCCAATCCACGGTCTTAACGTTTGCTTTCACACCCACTTCTTCAAAGTATTCAGATACCATCTGAACCACTTGGATCCAGTCGGTCCAACCGTTTACAACCTCAATATCAAACTCAACCGTTTCCCCGTTTGCTTTGTCGCGGAATCCATCACCGTTTTTGTCAACTAAGTCCGCTTCATCAAGTAAAGCGTTTGCTCTTTCAACATCGTACTTAGTTAGATAGCCATATTTCTTAGATACATTTTTATCAATGTGCGTTTCGTATAGCTCACCGATGCCACCAGCATTGAAGTTTGCAGTCGGATAACCGTAGGCAGCAATATCAACGATGGTTTCACGATCAAGTGCCATAGAAAGTGCTTGTCGTACTCTTAGGTCATCAAATGGCGCTTCTTTGGTATTTACGTAAAGGTGGATCGCATCATTCGCTGGATACCAAAAATGGTTATTTTCTTTATCCATATCGACAAATGTTGACTCAACGTCAGCAATAAAATTTGAACCCCAATCAATCTCACCTTTGATTAAGGCAGGTTGAATCTGAGAGTTGTCATTGTAAGAACGGAAGTTGATGCAATCTAAATAAGGTCTATTTTCTAAATAGTAATTTGGGTTTCGGCACAGCTCCATCTGTTGCGGTTTAATGTATTTAACCGTCGTCATTGGGCCACTACCTACCGGGTTAAGGTTGGTAAACGTTGTCAGATCTTCAACTTTCGACCAAATATGCTTTGGTACAATATGGTAACGCTCTAAGTTCCAAGCAAATGTAGAATCCGCTTCCGTCAGCTCAAACACGACGGTTCGCGCGTCAATAGATTTGATTTCTTTTAAGTTACCTGAAGACCAAATACCTTTCTGGTCAAAAGCTGGTGCCTCTTTAGTCAACATAAAGCTAAAAACAACGTCGTCTGCAGTTAACTTTGAACCATCAGACCACTTCAAATTCTCTCGTAACTTAAGCGTCAATGTTTTCAGGTCAGTTGAATACTCAACCGACTCAGCCAAGCGATAATCAACATCACCTGTCATGTTGTTGAATACGACCAATGGCTCAAACATTACCCCATGCAGTAAGTCTTTAGTTGTATAAGGGTTAAAGTTTTCAACAAAGCCAGTATTGATAATTGGCACCGTTAGTGTACCACCCTGCTTAACTTCATCTGCTTGTACAGAGGCTCCGAATAACGCTCCAATGGCGAGCGAAGCAATCAATGTCTTTTTGTGCATCACGTTGTCCTTTTAATGATAATAACCAGAAAGAAAGCGCTTTCTTTTAACTTTAAAAAAAGGGGGTGTTTTCGTATTCACTATCGGTTACTTGCATCAAGAAACCGCTTTCTTTAGGTGGATAATAATCCGATAGAATGATTCTTCAACTTACATTTCGGGGAAACGAACCATAGATCACAAATTTAAAATAGATTGAGAATAGAAACACGCAACAGTGCCATTCGTCACATTAATTGTTAATTAATACAAAAAACAACTTAAAAACAATAAGTTAAAATACAACAGTGGTACCTCCATCGTCTACGCTAATCGTCGAGTCTCTCACCCATCAATGAACTTATATGCTTTCTTTAAAATGGCCTTTCCGTCGCGATTCTCAATATTCATAAACTGTATCTATATAAGATTCTCTCAAAAACAAAAGAAAGCGCTTTCTCGATTATCAAACCTATGTCAGCATACCAGTCATGAAATGTAAGTTCCCCCTTAGGACAACTATGTTAAACTTTTGGAATGGCAATAAATCAGGTAAAAGACAGCACTATGAGTTGGAGCTAATTCATAGCTTGTTGAATTGGGATCCGAACGAACCTATTGTCGTTCACAGCGATAATACTGACTTTCCAAGGGCTGAGGATGAAGGAAATATATTCCGCAAGAGTTATGATGTACTCGTCACGGTGGCGGGAAACCGTAAATTTTCGGATAAGCCTACAATCAAACTCAACTCTCCAATTTGTAAAGGCTTACTAGGGCACCGTATCCTAATAATTAGGGAACAAGATCAACCCACATTCCATAATATCAACAGCAATAAACTGAAATCACTTATCGCTGGAATTCCTGCCACATGGGCTGATGCTGAGCTGTTTAGAGCAAATGGATATCGAGTACTAGAGCAAGGAAGCTTACCAGAGATTCTTAAACTGCTTTCAGATAATAAATGTGATTATGTGTCACTCGGTGCCAATGAAGTAGAAAGCATATACCAAGAACATACCAATTCCCTGGATGGGTTAGTCATAGAAAAAAGTATTGTGCTTTATTACCCTCTCCCACTGGTCTTCTATGTCCACCCAGACAAAACACAACTAGCTCAATTACTGGATGACAAACTGCAAGAACACATGCTCAGTGGTAAGTTTGATTTGTTGTTTAACCAACATTTTGGGGACGTCGTGAGCTCCATTGGATTAGAACACCGTCAAGCTATTAACCTCGTAAATCAGGAACTACCGCCAGAGCTAAGGTCATTTAAGTCTCAATTCATCTCGTGATTATCATAAAACCAGCACCTAGAATCACGACATTAGGAGCATCCGCTTATGCTCCTAATGCCGATTTCTTCAAGTCATAGGTAATATAACTAACAACTTGCCTTTACATATAACGATGAATACTCAAGTCGTCTGATTGAATATCGCTATTTGAGCCGCTAACCACACTCGCTAACAACTTTCCTGAACCACATGCCATCGTCCATCCCAACGTCCCATGACCAGTATTGGTAAACAGATTCTTGATTGGCGTCTTGCCGATGATAGGCGTACCATCTGGCGTCATTGGCCTTAATCCAGTCCAGTATTCTGCTTTAGAGAAGTCCCCAGCCTGCGGGAACAGGTCTTTTATCACCATATCGATCGTCGCTTTGCGTTTTTCAGGAATCAGGTAATTGAAACCAGCAAGCTCTGCCGTCCCAGCAATACGAATTCGATCATCAAAACGCGTCATCGCCACCTTATAGGTTTCATCCATAACGGTTGATGTTGGTGACTTATCCGCACTAACAATTGGCAATGTCAAAGAGTAGCCCTTCACCGGATAAACAGGAATCGACAAGTCGACTTGTTTAAGCAGATCTCGAGAATAACTTCCCGAAGCCACCACATAAGCGTCCGCTCTAAATTCACCTTGAGTTGTCGTAATGCTCTCTATGGCTTGGTTCTGATGATTCAAGCTCACCACTTCAGTATCAAATACAAACTGGACGCCAAGCGCCTTTGCTTTCTCAGTTAAGGCTAAACAGAACTGATGGCAATCACCCGTTTCATCATGAGGTAAGTACAAACCGCCCACCAGCTTGTCTTTCACGTCAGCTAATCCCGGTTCCACCAACAGACACTGCTCCACACCAAACAGCGAGTGCTCGATGCCGCTTTCTGTTAATAGCTTCATATCCTGGTGAATCGCATCCAGTTGTTTCTCGCTTCTGAATACCTGCAGGGTACCTTTCTGCCTGCCCTCGTATGCCAAATTTTCACTGGTTCGAAGGTGGGTTAGACAGTCTCGGCTGTAGTTTGCCACTCTCAACATCCGTGACTTATTCACGGCGTATTTAGCTTCGTTACAATTGGCGAGCATCTTTGTCGCCCAAGAAACTAAATCAGGGGAAAGTGATGGCTTCACTTTCAAGGGAGCATGCTCTTGGGTGAGCCATTTCATCGCTTTCAAAGGAATACCCGGCGCCGCCCATGGTGATGAATAACCGTAAGAAATTTGACCGGCATTCGCAAAACTGGTCTCTTTACCACTGCTATCTTGGCGGTCGATAACCGTCACCGAGTGGCCCTCTTTCGCCAGATACCAAGCACTGGTCAAGCCAATCACACCGCTGCCAATTACAATTACTTCCATTCTATATTCCCCTGCACTCGCCACGAAGCCGAGCCTTACTGCCTGTTTGAAACATCTGTCGTTAATAGTTTGTAACGTATTCATCAAGCGTTGACTTAACAATTCAACATGCGTTGATAAAAAGTCAATTTAGTGGAGGGTCGAGAGGATTAATTTTGGAAGTGTGATATTGAAGGGCTTCAGATCACTAGCCATTGAGTGGACCCACTGGGTAGCCTCACCCAACAAAGAAGCTAACTGGTAGTAACAAGTTGAGCCAAGAGTAGATTCTGCGTTACGCCAACCCTGATCTATTTAGATATTATGAGCATCGTGACTTAAGAATGTCGCATTCTCGATAAGAAAGTCTAAAAAGGTTTCGGCTTGCAATGATAGTGCTCGGCCTTTAAGAGATTGAACTTTCACCGTCGCTTTAGTGAAGGTGTCTAACTCAGTTGCAACCACTTCAATTTGTCCCGATTTTATCTCATCAAGCACAGTGAGCTTAGGCATAAAGGTCACGCCTAGACCTGCCGAAACGAAGTTAGTTAGCGCGGTAACCGAGTTAGTTTGAAGCTTAGGTTGCAAGGTGAGATGAGAGTTTTGTTCAGCCTGCTTTACTAACCTCCCCATACCTGTCGAGTTGTCGATCAAAGCAATAGAAGCCTCTCTAATATCTTGCAATGTCACTGGTGCTTGTTGGGTCGTTAGTACGTGCCCTTTTGGAGCGATAAGCTCTAAAGGGTGGCTACGCTCGACGTGTGAATGCAGTTTAGGGTGAGGAGCAGACGCATAGGTAATCGCAAAATCGATCTGTTGATCTTCCAACATTTTCACCGCATCCAATGCACCCGCTATCTCAATCGATAAATTGATATCAGGGTAACGAGCCATGAAGGTCTGCATCGGTTTAGAGACCAAGTTAGTGATAAACCCTTCTCCTATCGCGATGCTGACATTGCCTCCCTTGAGGTTTTTCAACTTGGTTAGGCGTGCTAGCACCGCCGTTTCACTGCGAACGATAGAGCGGTAGTAATTCAATAATTCGTTACCCGCCTCAGTCAGCAGTGATTGACGATTATTGCGTTCCCACACCTTCATTTCTGCTTGTGCTTCAAGCTGCGTCAGCATTCTACTCATTGCCGCAGGGTCAACGTTCATCATCTTAGATGCTTTACGCAGTGACCCATATTTTGATAACGCATTCAGATACTCAAGCGCACGAAGATTAAAATGGTGCATGCAACTTCCTTGTGATTCGACTGACACAATACAAGCGTCTCACAATTTTCTTAATTGCCCATCTAGGAATTGAGATACCGACACAACAAGTTTGCAAGTTGTGGGCTGAGTCACCAACACAAGCCCTTGAAGAGCGATAGGCACGATCTAGAAGAAGTATGTATTCGCGCCAAATAAAACAAAAACACAGCTCAATTCAACGAAGAAATAAGCTGTGTTTGATGTCCAATATAGGCTGTTTGAAGCCGCTAAACTGTCGCTATTTTAAGGCAAGCAGCTTATCGACAAATTCAGAGAAACCATACCCACCAGGCTTGCTCATCACCACTGATGGGTGATGCTCTAATCGTTCCCAGTAATGCTGAATATTCGCCACACCGACACTGTTAGGCAAAATTTCAAACATGTATTGGTCATTCATCGAGTCACCGACATAGCAACTACGCTCGACTATCTCTTGATCAGATAACCCCTTCTCTTTGAGAAAAGCGGTTGATGTCGCTTTCTTAGAGTGCTCACCATACCAAGCGTTGATGTGAATTGAGCTTGCTGTGGCATGTGCACCTAATGCGTGAATCTTAGAGACTATCTCTTCAATAATCGCATCATCGACTTTGGGACGGTTTTGACCGATGTCTATCGCAACTTCACACAAGCGGTACGACTGATCGAGCGTTAAACTGAGCTCTGGATAATCGCTCAAAATAGCTAAGACTTGTTCTTTCAGTTTGCTCTGATTAGCACTGACTTCTGGCAAAGGGATATCAGATCGCAATGTCAGATAACCGTTTTTCTTTTCCATAATGAACGCGCCATTCTCGCCGAGAACCGCATCAACAGGCCACAGCTGAGCAATATGATCACACCACCCTGCACATGCGCCCGTTACCGCAACTACTTTTTTCCCTGAATCACGCAGCTTGCTTAACGCAATCAAGGTTTCAGGAGGCAATTGACCTTGCCACGTTAAGGTGTCATCCACATCGGTTAACACCCAATCTATCTTTTTCCAATTTTGGTTCAATTCATTCGATACCGAATTCATTTCTACACCTCTAAATAATCAATCACTAAACAGTGTTAAAGCAAATTCGGTAAAAACATCACTAAGCTTTCAGAGAAAGTCAGCAACATCAGAACCGTGAGTAGTGCTAGCAACAACGGAGCCACTTCTCTTACGAAGTCGACCATACGAACTTTTAAAATCGAGCAAACCGTAAACATCATCGAACCAAATGGCGGAGTCACACCACCAATCATGATATTCACAATCACAATAATGCCGAAGTGAACCGGGTTAACGCCTAGGTTAAGCACAGCAGGCAGTAGCAATGGTGTGAGTATTATCATCGCAGCGCCGCCTTCGATGAACATGCCAACCACTAACAGCAGTACGTTAATCAACAACAGCAAGACGAGCTTGTTGTCTGTCAGCTCAATCAAAGCAGACGCAACATTGTGTGGGATCTGCTCTAGTGTCATGTAGTAACCAAAGACCATCGCACCGATAATGATGAACATGACACTACTGGTGCCTTGCACTGTTTCACGCATGATCAGCGGGATATGGCGGAAGCCCAGTTGACGATAGACAAAGATGCCAATAATCGCGCAGAGTAATACAGCAATCGCACCCGCTTCAGTAGGCGTGAACAAGCCAAAACGCATGCCTAAAATAATGCCAAATGGGATCAACAGTGCCGGTATCGCTTTCAAGAAGTAGTGAAAACGCTCTTTGGCAGAAGCTGGCTCAGAGCGAGACGGTTTGTAACGACGCTTACGAGCGATGAACGCGATCGTCACCATCAGCGACAGCGCCATCAAAAATGCCGGAACGTAACCCGCAATAAACATTTGATGGACCGACACATTCGCTAATAAAGCAAAGATGATTAGGTTGATACCAGGTGGAATCACAGGGCTGATACTTGATGAAGCAGCTGTTACAGCGGCCGTAAATGGCAAGTCATACCCACGCTTAGTCATCTCGGGAGCAAGAATCTTAGACTGCATCGCCGCATCCGCATTGGCAGATCCAGAGATACCGCCCATCAGAGTACTCAATGCTACATTCACTTGAGCAAGGCCACCGGTTTTGTGACCAATCATAGAATCAGCAAAGGCGAGTAAGCTCTTACTGATCCCCGCATAGTTCATCACCGAACCCACCATGATAAAGAACGGAATAGCCAACAACGGAAAAGACTCAGCAGAGCTAATAAAGCGCTGCATCACCAAGCTCACCGGAATAGAGTCATTGATAAAAAGAAAGTAAACCATCGCCGATGCAATCAGAGAAAACGCGATGGGGATGTTCAAAAGAAACAGAACAAACAGAATAAGGATTGGAAGATAGCTTTCCATGAATCGTACCTACTTAGAAGAGCGCTTTAGAGAAGCGACATCGTTCGCAATAAATCGAACGGTGTGGATCGCCATCAATGAGAAACAAAGCAACAACACGCCATTGATAACAAAATATGATACGCCCATGACTGGCGTTACCTTGTTAGATAACATGAGATATTGATAACTCAGAACTGCCATTAAAATGTTCAGAGCCAGTAGGAAAACGGAAACACACAATCTAAATGGGATTTTTGCTTTTTCTGGCAACATGGCAACCACCACATCCACACCCATGTGAAGCTTGTGTTTGTAACAGGAGCTAATCCCTAAGTAGACAGCCCAAATGAAGCAAATAACCGACAACTCTTCGCTCCACGGGACAACAAAGCCAAATCCATAACGCAGGACGACGTTAACGATAACAACCAAAACGGTGATCGATATAGCGATAGAAGCGAGGATTTCTTCAATATTTTTCAATAAAAACAAAAGACTTCTCCAGCGAAATACCGAATACAACGTGGGTATTTCAGGAATAAAACGGCCTAAGAATAGTTAGGCCGTAATCATTAACTAATTAATTGACGTATGCAGGATTACTGTGCAGCTCGGATCGTTTCTAGCTCTTTCATGATCGTCGCGTGTATACCTTCACTCCAGCTTGGGAACTGATTGTACACATCTGCCGTCAACTGGTTGAATTCTTCAGAATTCACTTCATTGAAGGTAACGCCTAGCTCTTCAAGTTTCTGAGTGTATTCAACATCCAACTTAACTAGCTCAGCAGTGTTAGATTCAGCGCCAGCCTCTAGCTCTTCGTTGATGATCTGTTGTTGCTCTGGCGTAAATTTGTCCCAAAGCGTTGGTGAAATGTAGATACCCACTGTGCCAAGGAAGTGCTTAGTCAAAGACATGTTCTTAGCCACTTCGTAGATCTTGGTTGAGTACATTGTCAGGATAGAACCTTCAAGACCGTCAACAACGCCTTGCTGAACACCTGCATAGGTCTCAGGGAATGGAAGAGAAGCTGGAGCTGCTCCCATTGCTGAAAGTGTGCTAATGAACAGCTGACTTTGTGGAACACGAATACGCATGCCTTTCATGTCATCAGAGTTAACGATCTCTTTATTGGTGATCATATGGCGGAAGCCAAACATGTAGTCTGCATTCAATACTTTGATGCCCTTCTCTTCCGCTTTAGTCTTAAGGCCAGCGACGAAATCAGTGTCCATCATCGCTAAGTATTCATCGTAGGTGTTGTACAGCATTGGACCTGCCAGTGCAGCAAAGTCAGGCACGTAATCACCTAGATAAGTCAAATCCTCTACCGCAATCCAGTTGGCACCGTTAACCACTTGTTCCAAGTTATCTTTGTAAACAGGCAATTGACCACCAGGGAAAACTTTAATGTTTACCGAGCCATCGGTTCTTTCTCGAATTTTGTCGGTCGCTTTGATTAGCTCTTGTGTAAGCAGCTCATTTTGAGTGAACACAAGGCTCATGTTGATATTGATCGGCTCGTCTTTAGCTTCAGAACCAGCCTTGTCAGCTTCACCACAACCAACAAGCAGCGTTGCCGCCATAATTACTGTACCTAATAGCTTTTTCATTTTTTATCACCTTTATGTGGCTATCGTTTTCTAAATATAGAGGGTGTTATTAAGTTTTCGTAGAGTATGTGAGTGAATTATTACATTCATATGAACATTAATCCCACCCACTTGAACATTGTGAGTATAAGGTCTCACTATTGTATAAACTCTGTACAACACGTTTAAGCTAGCTCTCATTTAAAATAAGTAGATATAGCGGATAGATAATAAATCTGTAATAAAGTAGAGCTACTGTTTCCTGAATTTTCAAATGAACATCGAGATTGAATTATGATCACAGGCCACCGCGGTGCCGCTTCTTTAGCACCAGAAAATACGTTAGTGAGTATTGAACACGCAGCGAAAGCTGGTGCTAAGTGGATTGAAATTGATACCCAGTTGAGCGCTGATGGCATCGCTATGGTTTTTCATGACAAGACAGTCAATCGTTGTACTAACGGAACGGGCAATATCGCCGATTTAGACTTAACCACACTCAAGACCTTAGATGCTGGTAGTTGGTTTGGTAGCGAGTTCGCGGGGACCACGATTCCTACTTTGAGCGAAGCGTTCGATAAATGCCTAGAACTTGATGTAACTCTGAACCTTGAGATCAAAATTTATGACGATAAGGCTATTCAGCCACTCGTTGAAACAGTGATCGCACTGATTGAGCAAAAGCAGTTCCCTATTGAAAAACTGCTCATCTCAAGCTTCAAAAAAGAGGCGCTAAGTCTTTGCCAGCAAATGATGCCTGAGGTTAAACGTGGTTTTATCTGCGAAGTGTGGAACGATTTCAGCCTCGAGTCACTTAAATCACTCGACCTTTACAGCATTCATATCGACCACCGAATTCTTGACGAGAAAACGGCCAAAGCGATCAAAGCTTCAGGCGCTATTCTTAAAATATGGACTTTGAACGATCCACAATTGGCGGCTAAATATTTCAACCTAGGCGTCGATAACATCATCACTGACGTACCAAACCAATTTTAGTGGGCTTCTATGGAACTGAACCATCGCCAGAAAGAAATACTCGCAACGCTTAAAGCTAACCAAGATATTCAGATCGACCACCTAGCCGAGTTGTTTTCTGTTACCACTCAAACCATTCGTCGTGACGTAAACCACCTGTGTGAGCAAGGTCTAGCGCGCAGAGTGCACGGAGGCGTCAGCTTACCCACTACGCTCACGAACACGAGTTATCGATTCCGCGCTGGCGTTGAGTCAGAAACAAAAGACAGTATTGCTATAGCAGTTGCCGATGCGATACCTGAAGGCTCAACAGTCATGATGGGCATTGGTACCACCGTCACTCGAATCGCACAGTACTTATTGGCAAAGCCAGCGCTAAGAGTGATCACTAATAACCTTCAGGTGGCTCGCATCCTTGAGGCAAATGAGCAGATTGAAGTGTATTTGGCGGGTGGCTTGTTCCGACGAGAACACCAAGACATGGTGGGAAGTAGCGTGGTCCACTTCTTTTCCGACTTTGAAGCAGACATCGGCATCTGTGGTTGTGGTTCAGTAACAGACAGTCACTTCGCCATGGAGCATGAACAAGTTGAAGCTGACCTATCCAAGTCGATCATAAAGAACAGCCGTGAAAGTTGGCTAGTCGCAGATGCCAGTAAATGGGGCCGCTTTGCCGCTCTGAAGGTAGCGTCACTGAATGATTTTGACCGCATCTACACGAACAACACTCAGCTGCCATCGGAATTGAACATACATTTGGTCGAAGACTAAGTACATCAATAAAGTAGAAAAAAATAGATGGAAAAAGCCTAGCTTCAACGCTAGGCTTTTTTGATTCAGCAAGATAGACGGGAGAAAGGCTACATCCCAACAAAGAAACTGATCACTAGCGCATTAATCAAATCAACGAAGAAGCCACACACTAATGGCACCACGATAAAGGCTTGTGGACTTGCACCATAGCGGTGAGTCACGGCTGTCATGTTTACAATCGCTGTTGCAGTCGAGCCTAAAGTGATGCCTCCGAAGCCAGAACATATCACCACTGAGTCGTAGTTTCTTCCCATCAAGTAATAAACCACAAAGATGGTAAACAGCAGTGAAAGTAGAATCTGGATACTCATGATCACTGAGATGTAACCAAACAACCCATCAAGGTCCCAGATACGCAGCCCCATCAATGCCATGGTTAAGAACATGCCCAGACAGATATCAGAGATCATTGCCAACCCTTTACGACCTTGGGCAATTTTTTCTTGTGTGCGACGCTTCTTGAACAAAGCCCGACCAACGTTTCCGATTAAGATACCCGCAATTAAACAGCTCACGAATAACGGCAGCTTTAGACCCATTGAGTCGATAACTTCACTCAAGCTGTAACCCAGCATGAGCGTCAAGTTTAAAATCAACCATGCCCACAGAACACCGTAATGACTAAGCTCAATTTTTGTTTCACTTTCTTGGTATGCACCAACGGTCACTTCTTCTTCATTTGAAGGGCTCACTTTGTGTTTATTGAGAAGGTAGTTGGCAATCGGGCCGCCAATGACACAGGCTGCAATCAAACCCACCGTGTTGGACGCCACACCAAGCTCCAGCGCGTTAGAAATACCAAACTCTTCTACGAACATTGGCGCCCAAGCTAGGGTTGTACCAACACCGCCAATCAAGCTAATTGAGCCTGACAACAAGCCCGCTTTCGCATCCATACCAAAACCCGATGCGACAGCCATACCCACCACGTTTTGAAGAACAATAAAAGTCGACGCGAGACAGAGCAAGATAAACAGCGGCCGCCCACCTTTTACCAGCGTCTTGATGTCCGCTTGTAGCCCAATACCAGCAAAAAAGTAGAGAAGCAGAAAGTCTCTGACATCGAGGCTAAAAGTGATTTGGATTTCAAAGAGATAGTAAAGCGCAGCGACGGTAGCGGCACAAACAAAACCACCAATAACTGGCTCTGGTAGTGAATACTTCCTTAGTACTTCAGAGCGCTCGATTAAGCCTTTACCAATAAACAGTAATGAGATCGCTATAGTAAAGGAGAGCATTGGAGAAACGAGGGTTTCTGTCATGATGCGGTAGATTCCTAAGAGTTAAGATTATTCATAATGTTGCTTACTCTTAATCTTGTAGATCCACAGCGATAAATCAAGCGTTTATCGGTGACATCAATCGCTAATCTGGATCAAAATGCTTCAACATAAACAGTGGGAGTGACGAACACAAAAAGGATTTGAGAAAGGAATGTTTCGAAAAGAAGAAGGGGATAAAAATTTGGGCACCCAAAAACGAGAAAACCCCAGCATTTCTGCTAGGGTTTTGAATAGTGGTGGAAGGATGGGGATTTGAACCCCAGATACGCTATAAACGTATACTCGCTTTCCAGGCGAGCGCCTTAAGCCACTCAGCCATCCTTCCACAAATTGTGTGTTGAGCGCGTCACTCAACGAGGCGCTACTTTATTGATTCTGCTTGCTTTGGTCAAGGGGCATTATCAAAAAAAGTGCCTTTTTAAGTTTGTTCGATTATAAATTAACTCATTAGATCAAAAACAAACCAAATTTGATGCTATCGCTATTCTTGAGCTTGTTGCCTTTCTTAAGCTTGCTGACAGTAGCCTGGAACTCTAAACCACTTACGGCACATATCTAAGAAGTAACCGTACAATACGCCCATCCCACAAGAGATCACCGCGTTACTGGTTACCGCAGTCACGATCTGGTCGCTTGAAGCACCAACAGCTAACAAAATACCAGCATACACTGGGGACTGGAATAATACATAAGCCATAAGGTCTGACAGGTTTTTCATCAACGAGCTTTGTGAAAGCTTTGCACCATTACGCAAGAACCAATCACGGAACACGCCATAAGGCCATGCAATGGCAATATTTACCGGAATCGACAGCGTTCGAGAAGCAAGAGATTGCTCGAACGTCATACCAGAGATGAACACTTCTACGATCATGCCGGAGATAAAACAGAAAACTACCATAGCAAATGTATCCGCCGCTGCGTTACGAATACAAAATGGACCACGAGACTTCATTGAGCGTTAAACCTAAAATATATCACTACCTATTTAGTGATTTAGCAACATATAAACAAGGCACTTTCGCACCCCACCAGACAATGTCGCTATTAAAACACAAGATTAGCAGTCATACATTTCAAATTAAAAATCAAGTTGTAAATTAACAACCAAAAACCATTTAAAAACCAGTCACTTCAACCAGGAAATTACATAAAGGTCAAAATATAGGCGATTCGTTATTAACTTTCCGTAATTAAACAACAATTATGCCATGGGAAGGTTCACGGTAATTATGTTGATAACATCTTGAGTCGGCGGAGCGCCCAAAGAAACCTGTTCTAACGCTTTATCGACTTGAAAAGAAAGCTCAGCATTGTCCATAGGTTCGACCTGCTTACGTAGGCTTTCTAACGCAGACTGAATCAGGTCTAGGTTATTGTCTTCTAACGCGACATAGAGTGTCACGAGTAGCTCTTCGGTATTGTCCTTGTTACGCAGATCAGGTTTCGGTAGTGAGCGGCTTGGGCTCTTATTCTTATGAAGGTTCGCATCGTGACTGTTTAAGCTCAAAGGCTTAACTAAAGGCCCGTTCTCATTCTGGCTTTTGGTTTCATGATATTGATACAACTTATTAGAGTAACGGAACAGGGCATCATCAAGTTCACGCTCATCAATCGGCTTAGCGATAATATAATCGACTCCAGCCCCAAGCATACGCTCACGAGTCTCTTTAAAGACATCAGCCGTACAACCAAATATCAATACTGAAGACACTTCACCAATTAGCGCTCGAATGGCTGTTGTTGATTCTACGCCGTCCATGACTGGCATGTGGTTATCCATCAACACGAGGTCAAATCGTTCAGCAACAAGCGCCTGTATCGCCAGTTCACCATTTTCAACGCTCTTGCAAGTAAAGCCCTTGCTATTCATAAAGGTCTCAATGATTACCGTGTTGGTTCGATTGTCTTCAACGATCAGCACCTTCAAACCAGAATAATCTAACTTCTTGTGTGGCAGGCTCTCTATTTCACCAGGCTGACAAGGCTGAATCTTCAAGCGAACATCAAAGCTCGTGCCTATCCCTTCTTCACTGGTGACGGTAATACTGCCATCCATCAACTGGGCAATTTTCTTCACAATCGCGAGGCCAAGGCCAGTACCGCCAAAACGCCTTGTGGTCGAAGACTCCGCTTGTTCAAACGGTTTAAAAATACGCTTTTGAGCTTCTTTAGAGATACCAATTCCAGTATCACGAACTCGAATACTCAGATAGGTGTCACTCCCCTCTACGACTTCTTTCAGGTACACCTCAACAAAACCGCGTGAGGTGAACTTCACTGCATTATTTAAGAGATTAAATAGGATTTGACGCAAGCGAGCTTTGTCGGAAAAGTACCAACGACCGGAAGGCACTTCCGAATAGACCTTAAATTGAAGCCCTTTCTCTGAAGACAATGTGTAGTAAACACTGTTGATACTGCCGATGATCGAATCCAGCGGGAAACGCGTCTCATCAAGATCTAACCGACCCTGCTCAATCTTTGAAAAGTCCAAGATTTCGTTCAGCAAGGTCATCATGTGATCGCCTGATTCATACAGACTCTTTAAGTGCTTCTCTTGCTCAGCATTAAGTGGAGTTTTTAACAGAATTTGCGCAGTACCTAAGACACCATTCATTGGGGTACGAATTTCGTGTGACAGGGTCGCAAGGAAAGCGGTCTTTGCATTGGTTGATGCTTGCGCTTTCACTTTTTCTGCTTCGAGATATACCGTCTTCTCATTGAAGGTTTTGATTAGGTGGCCGATCTCATCATGACTTGAATAATCAACGTCAATCACCTCGCCGGCTTTTGAACTGTTAACCTGAGTGGCTATGTTAGTGATTGGAGTGATTAAATAACGGTTAAGCAAGTAGTAACCTGCCATCACACACAGTAGCAACAAGGGCACAATACCACCCTCGATACTCATCACCTGACGAAACACTTCATCTGCTACCCGAGATTTAGAGTTAACGACATCAACTTGCCAGCCAAATTCACCGAATTGATTGCTACTAATGTAGATCCCTTCAACGAGATTAAAGTTATGAGAAACCAAGACTTGGTTTAGCTTGTCTCTCAAGGTAATACCAAGGTTGTACTCTTCTGCGTGGTTCTTAATAAAACCCAGTAACTCTTCCAAAGAGAGGTCCACCGTCGCGATACCCGCAAAGGTGCCATCGTAGTAATAAGGCGAAGACGCCGTGATCATTCGAACGTGCGTGTATGGATCGATGTAGACATCACTCCATGAGATGGTTCCCTGCGGTTCATCGACCACTGAGGTATACCAGTATTCTTCGTGATAAGGGGCATTTTTAGGATTGTTGTAAGAAAACAGTTGGTCGATGCTGCCATCGTCAGCTTTGTTGAAGAAGTAACTGTTCAGCAACTTATCGGGATCGAGCGTGTAAGGTTCAGGCCAAATACCAGCACTGACGATTGTGTCGTCACTCGCGGCTAACATCGACTTGAACAGCGGGATGACATCTTCGCCTTTACGATGCGCCTGAGCAAAGCCAACTAAACTATCAACAAAGCCTTGAGAGCTACTGAGTGGCTCTGTAATCAACGAAGACAGCAATTGCGTACGTAGGTCGAGGTTTTGCTGCAGTTTGGCGCGCACGGGGGATTCTACGACGTAATACGTCACACTACCGACAATAGCAATAAACATTGCAAGGTATAACCCAAGCGCTACCATGCTTTTTTTCTTTAAGGACGACCGTATCTGCATAATTCTTTTATTGTTTTCTTTTCTGTTAAACCTAGTGTTTATCATCAACGACATCAAGCCTTTTTAGATTGAAGCTTGATTGGCACAAGTTCATTGGTACTATAAGCGCAAATATGTTCCCTTTTACGGTACCTCACTTTGACTTTACAAGATATTCTTGCGCTTCCAGAGTTGGAAGGAAAGCTAATCACAGAACACAAAACCATAGGCTTTGTCACTGCAATGGCTGCAGCGCCTAATGTGTTAACCCCTCATGAGTGGCTACCGTTCCTTTGGGGTGGCGAAGAAGTTGCTCCTTTCACTGATGGCGAGCAACTAGAAAGCTACATTGAAGTGATCATTGCGCTTTGGAACAAAACGCGTCCAGAATTAATCGAAGGCACTTGGGTTTGGCCTGAAGCTTGTCAATTAGACGAGGAGGAAGTGGTTAACACTGCTGCTCGTGATTTCTGTGAAGGCTTACTTCAAGGCTGGCAGATTGCTCGTGATGATTGGGAAACGCTAATGCCTGAAGATAGCGAAGACAACGCGCTTGTTGGCGGCGTTCTACTTTCTCTTAGCATGCTTTACGATCCAGAAACTTCAATCGCTACGCTTGCAGAACAAGGCATTGAAGGTTTAGAGCAGTTTGAAGAGATCTTCAATGCGGTTCCTGTGATGCTTTGCGGCCTAACTCAGCGTGGTATTGCTCTGGCTGAAGCTCAATAAAAAAGTATTCAACAAAAGCACTTAACTAAACAACAAAAGGCCTCACGATGAGGCCTTTTTTAATTAGAGCATGCTAAGTAACGCGAAAAACTCCAAATACGTAGAAGAGCACTCACATCAAAAAGATTCGTTACTTAAAAGCCTTTCCAATCAAAGTCATCAATACGCTCATCAGCAATATAGAACAACTTAGTACCACTGCTGACAACTTGATCCAATTCTGGGTTGAGCTCAATACCATTTCCGGAGTCTATCGCAATCAAGGTCGCTTGATACTTCTCTTTAAACACAGAGAAAATCGGCGCAACGGTCACTGGCTCAGCGTCTTGAGGGTAATAAGTCGAATACTGTGTCATGCCACGTGTCGAACTGAGTAGTTCTTGGTGCAGCGCACTGGAACCGGGATCAACAGCAGCTTTTGCAAGCATCTCTGCGCCTACTGCCGGGATACACTCTGAGTTTGGACAGTGCTTGTGGAGCAAATCACTCAATGCTTCATCTTTAAAGTAAACCAACAGATGTGCTTCTGGGTTTCGGTTGGCACAGTAAAGTGCGGCAGATAAGGTAATATCATCTTCTGGGTTATCAATCAGGATACAACTGGCAGACTCGATGCCTGTTTTTTCCATCTCTTTGCCATCAGTGTAGCTGTTTACTTTAACGAAATTGATTTCGCCAGGTAACGGGTTCTCGATATCTGAACGAGTACATAACACGATTGGTCGCTTGCCCGTCTCTTCATGCTGCAACATACGAATGAGGTGAATGGTTCTTTGCTCATTCCATCCAAGCATCAAAATGTGGTTGTCCACTCTAACTCTCCTTTTTCCTAACAAGCCAGCTCGCCAATATTCAACACCTTCTGTGGCAACCTTACCAAGTAACGCAGCAAACAGGCTCAGTCCACCCGGAATCACAAAAAGAATGACAATCCATCGACCCGCTTCTGTCGTCGGTGATAAGTCGCCATACCCCACTGTCGAAGCCGTCACCACTAAGTAATACGCGAATGTCGTAAACGAACTGGTTAAGTCCGTCTCACCCACCAAATACAAACTCGACCATGAAATAAACACATAGCCAAGAAAAGTAAATAACAGGTTTTTGCCGTTCAAAACAAAGATGTTTGCTTTGATCCAACGTTTTAGTTGCAACCAGATTATCATTCGAGCCTCAAATCCTTCGATCTTACTTACATGCTAGAAAAAATACGCGATATCAACAAGATGAATCATCAGAAAAAGATACATGCTCACAAGATTGATATTTATCAGGTTATCTTTGGGCACAAAAAAACCAGCACTATAGGCTGGTTTTTAATTTAGTCAGATAAATAAGCCGCTTAAGCGTTGCCTTTTACCTGCATGTTTAGCTGCTCTGCGAAATCTAGCATACGATTCAATGGGATAAGCGATTTAACACGTAGCTCGTCAGAAACGAAGATTTCGTGTTGCTCACCGCCATTCTCAAGCGCATTTTCAATCGCTTCAAGGCCATTCATCGCCATCCAAGGGCAGTGTGCACAGCTACGACAAGTTGCACCAGCACCCGCCGTTGGTGCTTCAATCAGCTCTTTTTCAGGAACCAGTTGTTGCATCTTGAAGAAGATGCCTTTGTCTGTCGCGACAATCATCTGTGGATGAGGCAGCTCTTTCGCTTTCTTGATTAATTGGCTAGTAGAACCCACAGCATCAGCCAGCTCAACAACGCTTGCTGGAGACTCTGGGTGCACAAGAATTGCAGCTTCAGGGTATACCGACTTCATTTTCTTCAATGCATCAGCAGAGAACTCATCATGAACGATACACTCACCTTGCCAAAGCAACATGTCAGCGCCGGTTTGATTCGCGATATAAGAACCTAAGTGGCGGTCAGGGCCCCAAATAATTGGTTTCCCTTCAGCGTCTAGGCTTTCAACGATTTCTAGAGCAATGCTCGACGTCACCACCCAATCTGCACGAGCTTTAACAGCCGCAGAGGTGTTCGCGTATACAACGACAGTATGGTCAGGATGAGCATCACAAAATTCTGTGAATTTATCAGCAGGACAGCCAAGGTCAAGTGAACATTCTGCTTCAAGCGTTGGCATGAGAATGCGTTTTTCAGGAGTAAGGATCTTTGCAGACTCACCCATGAAACGAACACCTGCGATGATCAAAGTGCTTGCTGAGTGACGGTTACCGAATTTAGCCATTTCTAATGAATCGCCAACGAAACCACCAGTTTCTTCTGCCAGAGCCTGAATTTCAGGATCTGTGTAGTAGTGTGCAATTAGAACTGCATCTTTTTCTTGAAGTAGTTTTTTGATGTTTGCGATGTGGGCCTGTTTCTGAGCATCGCTCAATGGAACTGGCTTAGGCGGAAACGGGTAAACTGTATCGATTTTATCTAGTATATGACTCATTGCTCTTGCTCTACGCAACTTCTTCCGAGAATCCGAGTATTCTACACAGGACAGCGATGAGGATCAAAAAGGATTGGTTGTAAGCAAGTACAGTTAGATATTGAAACAGGCATAAAAAAGAGGCGCCTTAGCACCTCCATTTGGTTTTATAAGTGGGTTTGCGCCACTTTAGCCGAAGCACTATTTGGGTACTCGGTAACGACTTGTTGGTAATATTTCTTAGCTTGCGGCGCATTATTGTTGCGCGCTGCTATGTCACCAAGCTTAACCAGTGCGTCCGCTCGCTTGTTTGAGTCTTTGTACGACACAACAGCGGCAAAGCTCTTCACGGCTTCTTTATCTTGCTTCTTAGCAAAATAAAGCTGACCTAACCAGTAATGAGAATTAGGTGTGAAGGTAGAATCTGGGAAGTCTTTTTGAAACTTCTGGAATGCAGCAATTGCACCCGTGTAGTCTCGTTGCTTGAGAATCATGTCTACAGCATTTTGATAAGCAGTCTGCTCATCGACATCAGTACTGAACGTACCAGAAGCTTCTTTAGAGCCTTCGCTCGCGGCTACTGCTACTGTTGCGGTACCTGCTGCTTTCACCTCACCTCTTACGCGATCAAGCTCGATAAAGAGTTCACGTTGGCGCTCTAGCATTTGTTTCATATCGTAACTGTTGCGTTCTAGCTCACCACGAAGTTCACTGATTTCCAGTGCCATGTCGTCGATTTGCTGTTGCATTTGAAGCTGAACAAGATTGCGATTTTGAAGCAGGCGCTCTAAACGCTCAATATCTGATTCGTTAGATGCTGATCGAGAGGAAGAAGAAGTTGAATTGGTTGCGGTGCTATTGAGATCGGATACTGGAGCTGGTGCAGCGAACGCAGTGTTCGCTGCACTTGCCAGTAACGAAAGCAAAATAACTCGCTTTGTGTTACTGAACATGAGGCAATTCCTCAATTAAATAGCTTACTAAGATTAGTAAACTAGTACTGCACGACGGTTTTTAGCGTACACATCTTCAGATTGACCTAGAAGAAGTGGCTTCTCTTCACCGTAGCTTACGATAGAGATTTGGTCAGCTTGAACACCTAGAGCTTGTAGGTATTTTGCTACAGCTTGTGCACGACGCTCGCCAAGTGCGATGTTGTACTCAGGAGTACCGCGCTCATCAGCGTGACCTTCGATAGTTACTTTCATGTCTACGTTCTTAACTAGGTAAGCTGCGTGAGCTGCTAGCATTTCTTCGTAGTCGCCAGCGATAGTAGAGTTATCGAATGCGAAGTAGATTGTTTGAGTTTCACGTAGTGCTTGCTCTTTAAGCTCTTGCTCAGACAGTTGACCGTTAGCGTCAATTGGCGTTACAACAGTTGTATCTACGTTGCCTTCTGAACCAGAAGTTGTTTGGTTGCTTTCAGTACCAGAAGTTGCAGATGTTGCTTCATCAGTTGAGCTACATGCCGTTACTGCCATCACTGGTAGTGCAATCATCAAGCCTTTAAGAACTTTATTAAGTTGCATCGTTTTTTCCTTACGTTATCAAACTTAGTTTCTACAGCCGACTAAGTGCTATAGATAGTTAATGCCACAATAGTTAACACTATCAATAGCTAAAAGAATCTGTGACTTTTCCTAGAGGAACGGTGACCATGCCGGCGCTCTTACGCGTCCGTTGGTAGCCGGTAATCTAGCTTTAAAGCGACCATCGATAGAAACCATCGATAGTACGTTCGTCTTGTTGTAAATAGAGCTATAGATAACCATACCTCCATTTGGTGCAATACTTGGAGATTCATCTAACAATGTTTTTGTTAGTACTTGAACCGCACCGGTTTCCAAATCTTGTTTAGCCAGGTTAAAACCTGAGTTGCTGCGATTTACCATTATCAGGAATCGTCCATCAGGGGTAATCTGGCCACCTAAGTTTTGGCTACCTTGCCAAGTAATACGAGAAGTCGAATTATTGGACAAATTTACATTATATATCTGAGGTTTACCACCACGATCAGACGTAAAAATAAGAGACTTGCCATCTGGATGCCAGAATGGTTCCGTATTATTCGAACGGCCGCGGGTAATTTGAGTCAGTTTACGGGTTGCGAGGTCAAGTGTGTATACCTGAAGACTGCCCGTTTTCGACAATACTAGCGCTAGCTTTTTACCGTCAGGAGAGAATCTTGGCGCACCATTATGACGTGGGTATGACGTCACCTTCTCACGCTCACCCGTGTAAATATTCATGATGAAGATTTCAGCTTGGCCGTTCTGGAAGCTTACGTACGCAAGCTTTTTACCGTCTGGTGACCATGCCGGCGACATTAGAGGCTGCTTAGAGCGAAGTACTAGACGCTCATTGAAACCATCGTAGTCTGCTACGCGAAGCTGGTACGGGTATTTGTCTTTGTCGTTCACAACAACGTAAGAGATACGTGTTAGAAACGCGCCTTTCTCACCTGTTAGCTCTTCATAAACCAAGTCAGAGATACGGTGTGCGTACTCTCTTAAGCGCTTACCTGGTACGGTCGCTTTCTTGTTGAACAACACGTGATCTTTAGAAAGCACCAATTGACCTTCATCGCTTAACGCTCGGCTTTGTCCTTTCGTCAGCTGACCACGAACAATATCGATCAGTTGGTAATTCACAACGTACTGCCCTTCGGCGTTCTTCGTGATGCTACCTGTTAATAGTGAATCAACACCTAGGTTTGTCCAAGCGTCAAAGTTCACCTCAGTTTCGCTGTAAGGCGTTTGCGGCATTTTGCTTGTCGCAACTGGGCTAAACTTACCACTGCGCTGTAAGTCAGAAGCGATAACCGCTGACACATCGTGTGGTAGTGGCTCTGCACCTTCCCAGCGGAAAGGTACGATAGCAATAGGTCGTGCAGAGTTAATACCGTCTGTAATAACTAACTCCAGTGCTGCATGTGCAAACTGGCTGCTTGTCGCTATTACAAAAACAAAACTCAGTAATAGTTTCTTTAACACAAGTTCGTCCTTTTACTCTGGTGATACCGTTAAATTAATGTCTTTTAGTGACTTCACAATGTCTGGGTCTTTAGGCAGTGGGTAAGATTGTACCTGTGCCACCGCACGCTTGGTTGCTGCACATAAGCGGCTATCGCCATCCAATATGCTTAGGCTACCCAAGATAGCGTTTGATCCTGTTGGAATAAGCTTGAGGTTGACTCGGCATGAGCGACCTCGGTAGCTGTCTTCTAACAATAGGTTTTGTTGAATCAATTGGGTGTAAATTGCACCGTAACGCTGCGCTTCATCACTAATAAATTGTTGTCTTGCTGAAGAGTTTTGAGTCGCTTCGGTTTCAAGCCCTGCAAAGATGTCGTTCAGTGCAGCTTCTTGTTGTTTGCGCTCCTTCTCAGCTCTGGCTGCCGCCTCTTTTGCTTTACGCGCTTTCTCAGCTGCTGCAGCGGCTTCTTTCTCTTTCGCTATACGTTGCTTCTCAGCACGTTCAGCGGCTTCTTTTTCTTTACGAGCTTTTTCAGCGGCCTCTTGTGCGGCTTTTTCTTTTGCCACGCGTTCTTGTTCCGCTTTTGCAATCGCTGCTTCTTTCGCTTTACGCTCATTCTCGGCTTTCACTAGAGCCGCCTCTTTTAACTTGCGGTCTGCTTCTGCTTTAGCAGCTTTCTTCTTCTCTTGCTCTAAACGCGCTTGTTCAGCTTTACGTTTTTTCTCATTCTCGACACGTCGTTTTTCTGCTTCTCGTGCGGCTTTTGCATCCTTCGCTTGTTGCTCTTTTAGCTTACGGATGTTTTCTTCTTCAGCTTTACGATTTTTTTCTAGCCTTTCGCTTTCGCGTCGCAATTTATCTAAACGTTCTTGCTCTTTCTTACTTGCCGCTTCACGTTGTTGACGGATTTGTTGGGCTTGTTGACGAACCAATTGAGGGTCGATAACGACAGCCTGAACCATCTGCCCCGTAGGTTTTGGTTCAGACATAGTAAAGTCCGCTCCCCAAATGAGAGCAACGAATAAGACAACGTGCAGCCCAAGTGAAATTAGAAGCGGCTTTTTGAAACTATTGGATTTTTTATTATTCGCTTTCATGAATGCTACGGAGCTATTCCCTTATATCCGTTAAAAGGCCAACCTTTGGCACACCTGCACGGCTTAATTCATCAAGTAACAAAACCACTTCAGCGTAAGGAGTAGCAGCATCGCCACCCACCGCTACTGGAGAATTCGGTTTCAAAGACAGTTCAGCTTTTACTCGAACGATGATGTCTTCCAATGATAGACCTCGTTGTACCTCTTCGTCGTTAACGCTTAGGCCAAGCTCGCCATCTTTATTCACCTCAACGATAATGAAACTCGCGTTGTCATCACCTAATAAATCTTGCGCTGACTTAGCAGTAGACGCCTGTGGCAGTTCAACATCCACACCTTGAGTTACAAACGGCGACGTCACCATGAAAATGATCAGCAATACGAGCATAACGTCAATATAAGGTACGACGTTAATCTCAGCTGTCATCTTGCGTTTTTTAGGTTGGTATCCAGCCATCTATTATTCCCTGCCAGCCATCGCTTGACGGTGAAGAATGCTGTGGAACTCTTCAGAGAAAGTCGCGTAGTTATGTTCTAGCTTACCAACACTGCTACTAAAGCGGTTGTATGCCATTACAGCTGGAATCGCCGCAAATAGACCCATCGCTGTTGCGATAAGCGCTTCTGCAATACCTGGTGCTACCATAGCGAGTGTTGCTTGCTTTACTTCACCTAACGCGATGAATGAGTGCATAATACCCCAAACGGTACCGAACAGGCCGATGTATGGGCTAATTGAGCCAACGGTTGCTAAGAAAGGTAAGTTGGTTTCTAACTCATCCACTTCACGAGCCACTGCTACGCGCATTGCACGACCAGTGCCTTCCATGATGAAGTCAGGAGACGTTGCGTTTGATTTACGAAGGCGAGCAAATTCAGTAAAGCCTGCATAAAAAATTTCTTCTGTTCCAGAAAGCTCGTCTTTGCGCTTGTTGCTCTCTTGGTACAACTTAGCCAGATCAACACCAGACCAGAATTTATCTTCGAAGACTTCTGCTTGTTTAGAAGCTTGAGATAGTACCTTACTTCTCTTGATGATCATCGCCCAAGAAACGACAGACATGCCCATAAGGGTCAGCATGACCATTTTCACTAGTAAACTAGCTTCTAGAATTAGGCCTAAGATTGAGATTTCAGCAGTCACTATTCGTTAGCTCCGTAAGAATAAATGTTGGCATTGCCTTGGGTTTCATTTTTTGATTGTCGATACATGCTACCTTAACCATTGCTTTACACAATGCTTTGCCATCAGGATTTACGATCTCTTGACAGAAGACCAAGGTAGCTCGCTTTAACTCGTAAATATTTGTAATGACTTGTAAAGAATCATCAAGACGTGCGCCTTGAATGAAATCAATATCCATATGTCGGACTACAAAACCGATGTTTTGTTCTAATAATACTTGTTGAGAAACGCCAATTGAGCGCAGCATCTCAGTTCGAGCACGCTCGAAGAACTTGAGATAATTCGAGTGGTACACCACGCCACCTGCGTCGGTGTCTTCGTAATATACGGTTACTGGCCACGTAAACGGCTTAGATAATCCCTGCAAATTGATACCACAAACCAAAAATCGATAAAGACATCACTATAACCTAACTCCTTATCATTAATAGTATATGGCTGTGAATTTTTTGATTTAATAGACGAAAAAAAAGGCCATCTGTATAAGATGACCTCTTTTTGACTAAAAACCCAACAAGTACAAAGGCTCACGTTCAATGAGAACCTAAACCACACCTATTTTATAGAAGGCGTAGCACCGTTAGGTAGAGCAGAATGGTGAGTGAAACGTATGGGCTAAACAGTAGTTGCCACATCCAAGCTCTCGGTTTAAACCCAACACCGTAAACCATGCTTGAGCATACTGCCCAAATAAACATAGGCCCGATGATCGCGTTAAATCCACCGATGCTTGCTGCATACGCTTCAGGATCCCACATCACTAAACCAACATGCATGAAACCCAATATTAGGGACAAAGCTCTTAAGAGAGTCTTGTCCATTGGTCGATGCAGCTTAGCAACTTGTTCTGCGAGATTACTCACTGTCTTTGTCCATCATTTCAGAATGCTCAAGCCATAGAGCATTGATGATGCCGAATGCACATGCTAGAAGTACACCCAAAATCCATGCGAAATACCACATAAAATTTCTCCTAAGTTATTTCACTTCTAGCTTAGTAAGCTGAAACGTCGTTATCTTCGATGTGTTTCTTATCTAGGCGACCGAACATTTTGTAGTATGTCCAAGTTGTGTAGCCAAGAATCACAGGAACCATTACCGCCGCAACTGCAGTCATTAGACCAAGTGTCAGCTCACTCGCTGTTGAATCCCACATAGTCAAACTATGGTCAGGGTTCAGGCTTGATGGCATTACGAATGGGAACATTGCAAAACCAGCCGTTAAGATAACACCAGCGTTAGATAGGCTTGAGAATAAGAAAGCAAAACCACTGCGCTCAAGACGAGATGCAATCACAGCGAACAGTGGCATAACCACACCAAGAATCGGTGCTGCCCACATTGCTGGATAAATCTCGAAGTTTGTCATCCACGCGCCAACTTGAAGTGATACTTCTTTGTTTAGCGGGTTAGAGTCCGCGAACGTGTCAATCGTACTTGTAATTACATAGCCTTCGATAGATTGAACCCAGAAGCCACCAATAACAAATAGAACAATTGAGATCAGGCCTGTGATCTGAGCAACGTTACGAGCACGAGCGTGCAGCGCTTCTGTTGTCTTCATTTGTAGCCATGTTGCACCTTGCGTCACGAACAACATCAGAGCCAATACACCACATAGCAATGCAAACGGGTTTAGCAGAGCGAAGAATGTACCGTGGTACTTAGACATCATTAGGTCGTTCAGGTCAAATGGAACACCTTGTAGAAGGTTACCAAATGCTACACCAAAGATGATTGGCGGAACTGTGCCACTAAAGCAAAGTGCGTAGTCCCACGCTTTACGCCATTTTGGCTCTTCAATCTTAGAACGGTAATCTAGAGCCAGTGGACGTAGCCAAAGCGCTGCTAGAGTCACGTACATAGCAAAGTAGAAGCCAGAGAAAGACGTTGCGTAAACCAGTGGCCAAGCGGCGAACAGTGCACCACCAGCCGTGATTAACCAAACTTGGTTACCATCCCAGTGAGGGGCAATCGTGTTCAGCATGATACGACGTTCAGTGTCACTCTTACCGATAACCGGTGAAAGTGCTGCAACACCCATATCAAAGCCATCAGTTACTGCGAAACCTACCAGCAATACACCGATTAGGATCCACCAAATAAGTCGTAAGCTTTCGTAATCAAACATTAATATTCCCTCACTTATACTTCAACTGAACGGCTAACTTTGTCTTCAACAGAGTTATCGTTTTGTTCGAAGTGGTAACGGCCTGTCTTCAAGCTACTTGGACCTTTACGTGCGAATTTCAGCATTAGGTAAACTTCTGCAATCAGGAACACTGTGTACAGTGCCAAGATAGCGAATAGAGAAGTCCATAGCTGTTCAATAGTTAGTGCTGATGCAGCAACGTTAACCGGTAGGATTTCACCAACCGCCCAAGGTTGACGACCAAATTCAGCAACGAACCAACCTGCTTCAATCGCAATCCAAGGTAGTGGGATTGAGAATAGTGCTGCTTTAAGTACCCATGGTTTCTGTTCGATCTTCTGACGACACGTTTGAACAAACGCCGCACCGAATACAAACAGCATGATGAAGCCACAAGCAACCATCAGACGGAATGACCAGAATAGAGGCCAAACTGTTGGGATAGAATCATCCGCAGCCATTTGGATTTGGTCTTCTGTTGCATCAACAACGTTGTCTGTGTAGCGCTTAAGAAGTAGACCGTAGCCTAGGTCACCTTTCACTTCGTCGAACGCTGCCATGTTTTCTTCAGACTTATCGCCTGCACGTAGTTTTTCTAGAAGCTCGTAAGCGTACATACCAGTACGGATACGATCAACGTGGTCATCACGTAGGTCACGTAGACCCGTTACTTCTTTATCAAAAGAACGCGTTGCAATGATACCCATTACGTAAGGGATCTTAATTGCGTAGTCAGTATCCATTGTTTCTTGGTTAGGAATACCAAAAACAGTAAATGCTGCTGGTGCTTCTTCCGTGTGCCACTCTGCTTCTACTGCAGCTAGCTTCACTTTCTGAACTTCACCAAGCTCGTAACCAGATTCATCACCTAGTACGATTACTGACAAGATCGCCGCCATACCGAAAGATGCTGCAATCGCGAAAGAACGACGAGCAAAGGCAAGGTCACGACCTTTAAGAATGTAGTATGAGCTGATACCAAGGATGAACATCGCACCCGTTGTGTAACCAGACGCTACTGTGTGTACGAATTTAACTTGCGCTACCGGGTTTAGTACAACTTCAGCGAAGCTCACCATTTCCATACGCATGGTTTCAAAGTTAAATTCCGCACCCACTGGGTTTTGCATCCAGCCGTTTGCTACCAAGATCCAAAGCGCAGAGAAGTTAGAGCCAAGTGCTACTAACCAAGTTACCGCTAAGTGTTGACGCTTTGACAGTCTGTCCCAACCGAAGAAGAAAAGGCCAACAAAAGTAGACTCTAGGAAGAATGCAACAAGCGCTTCGATAGCTAGCGGAGCACCAAAGATGTCGCCAACATAGTGAGAATAGTAAGACCAGTTAGTACCAAACTGGAACTCCATGGTTAAGCCTGTCGCTACACCAAGAGCAAAGTTAATACCAAACAATTTACCCCAGAACTTGGTCATGTCCTTGTAAATTTGCTTGCCAGTCATTACATAAACAGACTCCATGATGGCAAGTAGAAATGCCATACCTAAAGTCAGTGGAACAAATAGGAAGTGATACATCGCTGTAAATGCAAACTGCAATCGCGACAGATCAACAACATCAATCATGGTAACTCCTTTGTGTCGGCTGAATGACACTTGTGTGATTATTCACCTCAAAAATCCATGTTAAAACAATTTGTAGAATTGTTATTACAACTTGAAATTTGTAGCAAAAACGTACCGTTATAGTTAGATTATTGTTAAGCATGAGCTAATATAGCTGGCGCTAATATTACTGGTAAAATCAGTATGTTTCAAAAGGTTTATGGGAGAACCCTGCGTTGATTTGTATCAAATTTATTCGTGCAAAATAGGGTTAATTTTGTACAAATATGATTAAAATCACACCAATTCGGCTTGTCTTAATAACAGTGCATGATACCTGTGACAAAACCTCAGCACACCATCAACATTCAAGTCACAACTACCCATAAAGTATTAACAAGAAATATGACAACTTATTTCAATTTTTGTTAGCCAAATCAAAGCTGAAATCAAAGTTTTCATTTTTGAGCGACCCTATTTGAGCTTTATAGCGACTCGCGCAAAGAGTTGTTATTCAGTAAAATGCAAAAAATCCCAGCGCTTATGCAACTGGGATCTTTAAAAATGAATAATTTAGCGATTAGACGGTAGGTCTATCCCAAAGTGTAAATAGGCTCTATCAGTCGCGATTCGGCCCCTTGGTGTTCTTTGTAGATAACCTTGCTGTATTAGATAAGGCTCCAATACATCTTCAATGGTGTCTTTCTCTTCACCAATTGCTGCAGCCATATTGTCGATACCAACTGGGCCGCCACCAAACTTCTCCATAATTGCCAATAGAAGCTTTCTGTCCATATAGTCAAAACCTTTAGCATCAACATCTAACATGTTCAGTGCGCTGTCTGCGACCTCAGGACAAATATGTCCGTCCCCTTTTACTTCCGCATAATCGCGGACGCGGCGCAGTAAACGGTTGGCAATACGTGGTGTACCACGAGCTCGGCGAGCCACTTCCAACGCCCCTTCTGCTTCCATCGAAAGGCCAAGGCAGTCAGCGCTGCGCTGTACGATGTTTTGCAAGTCTTCTACTTTGTAATACTCGAGACGTTGAGTAATACCAAATCGGTCACGCAGTGGAGAGGTCAGTGAACCAGCACGCGTCGTTGCACCAATCAGAGTGAACGGTGGCAAGTCAATCTTGATAGAGCGCGCCGCAGGGCCTTCACCAATCATGATGTCCAACTGGTAATCTTCCATAGCTGGATACAACACCTCTTCAACCACAGGGCTTAAGCGGTGGATCTCATCAATGAATAGGACATCATTTTCTTCAAGGTTGGTCAGCAGCGCCGCTAAGTCGCCGGCTTTCTCTAATACCGGCCCAGAAGTGGTGCGAATGTTTACATCCATCTCATTGGCTACAATATTCGCCAATGTGGTTTTACCCAAGCCTGGAGGACCAAATATCAACAGATGATCAAGTGCTTCATTACGCAATTGCGCCGCTTTGATGAAAATCTCCATCTGGTCACGAACGTGGTCCTGACCTTGATAGTCGGCTAACGCCTTTGGTCGTATTGCACGGTCGATAACATCTTCATCTTTAAAGACCGGATTGTCAGGAGCAATGAGGCGATCTGCTTCAATCATAGAGAGTTCCAATTTGAGAGTATTAACTCTGTTTTCTTTAATTCTTGCTTAGCCGTTATCTAATATTCGAGCTAATGAATACTAAGCATATTCTAACAAGATAGTAGTCGCTAGAGATAAACACGATGCAGTAACTGAGCTTACATCGTCAGCGTCGGTTTTTATTAAACCATCGACTTCAAGGCATCACGAATCAACTGTTCGCTCGTCATACCTTCTTTAGCCACTTGAGAAACCACCTTAGAAGCTTGAGTCGGCTTATAGCCCAATGCAAGCAGTGCACTTACCGCTTCTTCTTCAGCATCGTGAACGGTTGGCATAGAGTCAATTGGCGCCGCGTCAGTCGCAAGCGTAAACAGGTCACCAGCCCCCCAACCTTTTAGTCGGTCTTTCATCTCAACAACTAGACGTTCAGCGGTTTTCTTACCAACACCCGGTAGCTTCACTAGCGTAGAAATGTCTTCACGCTCAACACTCTGAACAAACTGGCTCGCCGTCATACCGGAAAGAATACCAAGGCCAAGTTTAGGGCCCACACCGTTTGCTTTGATGACTTCACGGAATAACGCCCGCTCTTTAACCGTGTTGAAGCCATAAAGTAGCTGAGCATCTTCACGTACTACAAAATGCGTGTAGATAATTGCCTCTTCGCCTACGTTTGGTAGTTCATAAAAACAGCTCATTGGCATTTGTACTTCGTAACCAACACCACTGACTTCAATCAATAATTCTGGTGGCTGTTTTTCTATTAATGTACCGCGTAGACGTCCGATCACTGTTCGCTCTCTTGATGGAATTTAGTTTGAGGGACAGAATATAAAAGAACTGGATGCTTATCCAGTTCTTTATGTTTTTTGGAAGGATTTATTTACGCTTGTTTAGCTTGGGAAACCACGTTATTTAGGCTTTCGACTAGATCTTTGACAGAGGTAACATGTCCTGTCAGTTCAGAACCATAATTAGCCACTAAACCTGATACCGATTTTGTTTCCGCAACGCTCTGTGCCACTTCTGAGCTCGCAAGATCCAGCTCTTTCAGTGAGTCCATCTGCATTGCCATAATATCGGTCAATTGGTTCACATCCGTAGAGATAGTCTGAACCTCTGAAATAATGCCGTTCATTTCATTGGCTGTCGTTTCGATGATCGCTCTACCATGTTCCACTTCCACTTTACTGCGATCCAACAAACTTCGAATCTCAATGGCTGAGTGACTACTTTTCGCTGATAGCTCCCTTACCTGATCAGCAACCACAGCAAAGCCTCTGCCCTGCTCACCTGCGCGAGCCGCTTCTATCGCAGCATTCAGTGCGAGTAAGTTGGTTTGCTCAGCGACCGACGTAATCAAGTCTGCAACCTTCATGATTTCTTGGTTGCTTTGAATAATTTGGCTGATTGCACTGGTCGAAGCCTCAAGTGACTCAGAGCTTTTCTGTGCTTTAGTGCCTACGGCTTCGCTGCGATCTTTGAGTTCTCCGACAAATGAATTTGACTCTGCGATACCTTGCGTCATCTGATGCAATTGCTGGCTCATCTCCTCGGCAGCACTCGCCTGAGATTCACAATTGATGTTCAACACTTCAACTTGCGCATGTAGGTCTTGTGACTGTTGTTCTAAATGGACAGAAACGTCCTGTAGGCTTTCAGAGTTTGAATTCGCTTGGTCAAGTACAACTGACAAGCGCCCTTCACTTTGCGTCGCTTGGTTTGCGACCTGCTGACTTTCCGAAATCGCGTCTTCTGCCATCTCGATAGCGACTTCTCTCTGTTTCGCGGTAAAAGCTTGGGCAATGCAGATCACCACCAGTGGCATAATCACGCCAGACCAGGTTTCAACCACCACCGCTTCCGGAGTAAGTACTAACTGCGGAAATTCAAAGCCATCAAGATGAGCCGACGTCATTACCAATGACACGCCAATCACTAACCCACTCCATACCAAAGCGACAAGACGTGTTCCTGATAAAAAGAAGGCAACCACTAACAAAGGCACCCAATACGCCTGAGTCGAATCCACCACACCACCACTTTGATAGATGATATTGAGCGCATGCACCGCCATGCCGACGAAGCCAAAATTAAGTGCCAAGCTAGGTTTGCTGGTAACACGCAGTAGGATAGCTGAGATCAGTTCAAATACGATCAAAAATACAGAGGTAGCTACCAGAAGCTGTTCCCCGTGCTTTGTCCATTTAACCAAGCTATAGACACCGACAAAAAAGGCGATAAAGGTAAAGAGCAATAAGATATCGGCTTGTCTGACTTGGTTATTGCTCCATCCACTGCTTTTAGGGAGAAATAGCGCGCGCCAAAGCTTGATAGGGTTCATCAGTGATCATCCTTGATTAACTTGTTAGACCTCCGACCAATGTTAATAACATGTTAAATAGTGCGCAATGTTATTATTTAGGTTCTGTTCGAAAGATCTCATTTCATCAGGGATTTAGCGGCGTATTGCTGTGATCTGAGCCAAACCAAACGTGAGGCTCATCAATGGAAAAAGAGAAGGTAACCTGTTGGCAGCTAACTGGAGATGGAAATTAGCGGTAACGCCCTTTTCTCGCTCCGGTCGCTTTACCCGCCAGTGCAATCAAAGTTTTGTTGGTGTTGGCGTGAGTGATCGCTACACCGAGCGCATCGGCGGCATCAGCCTGTGGCTTAGCTGGCAACTTAAGCATACTCATCACCATATTTTGAACCATAGACTTATCTGCGCCACCATTACCTGTTACCGCTTGCTTAATTAAACGAGCCGCGTATTCATGAACCGGCAAATCTGCATTTACAGCGGCCACTATTGCACTACCACGCGCCTGACCTAGCTTGAGTGCCGAGTCCGCATTCTTTGCCATGAAGACCTGCTCAATGGCAAACACATCTGGCTGAAACTGAGTAATGATTTCACTCACGCCCGCATAGATCTGCTTGAGTCGGCCTGGAAGCTCTTTTTCTGAGGTTCGGATACACCCACTGCCTAAGTAATACAGATGACGGCCATTTTGACGAATCACGCCGTAACCGGTAATGCGAGAGCCAGGGTCGATCCCTAAGATAATAGACATAACTTCTAGTACTGATTATTTATACATGCTTTATCAGCTTAGTATATCGAACGATAAAAAAAATGCCCGTTAAATTAACGGGCATTTCTATTTACTTAAAAAGAAGGTTACTTAAAGAGAAAGTCACTCAAAGAAAGAGTCACTATTAGCTTATTCAGCAGACTCTTCTTTTTGTGCAACTTTAACAGCGATTGCTAGCTCTTCCAGTGATGCAGGGTTTGCTAGACTTGGCGCGTCTGTTAGTAGACATGCAGCTGCTGTTGTTTTCGGGAATGCGATAACGTCACGGATGTTCTCTGTACCACAAAGTAGCATTGCTAGACGGTCAAGACCGAATGCTAGACCAGCGTGTGGTGGAGTACCGTATTGAAGAGCATCTAGTAGGAAGCCGAACTTCTCTTGTTGCTCTTTCTCTTCGATACCTAGGATACCAAATACAGCCGTTTGCATTTCTGCGTTGTGAATACGTACAGAACCGCCGCCTACTTCGTAGCCGTTGATTACCATGTCGTATGCATCAGAGTTTGCTGCTGCTGGGTTCGCTTTTAGCTCTTCCGCAGTCACACCTAGTGGTGATGTGAATGGGTGGTGCATTGCGTGTAGGTTGCCTTCGCCGTCTTCTTCAAACATTGGGAAGTCAACAACCCACAGTGGAGCCCATGCAGATGTATCTGTTAGCTCTAGGTCTGTACCTAGTTTAAGACGAAGTGCGCCCATTGCTTCAGCAACGATGCCCGCTTTGTCTGCGCCGAACAGAATGATATCGCCAGATTCAGCTTCAGTGCGATCTAGAATACCGTTGATTACGTCTTCGCTTAGGAATTTAGCAACTGGAGATTGGATACCTTCCATGCCTGCTGCACGGTCGTTAACCTTCATCCAAGCTAGACCTTTCGCGCCGTAGATGTTTACGTACTCTGCGTAACCGTCGATTTGCTTACGAGTTAGCTTAGCACCACCTGGAACACGGATAACCGCTACACGGCCTTTTTCGTCGTTAGCAGGGCCTGAGAATACTTTGAACTCAACGTCTTTAACTAGGTCAGCAACGTCAACAAGCTCTAGTGGGTTACGTAGATCTGGCTTATCAGAACCGAAACGACGAATCGCTTCAGAGAAAGGCATTACTGGGAATTGACCTAGTTCTACATCTAGAAGCTCTTTCCACATATCGTGAACGAGCTTTTCAGTGATGTTACGTACTTCTTGAGAAGACATGAACGATGTTTCGATATCGATCTGAGTAAATTCAGGCTGACGGTCAGCACGTAAATCTTCATCACGGAAACATTTAACGATTTGGTAGTAACGGTCAAAACCAGACATCATCAGCAGTTGCTTGAACAGCTGAGGAGATTGAGGAAGCGCGTAGAAGCTGCCTTTGTGAACACGGCTTGGTACTAGGTAATCACGAGCGCCTTCTGGAGTCGCCTTAGTTAGTACTGGTGTTTCGATGTCTAGGAACAGGTTCTCGTCTAGAAAACGACGAACGAAGCTAGATGCACGTGCACGAAGCTTGATGCGATCGCTCATTTCTGGACGGCGAAGATCGATGTAACGGTACTTAAGACGCTGTTCTTCAGAGTTCGTTTGGTTGAAGTCTAGTGGAAGCGCTTCTGAACGGTTGATGATCTCTAGACCAGTCGCGTAAAGTTCTACTTCACCAGTAGCCATGTCTTTATTTACTTGGCTGTCAGGACGAACACGTACTTCACCAGTAAATTTGATACAGAATTCATTACGCAGTTGGTTAGCGATCGGGAAGATATCTTTCATATCTGGATCGACAACAACCTGAACGATGCCTTCACGATCACGCATATCAATAAAGATAAGACCGCCTAAATCACGGCGACGGTTTACCCAGCCGCACAATTCTACAGTTTGTCCCGCCAGGGACTTGTTCAGGTTACCACAGTAATGGGTACGCATAATGAATTTCCCAATCTCTTAATTATTTACTAATTTCCAAGCTGTCAGTGGTCATTCCACACAACAGAGCAAAGAAACATTTATACGCGGAAACTCGGTTAAAATCGACCTTCCACATTCGAATTTATTGTGTTTTATCTGGCTTTGCTGCTTTTTAGCCCATCAAGTGCGCAAAGATTCATCAAAACCGAAAAAATTGCGATAATTATATCTCGAAAGTACCTTAATCAGCAAAACTCTCGTACAGTAGATTTTCATTTCGATTAAAAGCAGCAATGTGATGACTAATGGTGCAAAAACGATGGACACTTTACCTCTAAGACTTGGATTAACTATGTGGTCTCACTCTGAGTGGCAAAGCCAGTTCTATGGCAAGGGTACAAAGCCTGCGGAACGCCTAGAAAAATACACCCAAGTTTTTCATACCGTTGAAGGCAACACGACCTTTTACGCGACGCCGAGTATGACTACCGTGCATAACTGGAAAGCGGCAAGCCACGATGACTTCAAGTTCACCTTCAAACTGCCCAAGTTCATCACCCACCAGCAACAGCTTAGACACTGCCAAGCCGAGCTCAAAGAGTTCTTAATGACCATGTCACCCCTTCATGATCGCATAGGTCAGTGGACCATACAGCTACCACACAGCTTTGAACCTAGCATGCTTCCTACTCTGCAAAAATTTTGCACCTTGTTTCCAAAGGAGATGCAGCTCGGCGTTGAAGTTCGCCATTTAGGCTTCTTTGATAAAGGCGATGCTGAAAAACGCTTTAACCAATGGCTCGTGGAAGAAGGCATTAACCGCATCATTATGGATAGTCGCCCTGTTTTTTCTGCGCCGCCAACCACAGAAGCGGTAATCGATGCGCACCAGAAAAAGCCACGCGTGCCCGTTCACGCCATTGCGACGGCCAGCAACCCTATGATCCGTTTTATTGGTCACCCTGACCAAGTGCCAAATATCGAATTTTTCAAACCTTGGCTTAGCAAAATCCCCCAGTGGTTAAGTGACGGCAAACAACCGTATCTAATGATCCACACTCCAGACAACAATCATGCGCCGGAACTCGCGATCGCCATCTATGAGTTATTGCAACAGCAAGTGTCTGAAAATACGTCACTATTACTACCTGACCTGGAGCAATTTCCAGCTCAGAAAGGCAATCATCAAATCTCGATGTTTTAAGGCTTCTTGTACGTACAACAGTAATCCTCAGCTGTAATCTGAGTTTTCGTGACAGCAGTCCTATTTTTTCGTAAAATACGCCCCCTTTTATTTGGTACGAGTTTTATACCAATAACGCTGACTGTCGAGAGAGAATGCCATGAGCAACAAAGACAACATCTTTTCCGCTCCTATTGATAAAATTGGAGACTTCACCTTTGATGCAAGGGTCGCAGAAGTATTCCCGGATATGATTCAACGCTCGGTTCCTGGCTACAGCAACATCATCTCAGCTATCGGTATGTTAGCGGAGCGATTCGTAAAACCGCATTCAAACGTTTATGACCTGGGTTGTTCTCTGGGCGCTGCAACACTTTCCATGCGTCGTCACATCCAGCAAGAAGGCTGCACAATTTTCGCTATTGATAACTCAGAAGCGATGGTTGAGCGCTGTAAATTACACGTTAACGCTTACCGCAGCGACACGCCTGTAGAAGTCATCGAAGCGGATATTCGCGAAGTCGAAATCAAAGACGCTTCGGTAGTAGTACTTAACTTCACGCTGCAATTCCTGTCGCCAGACGATCGCTACGCCCTACTTGAAAAAATTCATGCTGGCCTGCACCCAGGCGGAATCTTAATCTTGTCTGAGAAATACGTATTCGAAGATGAAAGTTCGAACGAACTGCTTATCGACCTGCACCATGATTTCAAACGTGCTAACGGATACAGCGAACTTGAAGTAAGCCAAAAACGTAGCGCGATTGAAAACGTAATGCGCCCAGACTCTATCCCTGTTCACAGAGAGCGCTTTAATAAGATTGGCTTCTCAAGCAGCGAAGTATGGTTCCAATGCTTTAACTTTGGATCAATGTTCGCGATTAAATAGCGCGCAAACTCGGTTAGCTCGTACTAGAACGTCATCCTCACCGTAGTGAATGACACGATAACTTTTACACCACCAATTCAGTGAAAAACTATGTTTAATTTTGCCAATTTTTATCAACTTATTGCCCAAGATACTCGCCTACAGCCGTGGCTTAACGTTTTGCCACAGCAACTGACGGATTGGCAAAATGCAGAGCACGGTGATTTCGATCGTTGGTTACGTGCGTTAAACAAGATTCCACAAGACGTGCCAGATCAAGTTGACCTGAAAAATTCAGTGACGATTGGTAGTTCTACGCCATACCACACAGGGGAACTGAAAAAGCTAGAAAGCTTATTGAAGACGTTCCACCCGTGGAGAAAAGGTCCTTATACGGTTCACGACATCCATATCGATACAGAATGGCGCAGTGACTGGAAATGGGATCGTGTGCTTCCACATATTTCTCCATTAAAGAACCGTTCAGTGCTAGATGTTGGCTGTGGTAACGGCTACCACATGTGGCGCATGCTAGGTGAAGGGGCTCGCTTAACTGTGGGTATTGATCCTTCTCACCTGTTTTTGATTCAATTTGAAGCGATTCGCAAGTTAATGGGCAACGACCAACGTGCTCACCTTCTACCTTTGGGTATCGAACAGCTACCAAAACTTGAAGCCTATGACACAGTATTCAGCATGGGTGTGCTGTACCACCGCCGTTCTCCATTGGATCACCTAATTCAACTGAAGGACCAATTAGTGTCTGGCGGTGAATTAGTGCTGGAGACCCTAGTGATTGAAGGCGATGAGAACGCAGTATTAGTGCCTGTTGATCGCTACGCACAGATGAGAAACGTGTACTTCTTCCCTTCTGCTCGCGCACTGAAACGCTGGCTTGAACAAGTTGGCTTTAAAGACGTACGCATCGTGGATGAGAATGTCACAACAATTGGTGAGCAGCGCACGACAGAGTGGATGACACACAACTCTCTGCCAGATTACCTAGATCCAAACGACCCAAGTAAAACTGTTGAAGGTCACCCAGCGCCGAGACGCGCTATTCTTGTCGCAACCAAGCCATAAACTAAATATTCAAAAGCCCGAATTGCGTCGTAACAAAATTTGTCTCTAGAGCTCATTTATTTTCTAAAACAGATCAGTGTTTAATAAATAAGCTATCTCAAATAGCAATAATTGGCGTAGCGCTCACATTGCGATTCAATATGACCAGACTCTTACAATAGGATGCTTCACGCATCCTTTTTTGTGGGCTAAAATTCTAAATAGTCTGAACTATTCTCAAATTTCCCAAAGGTTTTTTTATGTTTAAGCGATTATCGCCAATTGTGGCGGTTGGTTTGCTCTCTGGTTGTACCCTAACTAACGGTGCGGCCTACCACCAAGAAACTCTCGACGCTATTGCCCGCTCAGAGACAAACATCGCAAATAAGGTTCAAAATCTTGAACTGCAACTAAGCAATCAAAGCGATTACATTGAAAGCTTAGAAGACGAAATCACAACCCTTTCCCAACAGCTTGATGTTCACCTAACCAGCATGGAACACAAAGTGATTGAAGAACTGGAAGAAGAAGAGCCAGTCGCAGTTGCAGCGGCTCCTGTTGCTCCGACTTCACAGCCTACAATCCTTGGCGGCATCGAAAAAGTATCTATCGACTCTATCAAACAAAGCTTCGATGCTCGTGTTGATACGGGTGCAACAACATCCTCTTTGAATGCTGTCGATATCAAAGAATTCGAACGCAATGGCAAAGATTGGGTACGATTCCACCTAGCTGATAAATCACAAGCGACAGAAGATCAAAAATGGATTGAAGCGCCTGTTGTACGTTATGTGAAAATCCGTCAGTCAACGACCGACCAAGCAGAACGTCGAGCTGTGATCGAATTATGGGTTAAAGTTGGAAAAATCCATGAAAAAGCGCAATTTACATTGGCGGATCGCTCTCAAATGAGTCACCCTGTATTACTAGGGCGCGAATTTATCAAAGACATCGCGCTAGTAGATGTAAGTAAACAGTACGTACAAACGGAAGCCAAATAACAATAGTAGGGTAAGCTATGACGTCACGAATTCCATTTTATATCTCTATTTTCCTGCTCATTGTAGCAGGCATAACACTGAGTATGTTCAGACATACGACCTATGGTGTTCCTTGGACCCCAGGGGAAACCAGGCAGGTGTGGGACATTGAAGCACGTATCGAATTCAATGCTGTAGGCAAAGAAGCGAAGGTTTCATTAGCGGCTCCTCATACTCAGTCTAACTACACACTTATTAGCGAGTCAGCTTCATCACCAGGCTACGGTATCTCATACTTGAATACCGAATCAGGCCGCCGCGCTGAATGGTCTATCCGTTATGCTGATGGCCCGCAAACTATTTACTACAAGACTCAATTCTTAGTCGACAGCCAAGCAAAAGTTACTGAAAACCCGCCAGAAGGTGAAGTTGCTCAACCAAGCTTCGACGGCCCAGAAGAAGCGGCGTCTCTTGCACTAATTGACCGCGCAACCAAGCGTTCAGCGGACAACCTAACCTTCACTCGTGAGCTAATCAAAACGCTTAACGATCCAGATAGCCAAAACTCTGCGCTGCTTCTGAACAACATGACCAAAGTGGAAGCGACACACAAGTTACTTTCGGCAGCGAAAATACACAACAAAGTGGTTGGTGTTATCGAGCTAGAAGATGGCCGTCGTCGTCAGTCGATCCAGAACATGATTCAAATTTGGGACAACGATCAGTGGATCCTATTCTCTCCTGAATCAAGCGAACAACAAATTCAACCAAACCTATTGATTTGGGACGAGTCAAACGTATCTCTATTAGATGTCGTTGGCGGCCAAAACAGTAAAGTTCACTTCTCTATGATTGCTCAAGAGGTCACCCCGACTGAAGCAACCAACAGCAAAGTCTCTGCAGACCAGCTATTAAACCTATCGATTCACAGCCTACCGCTAGAAGAGCAAGCGATGTTTAAAACCATCATGCTGATTCCTATTGGTGCATTAATCGTGGTGTTCTTACGAGTCATCATCGGATTGAAGACATCTGGTACCTTCATGCCGGTTCTGATTGCGGTTGCCTTTGTTCAAACGCAGCTAGTAACAGGTATCGTTGGTTTCCTTCTGATTGTCGGTACGGGTCTTGTGATTCGAAGTTACCTATCCAAGCTTAACTTGCTACTGGTAGCCAGGATATCCGCGGTGATTATCACGGTAATCATGATTATTTCTGTGTTTACCGTAGTGGCATTCAAAGTGGGCCTGACTGAAGGTCTGTCTATTACGTTCTTCCCAATGATCATCCTATCTTGGACGATTGAACGTATGTCTATCCTATGGGAAGAAGAAGGTGCGAAAGAAGTAATGCTACAAGGCGGTGGCTCTCTATTCACTGCGATTCTTGTTTACTTGGGTATGACTAACCCGTTCATTCAACACTTAACGTTTAACTTTATCGGTCTACAACTGGTTATCCTTGCGACCATCTTGTTACTAGGTAACTACACAGGCTACCGTCTGACTGAGCTTCGTCGCTTTAAACCGCTAACGGAGGACTAAGCTATGTTTGATCAGTTTACTTCGCCGTTTCGGTTGAAAGACAAAGGCATCATGGGAATGAACAAGCGTAACCATAGTTACATTGGCCGCTACAATGATCGTTCCAAGTATCCGTTAGTTGATGACAAGCTAAAGACTAAAATCATCGCTGAACAAGCTGGTGCAACTGTACCTAAGCTTATCGGCGTGATCAGTCACCAAGCTGAAGTAAAGACAATCCATAAGATGGTAAAAGAGTGGCCTGGTTTTGTAATCAAGCCGGCTCAAGGGAGTGGTGGTAAGGGTATCCTTGTCATCACCTCACACAAAGACGGCGTTTACACCAAGCCGTCTGGCTCTACCATTAATGAAGAAGATGTAGAGCGTCACATCAGTAACGCTCTTGCTGGTCTTTTCTCACTAGGTGGTAAGAACGACGTTGCCGTTGTTGAAAACCTGATTAAGTTTGATGAGTGTTTCGATGGCTTTAGTTACGAAGGGGTGCCAGATGTACGTATCATCGTATTCAAAGGCTACCCTGTCATGGCGATGATGCGTCTTTCAACCTCTGCTTCTGATGGTAAGGCTAACCTTCACCAAGGTGCTGTTGGTGTAGGGATCGACATTGCAACGGGCAAAGCGGTACGAGCGGTTCAATTTGACCAATCGGTGACGCATCACCCAGATACAGGTAAAGAGCTAGCATTATTGCAAGTTCCTCACTGGGAAAAGTTGCTAACACTGGCATCAAGCGCTTGGGAAATGACAGGCCTTGGATACATGGGTACTGACATGGTTTTAGACCAAGAAGAAGGCCCAATGGTACTTGAGCTTAACGCACGTCCAGGTTTGGCTATACAAATCGCGAACGGCGCAGGTCTGCTACCACGCTTACACCATATTGAGAACCTTGGTACGCCAGCTGAATACCCGAAACCAGCAGAGCGCGTTGCATACGCAGCTAAGCAATTCGGTGTTCACGGTAACGAGATTGTTCCGAGCTAAGCTATTTACTGATTAGGTCAATGGACACCTAATTAGAGCTCAATAAAAAAGCCGCATAGCTCTGAGAGTTACGCGGCTTTTTAGTACCAGCAATTTAACGGATTGGGCTAAACCTCTGTAACTTCAATTACAGACTCTCGAATGGGATCAATGCGCACCGCCGCAACCTTAAACTCAGGGATCTTGGCATGAGGATCGGTTGCCGTTGTCGTCAGGCGGTTCACTGGCGATTCCACAAAATGGAATGGAATAAACACGACGCCTTGCTGCATTCGTTTCGTTACAAACGCCGCAATTTCAATTTCACCACGACGTGTCGACACCTTGAGCATTTGTCCGTTGGAAATCCCTAACGCCTCAGCATCATGAACACTGACCATCGCACGTGGCCCCGCCAAGTTATCTAAGCCTTTTGTTTTGCGCGTCATGGTGCCTGTATGGAATTGCTCTAGGATACGCCCGGTAGTAAGTACCAGCGGGTACTCTTCGTCTGGAAGCTCAGCCGCATATCGAAACGGAATCGCTTCCATTTGACCGCGCCCACGAGTGAACTGAGTTTGGTGCATGATACGGGTACCGTCAGGGTTGTTCTTGTTACTCGGCCATTGCACGCCATTAACCGTGATGTTTTCCCAACGTAAACCACCATATTGTGGCGTGACGCGAGCAATCTCATTGGTAATGTCCGCAACCGAATCGTAGCTCCAACCACCACCCATAGCGTTGGCTAGCATTTGGATAATCACCCAATCCTCTTTCGCATCACCAGGAGGTAATACCGCAGGGTTAATACGCTGAACACGTCGCTCAGTATTGGTGAAGTGACCAGACTTCTCAGCGAACGAGCAAGATGGCAGAACCACATCCGCATACTGCGCCGTTTCGGTTAAGAAGATATCTTGCACCACAAGGAAATCTAACGCTTCAAGCCCTTCAATCACGTGAGTTTGATTCGGATCACTTAGCACAGGGTTTTCACCCATTACGTATAAACCACGCACATCTCGCTTACATGCCCCATCAATAATCTCGGTCAGTGTTAAGCCCGTTTCAGCCGGCAAATCAGCAATGCCCCACTCCATCGCGAACTTTTGGCGAACCATTGGGTTATACACTTTCTGATAGCCCGGGAGGTTATTTGGCAATGCGCCCATGTCGCAAGCACCTTGAACATTCGATTGTCCACGCAGCGGGTTGATACCGCCCCCTTCAATACCTATGTTGCCACACAACAGTTGCAGGTTAGCAATAGATCGAACGTTGTCGTGGCCAGTGGTGTGTTGCGTGATACCCATGGAGTAATACACCGCCGTGCGTTTTGCAGTACCGATCAAGCGCGCCATCGCGAAGATGTCTTCTGCTTTAACGCCAGTTACTAGCTCTACTTTGTCTAACGAATAACTTGGCGACATTACCTCTTGCAGCAAGGTATCAAAGCCATCGACACGGTCATCAATGTATTCTTGGTCATACCAACCGTGTTTAATGATCTGCTGCATCACACCATTAATCAGCATTACGTCAGTACCCGGTCGATGTGCTAGGTAAAGCTCAGCGTGATCGGCAATATCAATTCTCTTAGGGTCCGCGACAATCAAACGAGCACCGTTATGTCTTACCGCCTGTTTAATGTGTGAGCCGATAATAGGGTGTGCAGATGTAGTATCAGAACCAATAATGAAGATGACATCCGAGTGTTTGATGCTTGGGATGTCATTAGTCATCGCCCCACTGCCCAGCGAAGCTTCAAGCCCAGTTACCGTTGAAGCATGGCAAAGGCGAGCACAATGGTCGACGTTGTTAGTACCTAGTTCACGACGAACGAATTTTTGGAACGCATAGTTATCTTCATTGGTGGTTTTAGCCGATGAGAAGCCCGCTAGTGCATTACTGCCAAAGCCTTGTTTAATCGCCGTGAACTTATCGGCAATGAGCATGATAGCTTCTTCCCAACTCGCAGGTTGCAACCAACCATCTTTACGAATCAATGGTGTTGTGAGGCGAGCATCACTGCTCACGAAGTCAAAACCAAAGCGCCCCTTAACACACAGCATGCCTTCGTTAACCGGAGAATTACCTCCCTCGATATAACGGATTTTGTTCTTCGCTTCGTCAACATGCATGGTCAGCTTACAGCCCACACCACAGTAGGTGCAGATAGTGTCGACCTTCTTAAGAACGTCGGTGTCACCTTGCTTTCTATCTCTCGCGTCCACCATCGCACCAGTTGGGCACGCTTGAATACAAGAGCCGCATTGAACACAGTTCGAGTCACCCATTAAAGTCTGATTCGCCCCGAAATTTGGGCGACACTCAGGTCTTGAAGCGGGCTTACCACCAGCCTGATTCATGAAGCTTAGAACGCCATGAACATTTTGTTCACGACACGCCTGGATACACTGACCACAACTGATGCAGCGGTTGGCATCGAAAATAATAAATTCAGAGCTATTGTCGACAGCAAACTTCTGTCTTGTTAAACCCACTTTCGCTTCTTCTGTTCGAATAGCTTGCCAGCTTTCATTTGAAGCAATATCGATTTTGTATTCAGGGTGCGTTTGAGTTGCCTTGTACTCAGTCGAGTAATCACGTAGGTCGCAATTGGTATTGGCTTGGCAACCACACTCTAAACATCTTGCAGCTTCAGCGATTGCATCAGCATTATCAAAGCCAGTCTCGACTTCTTCAAAGCTCTGCTCTCGCTGCTCTGGAGTCAGCTCCGGCATGATTTTTCGAGCCATGCGTTGTATCGACTTGTACTGCTCGGGATCAACGGCTTTGAGCTGCTTATGCTTTCTTGAGTTAAACGGTTTAGCAGGGATACTATCCATATCACCATTGAAGAATCGGTCGATCGCTTGCGCAGCAATACGCCCGTCTCCGACTGCTTCTACCGCAGTCGCTGGACCACGTCTGAAATCACCAATACTAAATATATTGCCCGTACCTGTGTGCATGGTTTGCGGATCTGCATCTGCGGTGTTCCAACGTGTCAGTGGGATATCAATCTCTTCGTTATCCATGAAGCTTAGGTCAGGCTTTTGCGACACCGCAGCGATAACCGTATCGAACGCTTCAACAAAGAACTCCCCCGTTGGTTTAGGGCTACGACGACCAGAAGCGTCAGCAGGGCCAAGCGCCATGCGTTCTAATCGAATTTCTGATACATGGCCATTGTCATCAGCAATATTCTCTGCCGGGTTGGTCAAGAAGTGGAACTTCACACCTTCATGTTCAGCTTCTTCGATTTCATAGTCTTCAGCTGGCATTTCATCTCGCGTACGACGATAGATGAGTGTTGTATCAGCGCCATCACGCACTGCGGTTCGTGCGCAGTCAATCGCCGTGTTACCACCACCAATCACAGCGACTTTTTTGCCGGTAGTAAAATGTTTGTCAGTCACATAGTCTTTCAGGTAATCGACACCCAAATAGCAGCCTCCGAGATCACTACCCGGATAATTCATCTCAACGGCTTGCGATGCACCTACCGCCAAACAAACCGCATCAAAGTCACGACTAAGATCCGACAAGGTGAAATCAACACCAAGCTTCTTGTCGCACTCTACTGCCATTCCGTTACGACACATAAGCTCGATTTCTTTATCTAGAATCGACTTCGGTAGACGATATTCAGGAATCCCATAACGTAGCCAGCCACCAGCTTTAGGCATCGATTCGTAAACACTGACATCATAACCTTCATTAGATAGGTAATAGCCCGCTGTTAAGCCACCAGGACCACTGCCGACAATCGCAATGCTCTTACCTTTATTGGGTTTCTTCGCTGGCATGTAGCTCTCTTGAGCAGCGAGATCGGCATCGGCTGCGTGTCGCTTGAGCTGACGAATAGCAATAGAGTCATCGACTAAGTTTCGACGGCATTCCGTTTCACAGAAAGCCGGACACACACGACCAATCGATAGTGGCATCGGCAGTGTTTTCTTAATCACTTCAATGGCTTTAGTATGATCATTTTGCGCGATGTGATGAAGGTAAGACTGGATATCTACTCCGGCCGGGCAAGCGGTTTGGCACGGCGCTTCACAGTCAGCATAGTGGTCTGCCATGATTCGATTCAACGCATCTTGGCGATGAACCGTTAACTGTTTAGATTGAGTCGTAATGTTCAAGCCATTGACGACCTCAAGCTCACACGAGCGTGTTACGCCCACCCCTTCCACTTCAACCACACACAAATCACACGGCACTTTGTCCGCTGTTTTGTTCAAACCACATAACGATGGAATCTCTAAACCACATGTTTTGGCCGCCTCAAGAACGGTTTGCCCTTGTTCGACGATTCGAAATTTCCCATCAATGACGATTTGAATCATAGCTTGTCCTACCTTTACCTTTCGCACACTGCGAGTTATCAATAATTAAAAATAAAGTAATACAATATTATTAATATTATTTAATCTATGTAATTACCATACATTAATTATGGCTTTGTGCGTGTGACCTCAAACAAGTTCCATTGATAATAACCATAAGGTATGAGTGGTCTTATCTGTATATGGAAAACATTAAGTTGAAGATAAAGGCAATTGGAGGAAGGCAGGTGTAATCAGGGAGATTAGACTTCAGATATTAAAAAGCCCCTACCACTGTATATAAAGTGAATAGGGGCTTTGAATTGATACGATAAATCGGCTTAAAGCTTACTGCTCAGCTTCTTCAATCAGCTCTTGCACTGGCGATGCAGGTTTGTTTTGTGCAAAACCACGCAGACCAACAACATGTACGTGTTCGTGATCTTTGAAGACCTTACGTACCAGCTTGTAGGTCGTGCCTTTCTCTGGGCTGATGTTCTCAGGCGCTGCAATCAGAAGCTGCATGCCTAGACGATCACACAGTTCAAACAGCGTAGAGATAGACTTCGCATCCAGACGAGCTGCTTCATCAAGGAACAACAAGCGACATGGAACAATGTCTTTGCTACGAAGTCGACGAGACTCTTCTTCCCAGCTCTGAACAACCATCAATAGGATAGATTGACCAGTACCGATCGCCTCACCGGTAGAAAGTGCACCCGATTCCGCTTGTAGCCAGCCGTCTGAACCACGGTTAACTTCTACACTTAGCTCTAGGTAGTTACGGTAATCCAGTAGCTCTTCACCCAGCACTTGCGGAGAACGTTGACCCATGTCGATGTGTGGGTTCACACGTTGGAACAACTTCGCCATTGCTTCAGAGAAGGTGAAGCGAGTCGTCTCGAACAAGTCTTTATGCTGCTCTTGTTGAGTCGCTAAGCCCGATAGCAAGATTTCGTGGCTTTCACGGATCTTAACATTCAAACGTACGCCCTTAACCTGACCAAAGTAAATGTTCGACAAGCCTTGGTTCAGCATACGAATACGGTTCTGCTCACGCTGAATCGTCTTCTTAATGATGCTTGCTACCGACTCAGAGCTGATCGCTAGGCGGTTTTCACGCTGCGTCAGTTCTTCTGTTAATCGGGCTAACTCAACTTCCATCTCTTCGATTGCTTCAACCGGATCATCCGTATGAATGATGTCTTGGCGAATACGCTCGCGAAGATGTTGGTAAACCGCAATATAGAATAGAACCTTACGCTCTGGATGTGCGTTATCTTCAGATAGACGCAGCGAATCACGTAGATCTTCATTGTCAGCCACAGCCAGACGCAGTGCACCCAGTGATTTATCCGACATTGAGCGAAGTTCGCCCGCCGTTAGGTAAGCCAGTTCACGCTTGTGTAGACGACGTTCAACGTCATTCTCACGAGCTAAACGCAGTACTGAACACCAACCTGCTTTTGCTGCAACAACGAAGGTACGAAGCTCTGTGTACTCTTTCTGTACTTTCTTAAGACGCTTAGCCAGTGCTTTCATCTCAAGTTCAGTTGAGGTGATCGTACGTTCGTATTCGCTCTTACGGCTACGAGAAGTATGCAGACGCTCTTGAAGCTCGTCACGACGACGTACAGCGCGCTCTTCAGCACCTTCATCAGCGTTAACACCGAACTCTTGAAGCTCTTGTTTGAACTCTTGAACCGTCTCTTGCTTCGCTTGGTGCGAGCTCTTCAGCGCTGCCAATACTTGGTTGTACTGGTTCATCTGTTCGCGAGCTTGCTTCAAGCCATCGCGGCCTTTCGCTCGAGCTTGTTCTGCTTGAACCAGTTTCGCTTTCAGTTGCTCACTCAGTTCACTGCTCTTATTAAGCAGGTCAACTGAGTCTGCGTAAGCAAAGTAGTGACGACGCTCAATCAGATCAGACAGTGCGAATACTTTGCCTTTTAGCGTTTGTAGCGCGTTGTCCGCCTGGCGGTACTCAGCTTCCAAAGCTTCGAATTGCTCTGGGTCAGCGTCTAGTGCAGAAACGATTTGCTCTAATGACGCAAGCGCTTTGCCATAAGTGTTCAGGTAAGACTTAGCTTCACTCAGGCGTTCTAGTTGTACTTCTAGTTCAGCTAAACGTTCAGCGAGCGTTTCGTCTTCTAGAATACGAACCATAGGCGCTAACTTATCCAGCGCAGCAATCGCCTGTTTGCTTTGTTGAAGCTGGCTACGTTGCTGTTGCTCTTTCGAATCCAGTTCAGCCAGTGAACGTACTACTTGGTTACGTTTCTCACGAACGACTGCAAGTGCTTGCTCTGGATCTGCATTAAACGCAACGTGCAGGTGTTTCGCTACAAAGCTGTTGAATGCTTGGTATAAACGATTCAGCTTTTGAGAGTCAAACGCAGCTTTCGCGTGATTCTCAACAACCACATCGCGCTCTTCTCGCAGTTTATCTAAACGCTGCTCACGAGCCGCACGACCAAACAGTGGGATCTCAGGGAAACGAGAGTAACGCATTTGGCGATCGTTCAATTGAACACACACCGCGCCTTCTAACTCATCGGCATTGAATGAGCTGTCATCAAACGCGTCAACATCACCTTCAAGGATGTAAAGGTCTTCAGGACAATCATCAAGATCAACCAGTTTCTCTTTGATGCCATCAAGATCTGAAACCACAATCGCATGACGAGCTGGGCCGTACATCGCACTGAAATATGGCGCATCGCCAATTGTGATGTCGTCGTAGATCTCTGAAAGCAACACGCCACCAAGGGTGTCCGCTAAGCCTTTCAAGCGAGGATCGTTAGAACCACCTGGTGATGCTAGACGCTCAATTTCTTGCTCAAGTTCAGCTCGGCGAGTTGCCAGTTGATCTTTAGCCACCGCTTGAGACTTTTCATCTTCAAGCACTTGTTGCATTTGCGTCATCACCGCTTGGCTGTCTTCTAGCTCAGCTTCGGTTTGATCTCTTAATGCTTCAAGCGCATCGTTTGCTGTGATCCAAGCAGGAGCAATAGACTCTAGCTTTTGAATCTCTTGGTCGTGGTTTTGTTGTACACGACGCTGTTCACTTTTCGCTTCACGTAACTCTTCTTGAGCGTACTCAAGCGTTTCGATCTGCATTGCATGACGTTCGCGCTCTTCGTCGAAAACCGCTTCGTCAGTCAGTGAAATGTTGTGTTGCTTTTGGTATTCAGTCGCCAGCTCTTTTGCTTGACGCTGCTGTGCTACATCACGAGCCATGTCGCGGTGTTGAGCACGCCATTGCTGTTCGTTCTCAACAACGTGTTTCGCGTTACGACCTTTTTCTAGAGCTTGCTTAGCGCAGTGAGACGCTTCTTTACGTTCAACGTCACCAACGATGCTCTTAACCAAAGACAATGCTTTGTCGAACTGTGCAGAAGCTGCAGAAGACATGTCTAGCTTGTGCTTAGTAGACAGTAGCGTCTGAGTGCTTGATTCTTCTTGTGCTTTTAGCTCAGAAACCAAGGTTAATGCGCTTTCTGCCGTAATAGATTCATCACCTAGCAACTGCTTGGTTTTCTCTAATGCTTGAACCGCTTGCTGGTATTGAAGTGCGCGAGTCTGCTGAACATCCAATGCTTGTTGGTAATCAGCAAGCTGAGTTTTCAGGCTATCCACTTCTTCTTCAGTAATGGTTGCCTGCTCTTCTGCAAGAAGTACTCGCTCTTGAGCTTCTTCAACCACCATCATCTGCTCTTCTAGACGCTCATTAAGCTCTTCTAGATCTTCGCTGTAGCGAGCAATTTTCTCTTGCTGACGAAGTGCAGTTTGAACCAATTGAAGATGATCCGAAGCCGCTTGGTAGTCTTGTTCTAGAGACGATTCTTGATCCACCAGCAACTCAAGTTCTTCTTGAACTCGATTCAACAGGTTGTTTTGCTCAAGTAAAGTTTCACGCGAACCAAACAGTTCACCACGGAACTTCATGGTTTGATCTAACTTATTGCGACGATCGTTCGCATGGCGCATATAGTCTGCCGCCACGTAGTTAGTCGATTCAGTGATCAAATGCTTGAACAAATCACGATCAGACTGAGTTGTCTTGATCGCTTCTAGCGTCATGCGGTTCTCACGCAGTGCCGATTCCATATCTTGGAATGCTTTCTTCACACCACCATTTTGCGGCAGAAGGTAATCACGCAGAGAACGTGTAATAGCACTTGAGATACCACCGTAAAGTGATGCCTCAATCAGACGGTAGAACTTAGAGCGGTCGCTGCTGTTACGCAGTTTCTTCGGTACCACACCGTATTCGAACATCTGTGAGTGGTAATCCACAATCGAAGAGAACGCTTTGAAGTGTGCGCCTTCGTATTGTGCAACTGCGGCCTTCACATCATTTAGCTGACATACACGAGCATGACTGTCTGAAACGTTCTGAATCAATACATCCGTTGGCTTCACATGGCTTGGAAGACCTTGGATAACGAACGGCTTGATGTCTACTTTCTTGTCACGACCAGCAACTTGCTGCAGTTTTACTGCAAACAGTAGGCGTTGGTTACGAGAGTTCACCACATCTAACGCTGCATAACATGCGCCTGGCTGAAGCTTACCGTAAAGGCCTTTATCACGAGATGACTGTGAGCTGCCTGCTTCCGTTGTGTTACGGAAATGCAGAAGGCTTTGGTCAGGGATAAGTGCTGTAATGAATGCCGCCATTGTGGTCGACTTACCTGCACCGTTACCGCCAGAAAGCGTTGTAACCAATCCATCAATATCAAAAGTACGTGCGAAGAAGCCGTTCCAGTTGACCATGGTTAATGATTGATACTTACCTCTTTCAATCATGCTTCACCTTCTACTTTTGTTTGTTCGCCGTCGTTTGACTCAAGGTCAAAATCAGCTTGATCGTTAAAAATATCTTGTTGACCGTTTTCATCTACATCTGATGTAGCTTCAGCTTTCTCTTCATTCAACAAGCTACCTTGGTTAGGTTCTTGAGTATGCACCACAGCCTCACCATCACGGATAAGGCGCAGTTGAGCTTCTTTCATGTCATCGCCAACACGTACGTCCGCACCAAAACGGAATACCGCTTCGCTGATACGGAATTTGCCCGTTTCGCCAATCGCAATCAACATGCCGATACGGCGTAGGCGACGCAGAGAAGTACGCACTTTTTCAAACAGTTTTTCTTTGTCTAAATCAGAACCAGACGCACGGTTTGTTGCTAGCTTCATGAGTTTTTTCTCATCCGCTAGTGCCATTAGCTCTTCAAATAGCTCTTGGTTAGTGAAGATACCTTCGTGTGCCAAACGCTCTGGGCTTAGGTACAAGAAACACAATACCTTGCCAACAAGCATGTCTAGCTCAGACAACACACTACGACCAATTAAAGACGTAGAACGCGGACGCAGATAGAAGAAACCTTCCGGAGCTTTCACAAGTTCTGTGTTGTAGCGTTGGTAGAAATGCTGAAGCTCAACTTCAAAATCAGATAGTAACGCGTGGTTATCTAGGTCTTCTGTTGAAATATGCTTACCTGAACGCAGCATGCTGTCTAGCGCAGGGAACAGTGGGTTCGCTATCGCTTTTACCAGTTTCTCTGGCATGTAATCATCAGTACTTGTTAATGACATTGGCTTGTACCTTTGCACCGAAATCGTTGATTGCCTGCCAATCTGGCTGAATAGCCTGATAGTCAGACTCTGAGTAACCTAAGCGCACCGCTTGGTCGACAACAATTCTGGCTAAATCAAAATGGTGTGTGCGAGGGTGTTCAGCGAGGTAGTCGCGTAACACAAGGCCAAGATCGATTGGCGCACCTTGCTGTTTGTGAGCTTTTAACATATCTGCAATTCTTTCAGACAGCAGATCGTTCACTTGCTCAAATTCTTCGTACTCTACGTCAAGTGGCGCTTGTCCTGTTACTTCGTCATCACGAAGCACTAGTGCTTCATCACGAAGATCCGTCAGCTTCTCAGCGTCGGCATAAGTTAGTAGCCACGGCGCATCAAAGTATTCCGTCACAGATTGACGTAGACGTTGGCTGAAGGCACGGTTCTTATCCATATCAATCGCGGTACGGATAAACTTGTGAACGTGACGGTCATAGCCGATCCATAGATCAATCGCTTGTTGGCCCCAACTTGTGATTCGGTCGAGCTTCATTTGCAGACCAAACAGGGTTTCGCCAACAAACTCGAGTTCATCGTCGCCGTAAACAATTTCTTGAATATCGAGGATCTGTGTTTGCAGTTCATCACCTGCCGCTTGCAAGGTATCTTGCAACTCTTTTAGCGTGGCTGAGGTTTCTGATAGCAAGACTTCACAGTTGTTGATCGCTTCACGCCAATCTTTATTAAGAAGGTCGGCAATCTGCTGTTTTACGGTCTGCTGCTGCTCATCCATAACGCGTTGGTTAAGATCAATCTGATCGAAAATTTCACCAACAGAGTACTTAAGCACGCCGTAAACGTTCTTTCTCCAATGCCCTGGCATTCCACCTTTCTGTGCTGCTTCAATAGCTTTTGCCATTTCATCCGCAACCATAGAAAGTTGGATAGACAGTTTTAATTTAGAGAACTGACGGTGACGTAAATAATAATCTGAGATACCAATTGCCAACGGTGACAAGCGGTAGATGCTTGCGCCATCGGTAATTTCGCTGGTAAAGCGGCTAATCAGCTTCTGTTTAACCAACTCATTAATTGCATTATTGGCACGAAACGCTGAGGCTTCACCAGTATCTTCAAACAGTCGAGTGACGATAGTAAACGCATCATGCAGTTCACCCTCGCCCAGCTCTTCATCGAACCTTTCATTGCTTAATACTGCAATAGCAATCAAAAATGCTAAGCGCTCTGGCGGCAAGTTTAATGAAAAATCATGCTGCTTGACCCAGCCCACCAACTCATCAATTGGCTGCTCTTCGGCAGTTTGAGTCATTTCACTCATTGTGGTTCCTGTTACTGTTCTTCGTCATATCAAACACAGTAGATATGACGCCTATTTCTTTATAACGCGGGCTTCTTACGATTGCATAGCGCATATTGTGGTTTCTTTTACCACATTCATCACTGTTATTGCGCAGGTTTTTGAGCCCAAACGTGAATATAACGGCCTAGTGACAGATATGGCTCTTGGCGACATAGCTGTTTTTCTAGTTCCAATACATCTTCAAATTGGTAATCGCCCATGTACTCCATATTACCTATGTAGTCACTGAAGGAGCGAATGCCTGATTTACCACAGATTTCTAGACCAGCGTCTTCTATCCATTGATAAACCTCTTCTGGCTTCAAGCCTTTTTGTGGTTGCAGCTTAAACCGTTTTCGATGTGGCATCCCATTCAATACATGAGGAATGTTGCCACAAATCACATTTTTCAGGACTAATCCGTGGTGGTTGTAAAACATTATCGAGGCAATACCACCCGGTTTGACTTGTTCAAGTAGCAAATCAAGTGCTTCTTTAGGATCGGCTAGCCACTCCATAACGGCGTGAAACATCACAAAGTCGACTTTATCGTCGAGATGCTCTGCCACTTTTTGTACCGGAGAATGGATAAACTGATATTGCTCTAACAGCCCTGCTTCGGTGATCCCTTCTTGAGCCAGTTTTAGCATCTCAGAAGAGAGATCACATAGAGAAACCTTATGACCAAGTGCCGCAATTTTTTGCGACATCTGTGCCAATCCGCCTCCGGCATCAAGCACATGCAGTGGAAAAGTAGAATCTTCAAACTTGCTCAAAGCTTGTTCTAAATCTTCCCATACGATGATCTGACGGATCTCTCCTTTGTCAGAGCCGTAAATATTTTTTGCAAATTTGTGGGCAATATCGTCGAAATTACGGTCTTCAGTCACGGCTACTTGAGTTATTATGTCCTATCGTGCCTGCTATTCTGTCACAGGAATTTCAGGAATAAAGAGGCGATGTCTCTTTTTACTACTAAGTGATGTTTTTTCGGACTATTCGGATATGTTTGAGCTGAAAAAAGTAGTGTCTTCATTACTGATGCCACTACCAGCAATGTTAATTCTCGCATTTCTGGGCTTAGCCCTAGTGATGTTTACTACTAAAAGAAAGACTGGTTGCTTAATTACCCTCTCAGCCCTCTGTGGTATTTTCCTAATCGCTTTCCAGCCAGTTTCTAGTCAACTATTAATGCCAATGGAAAGGCAGCACACTGCATTTTTACCTGTCGACGAAACCGTCGATTACGTGATGGTTCTTGGTAGCGGCCACGTCGTTGATGACCAGATCCCACCAACATCTGAACTGAGTCGCACAGGCTTGATGCGTTTGAGTGAAGGTATTCGCATTTTACGCCTCTACCCGGGCGCTAAACTGATTCTTTCTGGCTACGGCGCTGGTACAGAAGTCAGCAACGCACGAATGATGGCTAAGGTAGCCCTAGCACTCGGTGTGGCAAAGCCTGATATCATTCTGCTGGAAACAGCCAAAGACACTTGGGAAGAAGCCCGCCAAGCCGCTGCGTTCGTTAAGAATAAAAGAATGGTGTTGGTGACTTCAGCAAGCCATATGACACGTGCTCTCAACGAATTTAACGCGGCTGGTATGAAACCATTACCGGCACCGACCAACTACCTAGCACAAGAAGGTATTGTTGAGCCTTGGAATAAGTACATGCCTAAGGCGATTTATCTTGAACAGACAGAGCGTTACTGGCATGAGACCATGGGGTTGGTTTGGCAAAGCCTACGTGACTGGCTAGACACCAGCAGTGATATTGCAGAAGAGCCAATCGTCGTGCCTGAAGCTTCGAGCCTAGCTGAAGATGAGAATGTCGTTTCGGCAGCTCAGCCTCAATAAGCAGTCTACATAAAAGACTGAGTCATAAAAAAGCCGAGACATCACTGATGATGTCTCGGCTTTTTAATATTTACTATTCTAGCGGACTAACATGTCCCGCAAGACTTAGTCACCAGCGAACATGTAACCTTCACCATGGACCGTCACAAAGATTTGTGGATTCTTAGGGTCGAATTCCATTTTTGCACGCATGCGTCGAATCAGTACGTCGATAGTACGATCATTTGGCGCGTCTACTCGGTGGCTGATCATATTAAGAATACGTTCACGGCTTAATACCTGGTTAGGGTAAGAAGACAACGCAACCAATAATTCATATTCAGCTTTCGTCAGTTTTACTGGTTCACCGTTTTTGCTTAACGCACGACGAGGGATATCAAATGTCCACTCACCAAAACGAACCACTGATTCATCTTCAGATTCTTCAACCGCACCTGCTGCTGTTTTACGAGCGGCAGAAATACGCCAAAGTAGGTTTTTAACTCGAACCAGTAACTCGCGAAGTTCGAAGGGTTTAGTAACGTAATCGTCAGCGCCCATTTCAAGGCCAACAATTTTGTCGATGCTATCCGTGCGTCCAGTAACTAAAATAATTCCAATGTCTGATTGACTGCGTAATTCGCGAGTTAGCATCAATCCATCTTCGCCTGGTAAGTTGATGTCCAGCATAATGAGGTCAACGTTGTTTTCTTCTAACACGTTTCTCATTTGAGCGCCGCTTTCTGCTTCGCTTACTGTGTACCCTTCGTTCTGGAAATAACCAACCAGTTTACTACGGGTCACCACATCATCTTCTACGACTAATACGTGATAGCTCATCTACACCACTTTTCTTATTTAATAGTTTCGGTGACTATTCTATTCATAACTAGTAACAATTCTAGTGGTACTGTAGATAAATGCCAGAAACATGGATTTTTTTTGATACAAGACAATCTTAAACCTTGCTATTTGTCGTCTGGCACAATTCAATATAGGCATTACTACTAACGAGTAACTTTGCATTTCGCAAATAACCTCGTCATCAGCCTTGGTGTGTAAAAAACACCACAAGACTAAATCAGGATTTACGTAATGAAAGATACGAAAGCGTTCAATGAGCAAAGAGCAGAAATTTACTGGTGGTTATCAAGCTTATTCGCCAAAGAGCTCACTCAAGATGAACTTGACCACTACCACTCTGTTGAAATTCGTTCTTTCTTAACTGGTTTAGGCGAAAATGAAACACTCAAACCTGCGATTGATAGCTTAGTTGATGCACTAAACCGCTTACAAACACGTGAAGATGCACAACTGGAACTGGCTGCTGACTTTTGTGACCTATTCCTAAAGACAGACAAGCATGGTGCCCTTCCCTACGCTTCGATGTACATCGGTGAAACTGGGCTATTAAACGATAAGCCAGCAAAAGAGATGGAAGAGATCATGGCTAAGCACAACTTAGTGGTTAACCAAGATCTAAAAGAACCAGCAGACCACATCGCTATTGAACTCGACTTCCTAGGTAACCTAATCATTCGCTCTAATGAAACAGAATCAGAGGAAGAGTTAGAAAAGTCGTTCGAAGTTCAACAGCAGTTTATTGAGCAACAGCTACTCACTTGGATTCCAAAGTTCAAGGTTAAGTGTCATGAGGTTGATGAGTTCGGTTTCTATGCATCAGTATCATCGCTGCTACTGGCATTCTGTCAATTAGACACTCAATATTTGGCTGGTGAATAGCTTATTAGATGACTAGGTAAATAAATTCAGTAGAATGTGACAATTCACCCGGATTTCTGGGTGAATTTTATTGCGAGTATTTTCTAGTCAGTCTAAAATTGTGACCGCAAACGATAAAATATGAAACATTCACGAAATGCTATGCTTATTAAGTTTCAGAGCATTTCGGTGTTAAGACAAGCCGCTCAATAGCGGTTTTTTGTTTTTTAACACTTTAGTACCCAAAGAGCCCTACACGTTTAAGCTCTTAGTTAGGTAGCTTAACGGCTACTTCATTCCGTACTTTGGGGAAAGTAGCTTCTAATAGGATAAAACCATGGCCACTATAAAAGATGTCGCTCGCTTAGCCGGCGTATCAACAACAACCGTTTCTCACGTAATCAACAAAACCCGTTTTGTTGCAGAAGCGACTCAAGAAAAAGTAAATAAAGCGGTAGACGAATTAAACTATGCACCAAGTGCTGTTGCTCGTAGTTTGAAGTGTAATTCAACACGAACCATCGGCATGCTAGTGACTCAATCAACCAACCTATTCTTCTCAGAAGTTATCGATGGTGTTGAGAGCTACTGCTACCGTCAAGGTTACACTTTGATCCTGTGTAACACGGGTGGTATCTATGAGAAGCAACGTGACTACATTCGAATGCTTGCAGAGAAACGTGTAGATGGCATCTTGGTTATGTGTTCAGACCTAACTGAAGAACTGAGAGAGATGTTAGACCGTCACGCTGACATCCCTAAAGTAGTCATGGACTGGGGCCCGGAGAGTTCTCAAGCAGATAAGATCATCGATAACTCTGAAGAAGGTGGCTACCTAGCGACTAAATACCTAATCGACCGCGGTCACTCAAAGATTGCTTGTTTAAGTGGCCACTTAGACAAAGCGGCGTGTGTGGAGCGTATCGCTGGTTACAAGCGCGCTTTGGAAGAAGCTAACATTACTGCAAATGACGACATGATCATCGAAGGTAACTTTGAGTGTGATACTGCCGTTCTAGCCGCTGACAAAATTGTTGATATGGAAGATCGCCCGACAGCTGTATTCTGCTTCAACGATACCATGGCACTAGGCTTGATGAGCCGCCTACAGCAGAAAGGCATCCGTATCCCTGAAGATATCTCTATCATTGGCTACGATAACATCGAACTGGCTGAGTACTTCTCTCCACCATTGACTACCGTTCACCAACCGAAGCGCCGTGTCGGTAAGAACGCCTTCGAAATTCTGCTTGAGCGTATTAAAGACAAAGACCATGAAAAACGCGTCTTCGAAATGCACCCAGAAATTGTTGAACGTAGTACAGTTAAAACGTTAAATTAACTGATAAATTGAGTTTATTTTCATCAAGCGCACCTTTGGGTGCGTTTTTTTTATCAGCAACTAAAATAAACCTAGTTTCATATAATAAAGATCATTAATTGAAGCAGTATCACACTTTGAAATAACAAGTGTGAGCCTCATTCAACAAAAACTTTATTCTATTCAATCAGTCACGCACAGGGCAAATCACTTGAAAAGGTGAGACGCAAAGCTTCCGGCCTAAACCACTCGTTGGTATGGTAGCGGGGTTACCGATGGCAAAATGCAGTAACTACTAATAATTTAGTAATTTACGGCTTATTGACAATGTAATTGCAACATTTTGCTAATCTCTCGGACCTGCTTATTTGGTGGCGTAGTTCAAATACACCGAGATAAATAACATGGATAAACCGATACTAAAGGACTCAATGAAGTTATTTGAGCCCCTAGGAAAAATAAAATCACGCTCAATGTTTGGTGGATTCGGTCTTTTTGCTGATGACACTATGTTTGCTCTGGTTGTTAATGACCAGTTGCACATACGAGCAGACAAAGGCACAACAAAACAGTTCGAGCAACAAGGGTTTCAACCGTACGTCTACAAAAAGCGTGGTTTCCCTGTCGTAACTAAATATTTCGCTCTACCCGAAGGCTTATGGCAAGACCAAGAGAAAATCTTGCAGCTTGCGACTACGTCTCTGGGCTTTGCAAAAGAAGAGAAAGCTGAACAGTCCGCTGCTAAGCCAACTCGACTCAAAGACCTCCCGAATCTTCGACTCGCCACCGAGCGCATGTTGAAGAAAGCTGGAATTGATTCCGTAGAACGTTTATATGAATCTGGCTCTGTAAACGCATTTAATGCCATCAAGGATTCTCATGCGTCCTCCGTCAGTATTGAACTGCTTTGGGCACTAGAGGGGGCGATCAATGGCACCCATTGGTCGGTTATCCCGCAGCAACGTCGTGAAGAGCTTATCAGTCGCGTCAATTAACATTTTCAGTACACCTTTTTATACAACTAAGCCGCATTTCTGCGGCTTTTTTTTCGATTCTGAATGTTAGATAGTCTGCGGCCTTAATGCTCTATCAATACCCTAAAAGGATGGGCGATAATTATACTTAAAGTCTACTTTGACCATCGGAACGAAGTTAATCTCTCCAGAAGAATTCATTATCTCTTTAACTTTAATGCTCCCGTTTCTAATTTCAAACGAACGCACGTCTACCTTTTCCGATGCTTGAGGTAGGATTTTGCTAAGCTCATATGAGCCTTTGCCGTTTATATCCATCCAGATTTGTTTTCCAGATTCGTAAGCCTGTGATTGGCTCGCCACTACATCCCCTTTAAAGATTTTAGATTCTACAGCGGCTCTATGATAGATACCCGAACCCATAGCTTGGAAAGAGAGAAGGCCTGTTGTAGCGATAACCGTTATCATTGATAATAATTTCATAGCTAGCTCCTTAGTTGTCTGCCTGAATAATTATCTAAAACAATCTTCATGCCTCGATTGTTACGTATATAGAACGAGCCAAGACCAAAACTCTTTCAACTTTTTGTCACTTTTTACGTGGTACAAATTATTACGATTGAAATAATTTAGGCAAAACAAGTCTCTAGTAGAGCGTTACCACCTTCTAATAAACGAGTATTTTTCCACATCTATCTATATCACTAACACAAGGCTAACTAATTGGGTTAGCGGGTCAAACCTAATTCATCACCTAGACTAAATAGTTTTTTATTATCTTATGAAAGTTAATCTATGCTTTGCCTGTCTATCTATACTAATGGTATGCATTGAAAATTTGAGGAAGTATCAATGAGTAAGAAAATGATATTAGGTATTGTATTGGTCGTAACGATCGTTTTATTAGGCATTAATTTTGGCCAATACCTCACGCTCGAAAACGCCAAAGCACAGCAAGCGGTGCTAAACGACTACATTGAAAGTAACTTTATTGCCGCCGCGGCGACGTACTTTATCGCATATGTATTGATCACCGCCTTCTCCATCCCGGGAGCAGCCGTTGTTACACTACTTGGTGCTGCGCTGTTTGGCTTCTGGAATAGTTTGTTATTGGTATCTTTCGCCAGTGCAATAGGCGCAACTCTTGCCTTTTTGAGTAGTCGTTACCTACTGCGAGACTGGATTCAAACTAAGTTTGGCGACAAACTCACTACGATTAATAAAGGCGTTGAAAAAGACGGCGCTTTTTACTTGTTTTCTTTGCGACTTATCCCAGTGTTTCCGTTTTTCCTTATCAACCTGCTGATGGGCTTAACACCCATGTCGGTGACTCGCTACTATGTAACAAGCCAAATCGGCATGTTGCCTGGTACTGCAGTCTTCTTGAATGCTGGTACCCAACTCGCAGAAATTGATTCGCTTTCAGGCATCGTTTCACCTTCTGTACTATTGTCATTTGCATTATTGGGGGTGTTCCCAATTATCGCTAAATGGTTGATGAGCAAGTTTCGTTCAGCACCGGTTGCGGAATAATAATTGTGGCCGGATAAGGTTCTATATCAATGAAAATCTTCAGTGCATCAAATCCGACAGAGGCACATATCATCTGCGGACTCCTAGAAAGTGAGAATATTGCCTGTGAAGTCCGTGGTGAGGGTTTGTTTGGTTTGAAAGGGGAAATCCCGTTCACAGAAGAAACTGACCCATACGTATGGCTATATGAGCCAGAAATGGCCACTAAGGCGCGTGCTATTGTCAATGACTACCAAAAACAGCAAGATTCTATCATCTATGAAGAGTGGCGCTGCAGTGAATGTCATGAAGTGAACGAAGCACAATTTGGTTCTTGTTGGCAATGCGGAGCTAACTCTCCTGAGTAGACGAGCTTAATGAGGTCTTAGCCGCTTCATCTGATTTATCCTCAAAACAAAAACGGGAAGCTACAAATAGCTTCCCGTTTTTATTTCAATTCTATTATGAGTTCAAATGACCGACTTAGAAATCACTGGATTTGCTTTTGGATAAACTCGATAGAGTGCTGGTTGAATTCTTCAGGGTTTTCAACATTACACACATGACCACAGTTAGCAATTTCGACCAGTTCACTTGACTCGTGCGCCTCAACCATTTCTTTAACGGGCTTGATAAACATGTAGTCACGCTCTCCCATCAGATAAAGGGTTGGTATCGGTAACTCCCTATCTTTGAAATATTTCATTAAGGGGTTCACATCAGCCGTTAATATAAACCAACGTTTAAACTCTTTTTGACACAGCTTTTTGGCTTCACGAATAAACAGGTGACGAGACTCTTTTTGGCTTTTTTGTGGCATCACTATGTAAGCAAAAAGGCTATAAAGCCACATGTAAGGAATGATGTGTTTGCTTAGATTTCCTAGCTTAACCAATACTTGCGAACGGGTGTTGAGTTTAGTTACCGCACCACCTAATACCATTGAACGCACACGCCCTGCCGCTAACTCCGCAACATTACGGACAATAATGGTTCCTAACGACATACCAACGAAGTGTGCGGAGCGGATTTTAAGGTGGTCTAATACTTTAAGAATATCAAGCGTGACAGCTTTGAATGTATAACGGTTTGATATCAGCTCTTTAAGTATGTTGTCTGATTTACCATGCCCTCTCAGGTCAATGAGGAGCAGGTTGAAATGCTGTTTATACGCCTTGATCTGCTTGAACCAAATAGAGGAGCTACCTCCGGCACCATGCACAAATACCACCCACTCATCGCTAGTAGGGTGAGTAAATGTTTTATGAAATAATAAACTTTCAGACATACCTATCGCTTTAATTATAAAAATGGAGCTAGGCCTCATCACAAGGCGATGACTAAGGATATCACGCTATTAAGAAGATTAGGTGATAATAGTGTCAAACCTATCATTAGCACCATGAATACTTCACTTCCTTTTCTACCTGACTTAAATGAGTTTGCAAGCTTTGTCTTTCTAAACGTGATGTACTCAGACCAGATAGCAAAAGGCGCCCTGTTGTCAGAGCGCCTTAATTTAATAAGGTTTTTAACCATTTGATGTTAGTGCCTGCTAAAAATCTAAACAGGCGACTAGATGGCTGAGTGATACATCGTTAAATACTCTTTCGCCGCATCTTCCCAGCTAAAGTCTTGTTGCATCGCATAAAGCTGAACACGCTTAATTTCAGACGGGTTTTGTGCATAGAGTAACAATGAGCGGTGTAGCACGGCCAACAAAGCTTGCGGAGTCGGCTCTTCAAAAGCAAAGCCGGTCGCCACCTCTGGCTCCTCGTCATAATCATCAACACTGTCTTTTAAACCACCGACAGAGCGAACGATTGGTAAGGTGCCATAAGCCATACTGTAGATCTGGTTTAAACCACAAGGTTCAAATTCAGAAGGCATCAAGAAAAAGTCAGAACCGGCTTCAACTAAGTGAGCTAACTCATTGTTGTATGCCTCTACAAATGAGAATTTTTCTGAATGCAGTGCCGATAACTCTTTCAATTGGCTCGCTAAAACAGGGTCACCCGTACCTACAATCACAATCTGAAGATCGTTCTTCAAGAATTGTTCAATGATAGGCAGCAAGTAGTGAACACCTTTCTGGTTCGTTAGACGACAAACCATCCCGTACACGGCACAATCGATAACCGGCAAGCCGACGTCTTGTTGCAGTTTCTGCTTACACGCTGACTTTCCACGCGCCATGCTGTGTTTGGTCGCTTTGTATTTACGAGGAAGGAATGCATCCGTTTCCGGATTCCAAGCACCGTAGTCACAACCATTTAAGATTCCGACTAAGTCTGAAGCTCTACATTGAAATTCTGCCGCCATGCCATGACTACCAAGCTCTGTTTTTAGCTCTTGTGCATACGTAGGGCTTACTGCGTTGACTTTATCAGCGCACAAGACACCAGCTTTTAGCATCGTCACGTGCGTATCACTGACCGCAGCTTCCGGAACATTACGACTGTGCATTTCAGGAAGACATTGCAGCTCATCGTATGAGAATACGCCTTTGAACACCGCGTTGTGGATTGAAATAACACTGCGCGTGTTCTCAAAGAATTCATGCTGTTGGTAGCGAGATTTAAGCAAGAAAGGAACAAAGCCTGTATGCCAATCGTTCGCGTGAATAATATCTGGTTGGAAACCAAGCTTAGGAAGCATATCCAAACATGCTGCACTGAAGAACGAAAAGCGCTCGCCATTATCAGCATAAGCCTGATTATTTTCAGCGTACATTTCTGGACGGTCGAAGTATTTAGCACATTCAATACCAAACACTTGTACCCCTTCAACGCTTAACTTCTTAACTTGATAAGCCGTATGAGGCCAATGATCGAGCTCTGTTGCTAGAACAACTTCTGCAGAATCAATATTTGGAATGTTGCGGTAAGCGGGGATGGTCACTCGAACGTCCTGTTCGAGTGTTTGTAACGCTTTAGGCAGTGCCTTGGCTACATCAGCCAAGCCACCGCTTTTAATCAAGCCTTCAACTTCAGACGCTACAAAAAGTACCGAGAGAGTCTTAGTAACCAACTCGTGCTCCTTTAGGGATTACTACTACACCATCGTCAGAGACGTGGTAATGCTTTTTGTCTTCTTTCAGGTTTACACCAATCTGTGTACCCGGTGCGATGTCTGCATCTTTATCGACGATAACACGACGAAGTACACAGCCCTCGCCCACTTTTACGTCGCCCAATAAGATACTCTCACTGATATCACACGCTGATGCGATGTTGCTGCGGAAGCCAAGTACACACTTCTCGATACGAGAACCACGAACATAACTACCGTTACACACTAAGCTATCGATGATTTGAACACGACCATTAGCCGAGTCTGTAAACGTCGCAGGTGGTAATGGTGGGTAGTAAGTGTGTAGTGGCCACTTGCGGTTGTATAGTGAGAATGGTGCATCTTTCTCAAGAAGGTCCATGTGAGCTTGCCAGTACGCGTCAATCGTACCTACATCGCGCCAGTAAACTTCTTCTTTCTCACCTGTAATGCGGTTAGTACTGAAATCGTAAACAAACACGTCACCACGCGGGAACATATTTGGAATGATATCTTTACCGAAGTCATGAGTTGAATCTTCTTTATCCGCATCTTCAACCAGCTCTGCAAAAAGCTCATTTGCTTCAAATACGTAGTTACCCATAGAAACCAATGCAGAATCAGGGTCACCTGGAATTGGTTTAGGGTTAGCAGGCTTCTCTTCAAAGCCGACCATACGGCCTTCAGCATCAACCTCAATGACACCAAACTCAGACGCTTCTGCAAGAGGCATACGCAGTGCTGATACCGTTAGTGCCGCTTTCTTCTCTTTGTGGAAATCAAGCATCTGCTTAATATCCATTTTGTAGATGTGGTCAGAACCAAAGATACAAACTTGGTCCGGTTCTTCTAGCTGCATAAAGCGAAGGTTTTGATAGATCGCATCTGCAGTGCCTTCATACCAACGCTTACCTGTGCGCATTTGAGCAGGGATTGGGTCGATAAAACGATCTGTTATACCACTGATATTCCAACCTTTTTTCATGTGGTGGAACAGTGACTGTGACTTGAACTGCGTTAATACATAGATCTTCATTAGATCCGCGTTAACGAAGTTATTTAAAGCGAAATCAATTAAGCGGTAACTACCACCGAAAGGAACCGAGGGTTTGCTGCGCGATTCAGTTAAAGGTCTTAAACGAGAGCCTTCACCACCAGCAAGAATCATTCCCAATACACCAGCCATTTTATTCTCCATATATTTATAGCTTGTCGATGTCAGTGCTCGTAGAGGTATCTTCCTCTGGGGGATGAGCACTAACAATGTTTTCGGTACTTAGCGAATATCCATTCACATACAGTGACAGTATCCTAAGCCAAACGTTGTTATGTGTGCACTATTCTTTGCACTTGGTTTTATATACGTTATCGACTTTCCTGCCGATTTCAATTTTTAATACGCCATTCTGTGCTATGTAAACTGATTGCTTTCCTAAGACTTAAAGCAGCTCACATTACACCGTCTGGGCGAAACATTACATTAACACTCGACACACATCGGGTATACAACTAAATGCTGATCTGTGAGTTACAATATTCTAATTAAGTTACACATTCGTTACAGTTACATAAGATAGTGTGATTAATCTCTTAATTTATTTTACCCTGTGAATTTAATAAATAATTACAACTAAGACTCAATTTCAATGAGTTGCATAATTAGTCATATATGAGTCGAAAAAAAGCAGCCTATTGGCTGCTTTTTATATCAATAACGTTCAGTTACTTTTCTTTGGGCTTTTTACGTTTATCCGTTACTTCCCATTTACCGTCAATGTACAAGGCGGTCCAACCAGAAGGCTTACCATCCACTTCTGTACGAACGTAGTTCTCTTTTGTCTTACGACTAAAACGAACCACTGTCGGCTTACCGTCTGGATCAGCAACTGGTGCTGTAGTCAGGTATTGGAACTTCGGTGAAATACGGTCTTTAAAGCGAACTAACTCTTCCACTAAAGGAGCACGAGTTTCGCGTGATTTAGGGAAGTTACTTGCTGCCATGAATAGACCAGAAGCACCATCACGAAGCACAAAGTACGCATCTGAATTTTCACATGGAAGTTCAGGGAAATGTACTGGGTCTTCTTTTGGTGGCGCAACTTCGCCGTTTTTCAAAATTTTACGAGTGTTCTTACAATCTTCACTCGTACAATCCATGTACTTACCGAAACGACCATTCTTCAGAACCATATCTGAGCCACACTTGTCACACTCAACAAGCGGACCATCATAGCCTTTTACTTTGAATTCGCCGTGTTCAACCACGTAACCTTCACAGTTCGGGTTATTACCACATACGTGCATCTTACGCTTATCATCAATCAGATAAGCATCCATTGCCGTTTCACAAATTGGGCAACGCTTTTTAGCACGAAGGGCAGCTGTTTCAACATCTTCTTCAAGAACGTTGATAATACCTTCTTCATCACCAAGGTTAATCGTTGTCTTACAACGCTCTTTTGGTGGAAGTGCATAACCAGAACACCCTAAGAATACGCCTGTCGAAGCAGTACGAATACCCATATTACGGCCACAAGTTGGACACTCGATATCAGTTTCTACGATGTGGTTTGGCTTCATGCCGCCTGCATCTTCATCAAGATCCGCTTTTTCCAGATCACCGGTAAAATCTTTGAAGAAATTATCTAGCACGCCTTTCCAGCTTGCTTCACCTTCAGCGATTTGGTCTAACTTCTGCTCCATACGAGCCGTAAAGTCGTAGTTCATTAGGTCATTGAAGCTACCGTCTAAACGGTCGGTAACAATCTCACCCATCTTCTCAGCATAAAAACGGCGCTGTTCAACTTTCACGTAACCACGATCTTGAATAGTAGAGATGATCGACGCGTATGTTGAAGGACGACCGATACCACGTTTCTCAAGCTCTTTAACAAGCGCCGCTTCAGTGAAACGAGCCGGTGGCTTAGTAAAGTGTTGCTTAGGATCCAATGCAACGAGATCCAGCTTATCGCCAATTTGCACTGCAGGCAGGATCGTATCTTCGTTTTTACCCATCGGACGTTGAACACGAGTCCAACCGTCAAATTTAAGGATGCGACCTTTCGCTTTTAATGTGTACTCTTCAGCTTTCACGCTTACTGTTGTTGAGTCGTACTGCGCAGGCGTCATTTGACACGCTACGAATTGATTCCAGATCAGTGAGTAAAGCTTGTGTGCGTCTGCGTCTACGCCGTTTAAGTCTTCTGACTTAACATCAACGCTTGAAGGACGGATCGCTTCGTGAGCCTCTTGAGCGCCCTCTTTGCTACCGTATACTAGCGCTTTAGGTGGCAGGTACTCTGCACCAAACTCAGAACCGATGTATTCACGAGCTGCTTCTACCGCTTCTGAACTCAAGTTAGTTGAGTCAGTACGCATATAAGTAATGTAGCCCGCTTCGTATAGGCGTTGAGCCAACATCATGGTTTTCTTTACGCCGTAACCAAGACGGGTACTCGCAGCCTGTTGAAGCGTTGAAGTAATGTACGGTGCAGACGGCTTACTCTTCGTCGGGCGGTCTTCACGTTTACATACTTCGTATTGTGCTTTCTCAAGAACACTCAATGCAGCTTGCGTTTGCGCTTCGTTTTCAGGTTTAAACGCAACACCGTCTTTCTGAGCTACTTGAAGTCTAAAATCTGTTTTTTCTGCTGTTTTGGTATCAGCATGCACATCCCAAAACTCTTCCGGAATAAAGGCGTTGATCTCGCGCTCACGCTCAACAAGAAGCTTTACAGCAACTGATTGAACACGGCCAGCGGATAGGCCTCGTGCTACTTTCTTCCAAAGCAGAGGTGACACCATAAAGCCAACAACACGGTCCATAAAACGTCGTGCTTGCTGTGCGTTTACGCCATCGATGTTTAGCTCACCTGGAGTTTCAAAAGCTTGTTGAATTGCGTTCTTGGTGATTTCGTTAAACACCACTCGCTTGTATCGCGTTTCATCGCCACCGATGATCTCACGAAGGTGCCATGCGATAGCTTCTCCTTCGCGGTCCAAATCGGTTGCGAGATAAACATGGTCTGCGTTCTCAGCCAGTTTTTGCAGTTCAGCAACAACTTTTTCTTTACCCGGTAATACTTGGTAATTTGCTTCCCACTCTTTATACGGGTTAATACCCATCTTTTTGATAAGAGCTTTGCGATCTTTTTCTTTCTTGATACGAGCTTTTTCTTCTGGGCTCATACCCTTTGTTGAAACTGCAGCAGCCTTTTTACCAGTACTTTGACCTGCCGTTGGTAAGTCACGTACGTGACCTACACTCGACTTAACGACAAAGTCTTTGCCAAGGTATTTATTGATAGTTTTAGCCTTGGCCGGCGACTCCACTATAACGAGCGATTTACCCATATTGACTCTAACGTCCTTAATCACGATGCTTTAGCACCAACAATTTAACTTGTGGGCTTTTACGCATGATATTCTAAATTCATTGCTTCTTTTTTTACTATTGTGCGAGATTACTAGAAGATCAACCGCTTTTTTCAAAATTGGATCTGATCGCTCGACAATTCGTCGACTCACAGATAAAAGGGTCACAATATAAAGAAGCTATAAAGTACTCGAAAAGAATACTAGCAAGGGCCTATTCATCAGGCACTAACTCTAAACGGGCTCATACTAAGCTTGTCCATGAATCGAACGCGAGCCCCATTCCATTATTTTTGCCATAAATCACAAAATAAATTGTGGATATTCGAAAAGACTCTCTTAATCGGTTGTGAAATCATTGAATTTCTAGTTCGACACCATAAACTCAACGTTATATTCAGTTATCAGAGATAAACTCATGACAAAGAAAGTAATAGCAGAATTTGATTTACTGCTTATCGCAAACCAAATTATCCAATCACATGATGACTACATTGAAGGCATGCGCGCAAACAGCGTAGTAGAGAAAGACGATGTACTCGTCTTCAAAGGCGAATACTTCCTAGACAGCAATGGGATGCCGACAGAGAATACAACCGCAGTATTTAACATGTTTAAATACTTAGCGCACCATCTTTCAAAAGAATTTACGCTTCAGCAGTAATTAAAAAGCTTGCCATTTAGGCAAGCTTTTTTACTTCCTGAGCTTATATCAACTTAGCATTCTTATTGACTCAGCATCTTCAGTTTGTCGAAGTAGTCAGGGAATGTCTTTGATGTACAACCTGGATCATTAATCGTTACCGGCGTATCGCTTAGCGCGACCAATGAAAAACACATTGCCATACGGTGATCATCGTAAGTATCAATCGCCGCATGTTTCAATTCAGCCACTGGATTAACGATGATGTAGTCTTCACCCTCTTCTACCTCAGCACCAACTTTACGTAGTTCGGTTGCCATGGCCGCAAGACGATCGGTCTCTTTCACACGCCAGTTGTAGACGTTACGAATCGCTGTTGTGCCTTTTGCAAACAGTGCAGTGGTCGCAATCGTCATTGCTGCATCAGGAATGTGGTTGTAGTCCATATCAATGCCCTTCAGCTCACCACAACGAGAGATAACGTAGTCATCACCCCATTCAATTTCAGCACCCATTTTTTCGAGTGCATCAGCAAATTGGATATCACCTTGGATACTGTTTTTACCAATACCCGTTACCTTAATTTCACCGCCTTTAATCGCAGCTGCTGCTAGGAAGTAAGACGCGGAAGATGCATCGCCCTCGACAAGGAAATCACCTGGTGCTTTGTATGATTGACCCGTTGGAATAACAAATTCTTGGTAGTCATTGTTGACCACGTCCACACCAAATTGTTTCATAATGTGTAGCGTGATATCGATGTATGGCTTAGAAACCAATTCACCCTCAATCTTGATGGTCACTTCACCTTCTGCTAACGGTGCTGCCATCAAAAATGCAGTCAAAAATTGGCTAGAAATAGAACCGTCGATCGAAACCGTACCGCTTTTCAGACCCGTGCCTGTGATTTTCAACGGTGGGTAGTTTTCATTTTCTAAATATTCAACGCCAGCGCCAGCTTCTCGTAGAGCAGTTACTAGGTGGCCAATCGGGCGCTCTTTCATGCGCGGCTCACCAGTTAGAACGTATTCACCACGGCCTAAACAAAGCGCAGCCGCAAGCGGACGCATCGCAGTACCCGCGTTACCTAAGAAAAGTTCGAGAGCTTTGTCGCTTGAAAATGCACCACCAACGCCCGTCACTTCACATACGGTTTTGTCCGCAGAGAGCTGATAATCTACACCTAACTGGGTCAGAGCATTCAGCATGTGGCGAATGTCATCACTGTCTAATAAGTTAGTTAGGCGAGTCGTTCCAGTTGAAAGCGCAGCCAAAAGAAGCGCACGGTTAGAAACACTTTTAGAGCCAGGTAGGTTAACTTCCCCACTCACTTTTTGAATTGGTTGTAACGTAAGGCTTTCCATTAAATCTTTTAGTCCTTGTACCACCCGAAGTCACTGGCGAGTATTTATTTTCGGGTGATGAATAATTCTTCGTACTTGCAGACTAACGAACTTTTCCAATGAACTCCAGAGCTAATCCCCTTCAAAAAGGTGATAAATTAGCCAACCAATCGTATTTTTATACTAGTACACGAGATCGACACGAACGCCATCTGAAAAATAAAGAATTCGCACGTCGTCACCTCGGTTAAATAACATCGTGCTATCGACGTCTTGGATAATGTTGACTAGCTTGTCATCTTTGGTTTTAACCAGTAGTTCAACCAATTTATACTCCACTCGATATTGACTATTACCTCTGTTTCGAGCGATTCCAGCCCCAGCAACCGCACCGACAGCCGTTGCCACCTCTCTACCTGTACCATCACCAAATTGGTTACCAATTAAACCACCAATTGCGGCACCTAATAGTGTTTCCCAGCCGCTCGCTTTCGATTCCACTATCTCCTGTTGAGTAATATATCTCACGGTATCAATCTCACCATAAACAACCTCATTCACAGGTCGAGCTTGATTTCGGTTATAAGCTGCATTTGCCAACATGGGCAAAACAAGTAAAATCCAAAGCAACTTCTTCATGGTAGAACTCCTAATGACCTCATGGTCAATGATTAATCTGTTACGCGGTACTTATGACTATATACCTAACTGAACTCGATACTACTAGTATAGAGTTTCCATCTCCCTTCGATGCACTGGATGAGCCAAATGGCCTTCTTGCTTTTGGGGGAGATCTGTCGCCAATGCGAATCTTAAATGCTTATAGTCACGGTATATTTCCATGGTATGGCCCAGGTGAGCCTATACTTTGGTGGAGCCCAGCACCACGAGCGGTATTTAATCCTAAGACATTCAAACCATCGAAAAGTCTTAAAAAGTTTCAAAGAAAGCATAATTACCGTGTCAGTATCAACCAAGCGACGGATAGAGTTATCGGTTATTGCTCATCACTAAGACCTGAAGAAGAGACCTGGCTAAACAGCGACATGCAGGCCGCTTACCGAGAGCTCGCTTCGTTAGGTTTCTGTCACTCGGTGGAAGTGTGGCAAGGTGACGAGCTAGTCGGTGGGCTGTATGGCTTACAAAAAGGACAAGTCTTTTGCGGTGAATCCATGTTTAGCTTAAAGACCAATGCCTCGAAAATCGCACTATGGTATTTTTGTAACCACTTTGCTCAGTCTGGAGGGAAGCTCATTGATTGCCAAGTCATGAACCCTCACTTGGAGTCTTTGGGGGCATTAGAAGTAGAAAGAGAAGAGTTTCTCAGCTCTCTGCAATTACTGAAAGACAAGTCTGTTGACGATGTATGCTTTGAAAACCAATGGCTAGAGGAAATGCCTTAATGAATCCAGATTTACAACAAATCAGAATTGGATTAACAGACAATCATGCATGTAGCTACCTCCCCCACCTCGAGGAAAGAGTCGCTGTTACGCTCGATGAGCACATGCACACCTCAGAAAATTATGAAGTTCTGCTAGCGAATGGTTTTCGTCGCAGCGGTGCCACCATCTATAAGCCACATTGCGATAATTGTTCGGCATGTCAGGCGATTCGCCTTTCAATCCCCGATGTTAAGTTCTCCAAAAGTCAGCGAAGAATTCTCAACAAGGCGAAGTCCTTTCGTTGGGAGCTCAAAGATAAAATGGATGAAAACTGGTTTGATTTATATAGCCGTTATATCACCGCGCGTCATCGTTCAGGCACGATGTACCCACCTAAAAAAGAAGAGTTTCTACAATTTTCTCAAAATGAGTGGTTAACCACTAAGTTCATGCATATTTACAACGAGACCGACCTCGTTGGCATAGCTGTTACCGATGTGATGTCTCACTGTACAAGTGCGTTTTATACCTTTTTCGATCCAGATATCGATATATCCATGGGCACTCTCGGCGTTTTGTTCCAAATCCAACATGCTCAGAAAGAACACAAACAGTGGCTATATTTGGGTTATCAAATCGATGAATGCCCTGCTATGAACTATAAAGTACGATTTCAACGTCATCAAAGGCTAGTAAATCAGCGGTGGCAAGGGTAGAATACGCCACAACTTTACATATTTTGATTTTGACGGCACAATCAAGCCGTTGAAAACCGCCAAGTTTCGAAAGAGGATTAGATGGCTAAAGAAGACGTAATCGAGATGCAAGGCACTGTCCTTGATACTCTACCAAACACAATGTTCCGTGTTGAGCTTGAAAACGGTCACGTAGTGACAGCACACATCTCTGGTAAAATGCGTAAGAACTACATCCGTATTCTTACTGGTGATAAAGTAACTGTTGAGATGACTCCATACGACCTTTCTAAAGGCCGCATCGTCTTCCGTGCTCGTTAATTTTTAATTATCGAATACGATAAGAAACGGAGCTTAATGCTCCGTTTTTTATTGCCTAGCGTTTGGCTCTTGGTCTTAACCGCTTTTCTTCGTATCTTATATCTCGTATCTCGTATCTCGTATCTCGTATCTCGTATCTCGTATCTCGTATCTCGTATCTCGTATCTTCAAAACATAAAAAAACGCACAACCTAAGTCATGCGTTTTGTATCTAAACTATTGAGCGATCCGCCACTTCGTTAGTGCATCACTTCTTCTTTAGCGCCAACATAGACAAAATGCAGTTCGTCTTTTTTCAGTGTTACTTTAACCGTACCACCATCAACTAAGCTACCGAACAACAGTTCATTCGCAAGAGGCTTCTTAAGCTTCTCTTGAATCACACGCCCCATTGGACGAGCCCCCATTGTCTTGTCATAGCCTTTGTCTGCTAACCAGTGACGAGCGTCTTCAGAAACCTCTAGAGATACACCACGTGCGTCCAGTTGAACCTGAAGCTCAACAATGAACTTGTCGACGACTTGACTAATCACGCTTGGATCCAAGCTGTTGAACCAAATGATGTTATCAAGACGGTTACGGAACTCAGGAGTAAACACTTTCTTGATTTCACCCATCGCATCTGGTGCATGATCTTGTTGGATCAGGCCGATCGATTTCTTCTCTGTCTCAGCTACACCCGCGTTGGTTGTCATTACTAAGATCACGTTACGGAAATCCGCTTTACGACCGTTGTTATCCGTTAGTGTGCCGTTATCCATCACCTGAAGTAGTAGGTTGAAGATGTCTGGGTGAGCTTTCTCGATCTCATCAAGCAGTACAACCGAGTGCGGGTTCTTAATAACCGCATCCGTTAATAGACCACCTTGATCGTATCCAACATAACCTGGAGGAGCACCAATTAAGCGACTCACTGAGTGACGCTCACCGTACTCAGACATATCAAAGCGCAGCAGTTCAATACCCATCAGTTTAGACAGTTGAACCGTCACCTCAGTTTTACCAACACCAGTAGGACCAGCAAATAAGAATGAACCAACAGGTTTATTGTCAGCACCAAGTCCTGCACGAGTTAGCTTGATCGCTTCGCTCAATACATCGATAGCTGGGTCTTGTCCGAACACCAACATTTTCATGCGGTCGTCCAGTTTCTGCAGCGTATCTTTGTCTGAAGACGATACTGACTTCTCTGGAATACGAGCCATTTTCGCAACCATTGACTCAATATCCGCCACGCTTACCGTTTTCTTACGACGGCTTGCTGGAGCTAAACGACTACGAGCACCCGCTTCATCAATAACATCGATCGCCTTATCAGGAAGGTGACGTTCGTTAATGTATTTCGCAGACAACTCCACAGCCGCACGCAACGCCTTGTTGGTGTAACGTACTTCGTGGTGAGCTTCGTATTTTGGCTTCAAGCCAATCAGAATCTTAGTCGTATCATCTAATGAAGGCTCAACAATATCGATTTTTTGGAAACGACGAGATAGCGCGCGCTCCTTCTCAAAAATACTGCTGTATTCTTGGTATGTCGTTGAACCGATACAACGCAACTTACCACTGCTTAGTAGTGGCTTGATTAGGTTAGCCGCATCTACCTGACCACCCGATGCTGCGCCCGCACCAATAATGGTATGGATTTCATCGATGAACAGAATCGCGTCTTCTTCTTTCTCTAGTTGCTTAAGAATCGCTTTAAAGCGTTTCTCGAAATCACCACGATATTTAGTACCCGCAAGCAGTGAACCAATATCTAGAGAGTAAATCACACTGCTCTGAATAATTTCAGGAACCTGTCCTTCAACGATACGCCATGCAAGGCCTTCAGCAATAGCCGTTTTACCTACGCCCGCTTCACCAACCAGTAGAGGGTTGTTCTTACGGCGACGACATAGGACTTGGATAGTACGCTCAAGCTCTTTGTCACGACCAATTAGCGGATCAATATTACCTTGCTTCGCCACTTCATTAAGGTTGGTCGCAAAGTTTTCTAAACGGTCTTCTGAATTTGCTTCTTCGGCATTTTCAGCACCACCAAATGAGTCTGATGATGAAGCACTATCGCCTTCGTTACTGGCTTTGGTGATACCGTGTGAGATGAAGTTAACGATATCTAAACGGCTAATGTCATTTTTCTTAAGAAGATATGCCGCGTGAGACTCTTGCTCACTGAAAATAGCGACAAGTACGTTAGCACCTGTTACTTCACTGCGACCTGAAGATTGGACATGAAAAACAGCACGTTGAAGTACTCGTTGGAAACTCAATGTAGGTTGAGTCTCACGAGTTTCGTCACTTTCTGGGATAAGTGGGGTCGTTTGATCAATAAAAATATCGAGCTCGTTGCGAAGAGCATCGAGATCAGCCTGACAAGCTTGGAGCGCTTCCTTGGCCGCATCATTTTCTAATAATGCTAGTAGGAGGTGTTCGACAGTCATAAATTCATGTCGCTTGTCTCGCGCACGAGCAAATGCGCCATTTAAACTCGACTCTAATTCTTTATTTAGCATAAGTACCTCCTAAGGGAACAACTGTGTTGTTCGAGCAATTTATACTTGCTCCATTGTACATAGTAGCGGATGCTCATTTTCCTTTGAGTACATCGTGACTTGCGCTACCTTTGTTTCCGCTATTTCAGCACTGTATGTGCCGCATATAGCTTTACCTTCATAATGAACCTTGAGCATCACTTCCGTTGCTTTTTCGATATCTAGTGAGAAGAATCGCTCTAGGATCTCGATTACAAAGTCCATTGGCGTGTAATCATCGTTATTCAGTACGACGTTATACATTGCCGGTGGCTTTACTTTTGTTGCTTCTTTCTCCAGTAAATCTGAGCCTGGAGATGCCCATTCAAAGTTTCTGCTCATATCGCTTTGCTAAGGGTTATTTTTCGGAAGTGGTGAATGTTTGTGTAACTTAAATTTACCACATTCACGCTTTACGGTGTACTAAGAAACCGCACCGAGAAACAGTACCAAAAAATATTCCTCTATACTGAGCCTAATCCACCATTTCCATCGCTGCAAATAAAAGATCTCGATTCACAGGATTAACATATGTGATTGATTAAAAAGACGCCACAACTATTGACGCTAATCATGCAATAGCCGCTAAGTTACTATTTGGTTAATAGTTTGTGAGCAATCTCGAATGTGATTTGTTATTAAAATTGATCACTTTTATACCAATTTACTATTGACTGTGCTCAATCATTAGCTACATTGGAGCTAAAAGGTTTTTCTAATACAGTTTCATAACACGCTTGAAAATTTAACAATAAGGAATAATTACGCAGGGTAGCGTTAATTTCCGTAAGCAATGTCAGAGATTCAAGCTACCAACTGAACATCTTTGGTTGGTAGAAATGATGTCAATCGAACTTACATTGATTTGATATAAACAACGTTAGTAACAAAATGCATGAGGGATGTATAGCATGGCTACAGGTACAGTAAAATGGTTTAACAATGCCAAAGGGTTTGGCTTTATTTGTCCAGAAGGTGAAGAAGGCGATATCTTTGCGCACTACTCCACAATACAAATGGAAGGTTACAGAACCTTAAAGGCTGGTCAGCAGGTCGACTATGAAGTAGAAAGTGGACCTAAAGGCTCGCACGCAAGCTCCGTTGTTCCTGTAGAAGGCAGTGCCAGTAAATAGGCAAAGCTGCCATATCGTGTTGACCTAAATAGCACTATTTGAAAGTTAACAGATTATGAAAACCGCTCCTTTGATACCTGTATGCAGAGTTCAATGAGCGGTTTTTTTGATCTTGGGCGAAACATATGTTCTCCGTAGAGGCAGTTTGATACCAGGATCGACATTGAAACGGCAGAAACAAAAAAGACGCTTTAACGGTTACGTTAAAGCGTCTTTTATTATGTCGTCTGTAAGCGCTTTAGAAAACACTCACATAGAAAGGCTGCGTCCTAAGCGTCGATAAATGCGTTTAATGTAGCACTTGGGCGCATCAATGCTGAAACTAGTGCATCATCAAATAGGTAGTAACCACCTAAATCGCCAGCAACACCTTGTGCGTTATTTAGCTCAGCTACAATTGCTTCTTCGCTTTCAGCTAGCTGGCTTGCCACTGCAGCAAATTCAGCTGCAAGGTCAGCATCAGCAGTTTGCTCTGCAAGTGCTTTAGCCCAGTATGCCGCTAGGTAGTAGTGGCTACCACGGTTATCAAGCTCACCTACTCGACGTGATGGTGACTTGTTGTTATCTAGGAATTCACCTGTCGCTTTATCAAGCGCATCAGCAAGAACTTGAGCCTTAGCGTTACCTGTAACCACACTTAGGTGCTCTAGAGATGCAGCTAGTGCCAAGAACTCACCAAGAGAATCCCAACGCAAGTGGTTTTCTTTCTCTACTTGCTGAACGTGCTTAGGAGCAGAACCGCCAGCGCCTGTTTCAAATAGACCACCACCGTTCATTAGTGGAACGATTGATAGCATTTTAGCCGACGTGCCAAGCTCTAGGATTGGGAACAGGTCAGTTAGGTAATCACGCAGTACGTTACCAGTTACCGAAATCGTATCTAGACCTTCTTTAATACGAACTAGAGAGAACTTGGTCGCTTCCAGTGGAGAAAGAATCTTCAGCTCTAGACCATCTGTATCATGTTCAGGTAGGTAAGCATTCACTTTCTTAATAAGCTCTGCATCGTGTGCGCGAGACTCATCTAGCCAAAATACCGCAGGAGTATCTGAAGCACGAGCACGTGTTACAGCAAGCTTAACCCAATCTTGGATTGGCGCATCTTTCACCTGACACATACGGAAGATGTCGCCTTCTTCTACATCTTGCTCAAGAAGCACAGAACCTGAAGCATCAACGACTTGAACCTGACCAGCAGCTTCTAGAATGAATGTCTTATCATGAGAACCGTACTCTTCTGCTTTTTGAGCCATTAGACCAACGTTTGGTACGCTACCCATAGTTGTTGGGTCGAAAGCACCGTTCTCTTTACAGAAATCAATTACCGCTTGGTAGATGCTCGCGTAGCTACGATCTGGGATCATTGCTTTGGTATCTTTTTGCTTACCTTCTGGATCCCACATTTGGCCAGAAGAACGCAGCATTGCAGGCATAGATGCGTCAACAATGATGTCACTTGGTACGTGTAGGTTGGTAATACCACGGTCTGAATCTACCATCGCAAGTGGTGGCTGAGTTTCGTATACCGCTTGTAAGTCAGCTTCGATTGCCGATTTTTGATCTTGAGGCAGTGACGCGATCTTCGCGTATACATCACCGATGCCATTATTAACATCGACACCTAGCTCTTCGAAAAGCTGACCGTGCTTAGCAAAAACGTCTTTGTAGTAAACCTTAACCGCATGACCAAAGATCACAGGGTCAGATACTTTCATCATGGTTGCCTTCATGTGTAGAGAAAGCAGCACACCTTGCTCTTTCGCTGACGCGATTTCTTTTTCAAAAAACGCGACTAGAGCGGCTTTGTTCATTACTGATGAATCGATGATTTCTTTATCTTGCAGTGCAAATGCTGGCTTCAATGTTTTCTTAGCGCCATCTTTACCTACAAACTCGATACTTACTTCAGTCGCACCATCAATTGTTGTCGATTTTTCGCTGCCGAAGAAGTCTTTATCTTCCATGCTTGCAACATGCGACTTAGAGTCTGCTGACCAAGCACCCATTGAGTGTGGGTTTTTCTTCGCGTAGTTTTTAACTGACAGAGGTGCACGACGATCTGAGTTACCTTCACGCAATACTGGGTTTACTGCACTACCCTTGATCTTATCGTAAGTCGCTTTTACTGCTTTCTCTTCGTCAGTGTTTGCTTCTTCTGGGTAGTTTGGAAGTGCGTAACCTTTTGATTGTAGCTCTTTGATTGTTGCTTGTAGTTGAGGTACAGACGCAGAAATGTTTGGAAGCTTGATGATGTTCGCTTCTGGTGTCTTAGCCAATTCACCTAGCTCTGCTAATGCATCACCAATACGTTGCTCTTCGTTCAAGTAGTCAGGGAAGTTGGCAATAATGCGCCCTGCAAGTGAAATGTCGCGAGTATCAACGTCAATACCTGAAGAAGCTGTAAAAGATTGAATGATTGGCAGCAGAGAGTATGTTGCTAATGCCGGAGCTTCGTCTGTAATGGTATAGATGATAGTTGGTTTTTCAGTAGGCATGAAATTTCCCTATAGTTCTTACAAGCTCACATGAATAGTGAGAATGTTATAAATTGACCAGTAAGCGACTCTGAGAGTGGAAACTGCTTACTCGATAGTCGTACTCTATCTTATTTTTCATGCAATCTAATGACAGCATGAACCAAATCCGTGAGTGCGTTGTTATAATAAAACACGTTGGTATAATTAAACAAATCAGGCTCAAGAGTCCATAAACTTGTTCTATTTTGTGTCTTTTAGGCGCGCAAATGATAGCTCAATTCCGTTTCAGTGAAAACTTTTCAGCACACTTCGTTTACATTTTTGCAAGGTAGTTAACATGTCTACTCGCTCACGCAGCGCATCTCGTTCAGACAAACCCGCTCGTTCTGGCGCCACATTAAAACAAAGTGGCAACAGACAAGGCCGAAACAATGATAGAAATAACACTGGCAATTCGCACAAGAAATCGCACTCAAGTAAACACAGATATAAAGCGAAACCGGCGAACACAAAACCTAAAATTGCACTCGAAGATCGCAAAGTCATTTTGTTCAACAAGCCATTCGATACTCTAAGTCAGTTCACTGATGGTGAAGGTAGAAAGACGCTCGCCGACTTTATTCCAGTAAAAGACGTTTATGCTGCCGGACGACTTGATCGTGACAGTGAAGGGTTAATGGTTTTAACCAATGACGGTATCTTTCAGGCCAAGCTAACTCAACCAAACTCAAAATCACCAAAGACTTACTGGGCGCAAGTTGAAGGCGCACCTTCTGAGGAAGATTTAGATAAATTGAGAAAAGGCGTCGAACTCAAAGATGGTATGACACTACCAGCAAAGGTTGAGTTAATGACGGAGCCAGAAGTGTGGGACAGAAACCCACCGGTAAGATTCAGAGCTGCAATACCAACGACCTGGTTAGCGATTACTATCATCGAAGGACGTAACCGTCAGGTAAGACGAATGACGGCAAACATCGGCTTCCCTACTCTACGCCTTATTCGCTATTCTATGGGCGACATGAACCTAGGTCAGCTTCAGCCTGGCGAGTGGAAAGAGATTTAAGATACGACTAGATGGAAGTGAAAAAGCGAGGTGTCTATTATAAAAGAACACCTCGCCCTAAAAACTTTTGGTCTTATTTTTGGTCAATCAACCATTTTTGAAATGCTTTACGCTCTTCTTCACTGGCTCTTGAATACCAAAGCTTAAGTTGAAGTGTATTTTCAGACTCTTGAACCGTGCTATCAGCAGCAACAGTCGCGCCAACCACAGCACCAGTTTGAACCGCGGCTAATTCTTCTTTCAATGAGCGAATCTTGCCTGAGTCGAAAACTAAACCTCTTTCTTGATTGTAATCTTTAACCAGCTGAGGAATATCGCTGTACGGAAGTGCGCCTTGAGATGGTGGTAACACTTCTTGCACTACTTTTACGTCATCACCATTTATAGCGATATTGAAAATAGGAAGCTCTCTGTCTACGTTTCTTTCTATCTTTGCGTATTTTCTGCTTACAAGATCAACATCAACATCCGCATTTTCAGGAACATCTACAACCATAATGTAAGGAACTGTACTGATAAATTCGCGCTTGCCTTTATCGCTCAAATACCCTGTGTAATCTAAAACGAGTTGATTTTCACCAGCGGTGAACACAGCGTCTTCCGCACTTTCAACAACCTCGCCGTTCAAAGTATTTAGTGAAATACCAGAAGCTAAATCAAGAGCAGCCGTTGCGTATGGTGCAGAGAATAGGCAGACAAAACTCAAATACCACTTGTTCATGTACGATTCCTTAATTAATAAATGTAAAAAAGCCAGCTAATAGCTGGCTTTTGTATAGCATAGTTAACTACAGATTAGAATGTGTAGTAAACACCAGCGATAACGCCGTCAGCATCTAGAGTTTGTGATGCGTATTCGAAATCAGCAGTTTGGTATTCAGCTAGGAATAGGATGTTGTCACGGAATGCGTAGTCAACACCAACAACTAGGTTAGTAGAATCGATGTCAGAGATCTTAGAAGTACCAGCTGCTGTTGCTAGCTCATCAGTAGTTGCTACTGCGTAAGTAGTGTATAGGCGAACAGCGTCGATTTGGTAAGCAGCTGCGATACCCATAGTCTCACCGTTGCCGTAAGTACCTGCGCCACCAACTTTCTCAAGGCTCCAGTAACCGTAACCTTGGTTACCTTCAAACTGAGCGTAAGTTGCAGCTAGGTATAGGCCGCCGAATTCAGCAGACGCAGAAACACCAGCAAGAGAGTAATCTACGTCTTTAGCAGCGTCACCAGTGATGTAAGAAGCACCGATAGAGAAGTTGCTGAACGCGTAATCAGCAGAGATACCGTAAGTGTTATCAACACCATCTTCAGCTTCTGTGTTGATGTCAGCTACAACTGTGAAACCTTCAACGAATTGACCTTTGAATACAGCACCGTGGCCAGTAGACTCGCGGTGGTGACCACCAGTTGAGCCCATGTAGTTACCTTCGTTTGTGATATCGTCTTTCTGAATAGCGTCTGCAGATTCTGCTAGGTCACCAGTTTCACCGAAAGCCATACCCCAAGTGTCAGTTTTGAAACCCGCTAGAACGTCATCGAACTTCGCGTTGCTGCCGTCAGTTTCGATTTCGAAAGATGCGAATGCTGTGAATGTGTCGTTTAGCTTCTGTTCAGCGTCTAGTTGGATTTTAGCCCAAGTAGAAACGTCAGCTTCTTTTTTAACAGTTGTAGCTAGAGTTTCATCTACTTCAGATTGTTGAAGGTAGATATCTACCTCACCTTTTAGGCCAACTTTAGTATCGTCGTTAGAGTAAATTTCTGCTGCGTTAACAGAAGTTGCTGTAGCTGCGATAGCTAGCGCTAATAGAGTCTTTTTCATAATAAATCCACTGCCTTTTCTAAGAATGGGAGATCCTTGCCCGGTTCCCTTTTATTTATTGTGACTGGTCATTACCACTCTTTGTTGGTTAATCACCGTCACTAAATTTCGAGGTCTAGATTGCAAAAGATTATCCTGCGTGTCAAATAAACTAAAAACAAACCTAAAAAAAACACAAAACATTCAAAATCAAACACTTACATTTTTTTTCATCATTTTACGAGCAGCTTATCCTTAGTTTTATCAGCAAATATAATAATCCAAAAAATGTAACAAATAGAATTTAAAACTAACAGTAAGTCATAAAACAACCCAACAACAGAACTTAACACCTACAAGCCAGTCTTTTTTAATATTTATATTTCGCAAGATAAATAAAATCGTTAAGTTCCTGATGGTTCAGTTTTTTTTTGTGAACGAGATCTACCTTTGATTCAAAAGCAAGCTATTTTGCGGTAAATGTACCGGCTAGTGATATGTGCTACTATCCTCGCTCCGTTACGTAGGTCACAGTATGCTAACTACTAAAATTCAAAATTCTATTCGCACCAGTTATCAAAACCTCCAAGAACAGTTGGATAACTTTGTACCTAGGCGTGCACAAAACTACCTTGTCGCAGAGATTGCGAAGACACTTTGTGGTCAATACCACAAAAGTAATCGTATGATCGTTGCTGAAGCGGGAACCGGAATCGGTAAATCACTGGCTTATTTAATGGCAACGATTCCCGTTGCCGTTTTAAACAACCGAAAAATTGTTATTTCAACCGCAACGGTTGCTCTACAAGAACAGCTTGTAAACAAAGATCTCCCTCTATATAGAAGACTTACTGACAGGGAGTTCTCTTTTATATTGGCGAAAGGTCGACAACGTTATTGCTGTGCGGAAAAGTTGGCAGCCGCCTGCGGGGTTGATGGTGGCCAGATGGCAATGTTCGAATCTAAGCCAAAACAGAAAGATATTGAACAACTGCAAACCATGTATCGCAGCCTTGCTCAAGGCAAATGGGATGGCGACCGAGATTCATGGCCAAAGCCTATCGACAACATGATTTGGCAAATGATTGTCAGTGATAAGCACAGTTGTAACAACAGCATGCCAACTCACAGAGACTGTCCTTTCCAAAAAGCACGTTCAGAGCTAGATAAAGCAGACGTTATCATCGCTAATCACAGTTTAGTGATGGCTGATGCCGATTTAGGTGGCGGCGTGATACTGCCTGAGCCAGAAAATAGCATCTATATCTTCGATGAAGCACACCACTTACCACACGTAGCCCGAGATCACTCTTCTGCTGCTGCGAGCTTAAAGGGTGCCGCTTCTTGGTTAGAGCGTTTGAACCAGTCCATCACTAAGCTTTCAGGCTTAGCGGATGAAAAGCGAGTGGGGCGATTCAGGAATGAATTGCAGGATTCAGTACAACAGCTGATACCAACGCTGACGCAGCTCAGTAAGCAGTTCGATGCTACTCATTTTGAAGATGGGCTTTACCGCTTTGAGCATGGTGACTTGCCAGAATGGTTAGAGAACGAATCTAAAGACCTCAAACAACTTTCTCAGAAAGCGAGCCAGGCAGTCGCTAAAATTGCGGACCTGATTGCAGAACGAGTCAAAGATGGAGAGCTTTCTGCAAAACTCGCAGAGCCAGCACTCGCGGAAATCGGCTTTTATATACAGAGAACCGAGAACCTAGCGCAAGTTTGGCGCCTGATGGCTGAACCAAAACGTGAAAAAGGTGCGCCTTTAGCGCGCTGGTTAGAGCTTAATAAAGAGAGTGAAGGCGATTTTGTTGTCAATGTTTCTCCGCTTGAGGTTGGCTGGCAACTTGACCAGCAAATCTGGAGCCGCTGTGTTGGTGCAGTGCTCGTTTCTGCAACAATGAGAGCACTCAACTCCTTCAGTTTTTTCTGCCATCAAGCCGGTATCAGTCAAAAAGAAGAAGATGGCGTGCAGTTTCTTGCCCTGGCGTCACCGTTTGATTATCAGAATCAAGCGGAGTTAATCGTGCCTGCCATGAAATACGAGCCACAAGCACCTCAATTTACCGAATATCTTATTGAAATTCTGCCTAAGGTAATAGAAGACAACAAAGCCAATCTCGTTCTATTCTCTTCTTACTGGCAAATGAATAAAGTTGCAGAGGCTTTGGCAACAGATTTCGTTAAAAAGTCATGGGCATTGCAGGTACAAGGTGATACTTCACGCGCTGAAATTCTAAAAAAACATAAAAAGCTAATAGACCAAGGAAAAACCAGCGTGCTTTTTGGAACTGGTAGCTTTTCGGAAGGTCTGGATTTACCGGGTGAGCTTCTTGAAAACCTAGTTATTACCAAAATTCCTTTTGGTGTTCCTACGTCACCTGTAGAACAAGCGCATTCAGAATATATTGAATCGCGTGGCGGTAATCCTTTTATGCAGATTACTGTTCCAGAAGCGAGTAAAAAGCTTATTCAATCTGTAGGGCGACTACTGCGTAAAGAGAGAGATTCTGGTAAAGTCACGATCCTTGATCGACGCATAGTCACGAAGCGATATGGCAAGTCCCTACTCGATTCGCTACCGCCTTTTAAAAGAACAATAAAATACTAATTTTTCTGCCTTTGGGTAGTTCTGGGTCAGTCATCGCTTGGCCCCTGCATTCACAATCAAACACGAATAGCCCATCAACTATTCGTGTGGCTGTTCTGACGGCCAATAACGAGAACAACAGCTATTTATGGAAATGATTGAACCAACCATGTTGGTTATACTTGCGCTGGTTGCATTTGCAGCGGGCTTTATTGATGCTGTCGCCGGTGGTGGGGGCATGTTAACGGTCCCTGCATTGTTATCCCTTGGCCTACCGCCACACATCGCACTGGGTACAAATAAGCTTGCAGCCACGTTCGCTTCTTCAACAGCGGCTTTTACTTATTATCGTAAAAAGCTGTTTAAGCCAGAATGTTGGATAAATGCATTTATAGCGACCTTGATCGGCGCAACCATAGGTACCCTAACAGTCGATGCCATTAGCACTCAATGGTTAGAAAAAGTCCTACCGCTGATCATTCTGGCAGCAGCGATCTACACCATTTTCCATAAGACACCGAACGCCAATCACAACGTGTCACCGAAACCTTGTCCGGTACTGAAGAAGAAACAAAAGTACCAAGGCTTCATTCTTGGCTTTTATGATGGCGTTGCTGGCCCGGGAACGGGTGCTTTTTGGACGGTGAGCTCTATGGCTCTGTACCGCCTAAATATCTTGCTTGCATCTGGCCTATCGAAAGCAATGAACTTCACCAGTAACTTCACGTCTTTGGTGACCTTCGCGATTCTTGGTCATATTGACTGGGTATTGGGTTTAACCATGGGTGTTTGCTTAATGGCTGGTGCATTTGTTGGTGCACATTCGGCAATTCGATTTGGTGCTACGTTTATACGACCAGTCTTTGTTACAGTTGTCAGTATACTTGCGATAAAACTGGCTTACGAAGCTTGGTTTGTAAATCTATAGCCACCAGATTACAGGAAGTAAAATGAGTCAATTTTCACAAATAAAAAGTGTCATTGATACCTTACTCGGTCACTGTTCACAGGTTGATAAATCCAGAGGTTCCTATCATCAGGCGCTTTTCGACAAAGCGTTGTTTAAATGTGGCGCCTCGACTCTACTCCCTTACGCACTCGAAACCCAAGCGACCTACCACACCATTATTCGCGAACAGAACACTAACCAACTTTCGGCATCGAGAGCAAACTACTTAACCGAGAAGTTAACTAACCAGATAGCAGCTCTGCAACGCGAGCTAGCCAATCACGATTTGCGCTTAGACAGAAAAAGTAAATCAGGGAAAACCTTGAACGATTTGTATAATGACTTGGCTCAGCACCAAGACTGGCAAAGACGTTTGGTTGATTTGGTTAAACGACGCAAGTTAGCGCTGGACTCCGCACCTGGTCATAGCAAAGCACAAGCAGAAAACGCTTGGATGTTAGCGAAAGAGCGTTTAGAGCGCTGTGAAGACTCGATGAAGAACATCGAAAGACTGATTAACATAGAGAACCCAAAGCGAAATGAGCACTGATAACCCATCATCACCATTGGACGACGCACCTGAAGAAGTTAAGTTAGCTGTCGACTTGATCTACCTACTCGAAAGTAACAAGATCGACCCAAAGGTTGCGTTAGAGGCAATTAAGATTGTCCAACAAGATTTACAAGCCAAACTAGCATCTAGCATCTAGCATCTAGCATCTAGCATCTAGCATCTAGCATCTAGCATCAAAACATACAGGATTCACATGTACCAACTTAGCTTTTCTATGCCCGAGTTTCTTGAAAATTACTGGCATAAGAAACCAACCATCTTAAAAGGTGGCTTCCAAAACTTCGTCGACCCAATTTCGCCGGAAGAACTTGCTGGTTTATCGATGGAAGAAGAAGTGGATTCTCGCTTTGTTTCTAACCTCAACAACCAATGGACAGCAGAGCACGGCCCATTCGCCGAAGAAAAATTTGGCGAATTAGAAGAAACTCACTGGCAGTTGATCGTTCAAGCAGCAAACCATTGGCATCAAGGTGCCAATGAGCTGACGAAAGCGTTCCAACAATTACCAAACTGGTTATTCGATGATCTGATGATTTGCTACTCAGCACCTGAAGGTGGTGTTGGCCCGCATATTGATCAATATGACGTATTCATCATTCAAGGCCAAGGTAAGCGTCAATGGAAAGTAGGCGCAAAAGATATCGGTCAATATAAAGAGACCGTCCAAGCCTCTGCTCTACGCCAAATCGAAGGCTTTGAGCCAATCATTGATGAAACCCTAGAACCAGGCGATATCCTTTATATCCCGCCAGGCTTCCCACACGAAGGCAATACGCTAGAGCCATCAATGAGCTACTCCATTGGCTACCGCTCTCCTAAAGAGCAAGAGCTAATCAGTAACTTTGCCGATTTTGTACTTGCTCATGATATGGGTGATATTCACTTGCATGATCCTGAGTTCAAAACGCAGGACGGCTACGGCAAGATTCGTTCGTCAGATTTGAGTAACCTGACTGATATGCTCAAATCAGCCCTTGAACAACCAGAAACGGTTAGCGACTTCATGGGTTGCTTACTGAGCCAATCTCGCCACCAGCTTGATATCGTTGCGCCAGAGCCACTATGGACTCAAGAAGAGATTGCCCAACACCTAGGGTCAGAAGGTGAAATCCACCGAGTATCAGGCTTAAAAGCGCTCTACCACGAAGATCAAAGCAACACAGCTTACATCAATGGCGAAGTGGTTAAGGTTGATGAAGCAGACTCGTCATTACTCAATACACTGTGCGATGAGACCGTGATTACCTCGGCTACTGCCCTATCACCTTCGGGCGTAACGGTCGTGACTGAATTGGTTAACAAAGGCTATTGGTTCATCGAAGAGTAAGCAGCGTCAGACGCTAGTTATTAACCTACTTTTCAAGAAACAACTAAAAAAGGGACAAATGAAATATTCATTTGTCCCTTTTTCTATCCAATAATTGTTTAAGGTTTAGACCTTGAACTGATTAACCAATTTCTGTTGCTGCTGAGATAGCTGATCAATTTCATTACCCACTTGTTCAGAAGCTGCCGCTTGTTCCAAGATCTTCGCACTCAAGTCGCGAATATTAACCACACTCTGATTCACTTCACCGGAAACCGATTGTTGCTCTTCTGCTGCTCTTACGATCTGATTGTTCATGTCACTGATCGCCTCAATTGAAGTAAAGATCGAGCCGAGATCCTCCACTGCATTTTGAACATGCAGCGCTGTATCGTTGGCAAGAATATTACCCTCTTGGATCGCCTCAACAACATCTTGTGTACCAGCATGGACCTTATCGATCACCGCTCTGATCTCACCAACGGATGATTGTGTGCGGCTTGCTAGGTTTCTCACCTCGTCTGCAACGACCGCAAAACCACGACCTTGCTCACCGGCACGAGCCGCCTCAATCGCCGCATTCAATGCTAACAAGTTAGTCTGTTCGGAGATCCCCTCGATAACACTTAAAATCTCGGTGATATTACCGTTGTTCTTCGCTAGCTCTTCAACAATAGGCACGGCGCTCGACATGCGTTCCACCAGCTTTCTCATTTCACCAGCGGAAAGCTCGATAACTTGCTGCCCTTGCTGAGCTGAACGATTTGCCTCACAAGCTGCGTCTACCGCAACTTCTGCATTTTGTACCACTAAGCCCGCAGTTTGAGTCATCTCTTCTGCTGCTGTTGCTACCAGATCCACTTCTTTAAATTGAGACTCGCTGCTTTCACGAGTACTTGATGCAGATGCCTTCGCTTGACTGGTCGTGTTTGCCACTTGTTCTGTGGTTTGAATGACTTCTTTGATCGTGTGTTGCAGCTTATCTAGGAACAGGTTAAATCCTTTTGACAACTGACCGATTTCATCTTGAGACTTCACTTCCAAGCGCTGCGTCAAATCACCTTCACCTGAAGCGATGTCATTCAACCTTTCCACAACCTGACGAATCGGCTTCACAATAGACAACGAGGCAAACGCGATAATGGCTAAGCCAAAGATAATAAATACCGTACCGGCAATGACTTCTGTTTTGATGCCTTCACTTAGCTTAGTGCTAATGATGGAATCCAATTTATTTGCATCAGCGACGACACTGTCTCTTGGGATCTCAAACAACACACCCCACGTTTGGTTAGCAGCAACAACAGGTGCAAACGCAAGTAACCATTCACCGTTCTCACTCCACTGCGTTGTTACTTCACCGCCGAAGATAAAGTCGGTCATTAGGTCACTGTTGGTATTATCACTTTGGAAATTCGAACCAACTGCAATGCTTGAATCGTCAGAAGCGATAACTGAGCCGTCTAGGCTAACCACGTAAGCTTTTCCTGCACCGTTAAACAAACTCTGGTCAGATTGAGTAATCACACTGGTTAAGCCATCGAGTCTCAAATCGATACCAAGAAAACCAATCGCAACATCGTCGACTAAAATTGGAACTGAAATAGAGGACGTCAATAATGCTGTACCGCCGCTGTTCACTACTCGTGGGGTGCTGATACAGGTTTGCCCTGAAGATAGCGGGCAGTAAAAACGTTCGCTATTGCTGTTGTCATTCAATGTTGATTCCGAAAGCACGTTCGAGAGAACATTCTCACCATTATCCGCTACCTTCCAGTAAGGAGCGAAACGTCCTTTCTCGTTAGAACCTACATAATCGGCATCGACATAGTTCGCATCTTCACTATCAAGTAAGTCAGGTTTGAATACGAGATAAGCACCTTGAATTGAATCGAAGTTTAAAACTGAACGACGCACCATTTCGTCTAATGCAGTACGAAGCTCTTCACTCGGTGTAAAGTTTTCATCTGCATTGTTCTTTAGAAACTGAGCACTGGCCGCAAGCATCTCAGCGCGATAAATCGCTTCGTCAACATAGCGTTGAGTTTCTTGGGCATTAAGCTGAGAAACAGATGCCAACAACTGTTGAGTTTTATTGATCACTGATTCTGAGCTTTGAGATTTGATGACTTGTTGATTGCTCGTCGCGTTGTAGATCGAGAAACCAATAAGAGACAGTGACGTAATGATTAAACAACAACCCGCTAATAGAGTTATTTTCCACTGTACCGATAGAGAACGCATTTAATATCCTTATTTAAGCCAAAAGACTTCCATAACCATAACTATCACATCGACAACGAATGGCTGTACACAATGTAGATAAGTTAGACGAATAGCTTAGCGGATGATTACATCACAAATTGCTAACATATAAAACGAAAGTTCACGCAAATATTAACAGTTCATGCTTTTTGTCTATCGCTTCTGTGACTGAGAGAGCTATTAACTTCCGATACTTAGCTTCATCTTTGTCGTTCTAAAAATATGACGTATGACTTGCGTCCTTTCTCAAGGCGATAAGAACACTTTGCAGCTCCCCTACCGGAATTGAAAAATGCCTTTTCATCTCGCTCCGCTATAAAAGCAAGCTTGTTATTATGCTATTGAATCTTTTTTGATAACGACGGAGATAGATGATGAACGCGAGTTGGGCCAATTTCTTTCCATACTTTGCAGGGGCTTTTAAGCTGATTGTATTGGCTATCGGTGGCTACCTAGCGATCAAGTGGCACTTTGATGAAGACAAGAGGTTAAGAGAACAAGAGGGCGAAGTATTTAACACACTAAGTTTGAAGAAAAAGTTAGTGACTGCACTTGTAATAACAATTGTTGTGACCTGTTTAATAACGCTTGTCGTGTACGCGACAGACTGGCTACTCTATTAATCTTGGGTATTGATACAAAGATATCTGTCGTTTCATAAACCTGCTATACGATTTAGATTATTGAGCGCACCACCACCTCAGGTAATCAAAACCTTGTTCAATCACTCATAATATTTCAATAGCTTCCTCCTGCAACACTTACTCGTTTCACATAGATTAAGGATTAGTTTTTCTAATCCATACCATAGATTTTTATCTTGATCGACTTCACACTTTTTGATTGCTAATTCGGCAATCAAACTCTAATATCTCGCGCCTAGATTCCCTGATCGCTTTATTCAATTGGCTCTCCCTAATGGAGCGCTAAGGCTTTTTACGTTTTTAATTTTTGGAGAGATACGCAAATGTCCGCCTCGTTTCCATTAGCGAAACTTACCTTTTTAATCGCTATTCTGACAGCCGTAGGTCAAATGACTCAAACGATGTACGTGCCTTCTATCGGTCATATGGCAGGTGAGTTCTTGGTTTCTGCGTCTTCACTTCAAGCAGTGATGGCGTGTTACCTGATCCCTTATGGTTTGTCGCAATTTGTATATGGTCCGCTTTCTGATCGTCTCGGTCGTAAACCAATCATCGTCGCAGGCTTAGTTATCTATATCCTAGGTACCTTGGTAGCCTTATTTGCTCATGAATACGAATGGTTCTTGGTGGGTAGCTTTATTCAAGGCTTGGGCATTGGTTGTGGCGGTGCAATGTCTCGTACATTGACTCGCGATTGTTTTGAGGGCGCTGAGTTACACCGTGCAAACAGCTTAATCAGCATGTGTGTGATCTTCTCCCCATTAATGGCACCTGTATTGGGCGGTTACCTAACAGAAGCTTTTGGCTGGCGTTCTAGCTACTTGTTTCTAGCACTGTTTGGTATCGCTGTAGTGATCACCATGATGACCAGCATGATGGAAACATTGCCAAAAGAGCGACGCAAAAATGAATCAGTCGTCAACAGCTACAAGTTTGTTCTGTCTGACAAACGCTTCCAAGGCTTCTTGCTGGTACTAGTGGCAACATTTGCGGGCGTAGCAGTGTTTGAGGCAGCAGCTGGCGTATTGCTGGGCGGTGTACTTGGCTTGCCGGCAACCACCGTGAGTTTGCTGTTTGTGTTACCGATTCCGGGTTACCTCGTGGGTGCAGGTCTATCGAGTTACATCGCGCAACGTAGCTCTGAGCGCCGAGCACTGAATGTTGGTCTAGTATCGATCTTAGTTGGCTCAGCTGTGGTGCTTATCCCGGGTCTGTTTGGTCAAACAACCGCATTAACTTTGATTGGCGGTGCAACCATTTACTTCTTGGGCGCTGGTATCTTATTTCCAGCCGCGACAACGGGAGCACTTTCGCCATTCCCATATCACGCAGGTACGGGAGGTGCGATCTTAGGTGGTATGCAGAATCTGGGTGCCGGTATTGCTACACTGTTGGCATCGTTCTTCCCAGCTCAAGATCAACTGCCACTGGGTTGCTTGATGATTACCATGTCACTTATCGCTATGCTTGGTTTACGTTGGGTTAATCGTAAGCCTGACCACTCAAACGAAATGCCATTGGCTATCTAGAGTAAAACGCAACTCCTACCTTACAAATAGAGGGACATGCTGAAAGGCGTGTCCCTTTTTTATTACCCGTTTACCCTTACATGATGTCTACCACTAATTTCATCAAACATTACTTTGATTTTTTTAAAACAATAACAGACACTTACGATGAAAGTGCATATCCAGAATCCAATTATAAATAATATCACTGGAAGGAAACTAACCACTAAAGGATGCTGGCAATAAAACGAGTAAGGTGCACACTAAGGATATACAGATGCGTTTCGCTTTAACCACATTAGCCGTATCGGTGGCGCTTGTCGCCGGATGCAGCAATCAAGGAATAATAACCATGAACCACTACTCTCCATCGCAACTCGTCGCTCAACAAACCCAAGCTCCCGTTGCTAAGAAAGTCCCTCATTCAATGACGACTCATGGTGACACACGAATTGATGATTATTATTGGATGCGTGATGATGAACGCCAAGATCCGGAGATCTTGCAGCACCTCGAGCAAGAGAACCAGTATGCCGAGACTGTGCTGAAACATACAGAAGCATCTCAAGAACAATTATTTGAAGAGATCAAAGGCCGAATCGCGAAAGACGACAATTCGGTACCAGTTCGTAAAGGTAGCTATTACTACTCAAATAAAGTCACAGGTGACAACGAGTACCCAGTTCATTTGCGCGAAAAACACTTTTTAGGAATAGACAAACAAGTCATCTTAGACGTTAACGAACTCGCCAAAGAGCATGAATTTTTCAGTATTGGTGGTCTATCTGTCAGCCCGAACGAAAATATGTTGGCCTATGGCGAAGATACTCTGAGCCGCCGTATTTACACCATTAAGATTAAAGACCTCACAACCGGTGAATACCTAAACGATGAAATTGAAGGTGCTTCGAGCGCTATCGCATGGCAAAACGACAACCAAGCCTTCTACTACATCAAGAAAGATCCACAAACTTTACTCGGCTATCAAGTTTACCGCCACGTATTGGGTACACCTCAAACAAGCGATGAGCTGGTCTACGAAGAAGCTGACAGCGCTTACTACACCAGCATCAGTAAGAGTAAAGATGGCGAGCAGGTATACATTTGGCACTCGAGCACTGAAACCAGTGGTGTTTCAATTATTGATGCCAATAACCCAAATGCAAAAGCCGAAGCCTTCTACCCAAGAGAAACGGGTATTGAGTACAGCATCGCCAAGCTAGAGGATTGGTATTACATCTACACCAACTACCAAGCGGTCAACTTCCGTTTGATGAAAACAACGGCTGAAGACATGCATGACCGTTCAAAATGGGTCGATGTCATTCCGGCTGACGACAACGTACAGCTTGTCGATTTTGAGCTATTTAATGATCATCTGGTTTACGAGCAGCGTTCAAATGGCTTGTCTACAGTGAAGGTTCGTCAACTCTCTACAGGCAAAGAATTTCCACTTGAGTTCAACGACACCGCTTTTGCTGCCTACCTAACAAGTAACTATGAGTTAGATAACTCTAAAGTTCGAGTCTATTACAGCAGCCTAACAACTCCTGGCACTTACTATGATTTCGACCTTAATACAGGTGAATCAGAGATCATGAAACAAACGCCGGTATTAGGTGATTTCGATGCTGATAATTACCAATCAGAGCGAATCATGATCACGGCTCGCGATGGTAAGCAAGTACCAGTCTCTTTGGTTTATCGCAAAGATCTATTCAAGAAAGACGGTACTAACCCTCTCTACCAATATGCCTACGGATCTTACGGGCACACAATCGAACCAACTTTTAGCTCAGCTCGTCTGAGCCTACTTGATCGCGGATTCGTTTATGCTATCGCGCATATTCGAGGTTCAGAGATGTTGGGACGTCCTTGGTATGAAGATGGCAAAAAGCTGACTAAACAAAACACGTTCAATGACTTCATCGATGTCACTAAAGGCCTAGTTGAAGAAGGTTATGGCGCGAAAGATAAAGTGTTCGCAGTGGGCGGTTCGGCTGGCGGTCTATTGATGGGCGCAATCATCAATCAAGCACCTGAGTTATATCGAGGCATTGGCGCTCATGTTCCATTTGTTGACGTGGTAACGACCATGCTTGATGAATCAATTCCTCTTACAACCAACGAATACGACGAATGGGGTAACCCTAACAATAAAACCTATTACGATTACATGTTGAGTTACTCGCCATACGACAACGTCAAAGCTCAAAACTACCCGAACATGTTAGTGACAACCGGTCTGCATGATTCGCAAGTACAATACTTTGAACCTATGAAGTGGGTAGCGAAGTTGCGTGAGATGAAAACAGACAGCAATGTACTTGTGTTCAAAACCGACATGGAAGCAGGTCACGGTGGTGCATCAGGTCGATTTAAACGATTAAAAGAAGACGCACTGGAATACGCATTCTTTTTAGATTTGCTCAAGACTCAATAGATTCAACGCAAGTACCCACGTCGTTTTATGTCGCCATTTTGTCTCTACAAATGGCGACATACATTATTAAGCATGGTTAAATACGATTAACTATGAAACTCACCAAATCAAATAATCTTTGCTGCACTATAGGCAAAGGTTTACGAGAGGTATAAAAATAAATGAAAGTAATTAGCTTCAACATCAATGGCCTAAGAGCTCGCCTTCACCAACTGCAAGCGGTTATCGACAAACACCAACCTGACGTGATTGGTTTACAAGAGATCAAAGTGCACGACGAGGCCTTCCCAATTGCTGATGTTGAAGCAATGGGCTACAAGGTTTACTTCCACGGGCAAAAAGCACACTACGGTGTTGCTATGCTGTGTAAGCAAGAACCTATCTCTGTACAGAAAGGTTTCCCAACAGACAATGAAGACCATCAAAAACGTATGATCATGGCGACGTTTGAAGATGAAAATGGCGAAAAGGTTACTGTGCTAAATGGCTACTTCCCTCAAGGGGACAACATCAAGCATGAAACCAAATACCCATACAAGCGTGAGTTCTACAAAGACTTGATGACCTACCTGAACGACTATCACAACAAAGATGAGCAGATCATCGTGATGGGTGACATCAATATCAGCCCTATCGATGCAGACATCGGTATCGGCGAGCCAAATGCAAAACGTTGGTTGAAAACGGGCAAGTGTTCATTCCAGCCTGAAGAGCGTGAATGGCTAAAAACATTGATGGATTGGGGCTTCGTAGATACGTTCCGTCAACTACACCCAGAAGTCACAGATCAATACTCATGGTTTGATTACCGTTCAAAAGGTTTCGTGGATAACCGCGGCCTGCGTATTGACGTTGTACTAGCAACTCAGAAACTTGCTGATAAGTGTACGGAAGCAGGCATCGACTACGAACTGCGCGGTATAGAAAAACCATCAGATCACGCGCCAATTTGGTCGACGTTTAAATAAAAAAATCAGGGAGCATTTGCTCCCTGATTATTTCCCGAGTCTAATTTATTGGCCAAGCCGTTGAGCCATCAACACTAATTGGTCTCTTAGCAAACTCATCTACACAATACCCTTGGTTTGAACTTGCAAAATAGGTTAACGGCATTGGTACTAAGCTCATAGTCGCGACTTGTTGCTTCGCTTTATCCGAGAAGTTGAAGCCCCACATATCTAAATAGTTCCTCATATCGCGCTCATTCACATAGCTTAATGCAATCAACAACCAGTCATCATTGGTGATTTGGTTTGCTTCATCTCTAGAATAGCTATCAAATCCAATTGTCTGTTTTTTGGTGTTCCAAAGCTCATCGCTGGATTTAAGGCGGTTAAACTCACGTTCAATCAAGTGAAGTCGCCCAAGCATATGCCAGCCGTAATCCAATACGCCCTGCTCTTGTACCAACATCATCATTTGAATGAAGATTCTTGCTCCCCAACTCCAGCTCGTTTGGTTTTGCTGCGCCATATGGGCGTTTGGGTCTGGTTGATTTCGACTTTCCTGCAAAAGCTCATATTGGCCTTTGAAGTCTAACCCCTGACATGAAGATACTTTTCCTGTATCCCGATAGTATTGGGACTTACTGTAGTACGAGTAATAGTTGGTCGTAGCGTGCCCATCCCAACCGCTAAACCTAAATCGACCACGCTCTAAGCCATGCCCCAACTCGTGAAGATCACCATGCCCTAATGGATGAAACGACCAATAGGCATCATACGGGTTTCCTGAACAACCATAGCCACAGTTAGCTTGGTCTGCGTTCATATGCTTTACAATGTCAATGGTCGCAATTTCCCAGCCCTTTGCCTCTCCGTATTGGTGTATTTCAGCAATTTCATCAATACCCGGCCCTTTAAAGCCTGCAAGTGCATGAGGAAAGTTATGTACATAACGCTCTGTGGCGAGAGCCATGTCATGAGGCTGAGCCCAGTCATCTGAACCGATAGATTCCTTCATTTTTTCCAGCTTTGAGTGAACTTCAAACCCTGGGGTAATTAGCTCAGCCCAATCAAAATTTCCTTCTTCGAGCTGTGCTACAAAGCTGTCGTTGTCAGCTTCACTTCTCCAGACAGGGTGCTGTGCGACATTTTCAAAACGCAGTTCCACGTCAATATCATTGGTATCAAAGTGAACCTGTAGTGTTCCGCCATAAGCAGAAGTAAGAGAAATCGTCTCTCCCGGTTTCACTGGATAGGTTACCGAGGTTAAAAACTTTGGCCGAGCGTAACCGTCATTGCCTGAAAACTCGTGTGTCGCGCCGCTGCGCAATGTATTAAATGCAATAGACGTAGCCACATCGTTATTGTCTAAGCGAGTCACCTTGATTGTCTTACCCGGCAAGGCATACAAACCAGCGGATCGGAAGCTTCTTTTAGACTCCAAAGCAATGGTTTTCGTGACGAGCGGTACATTATCAAAGCTCTTGGTACTAAAGTTACCTAAACTTGGTTGCGCCGCGTTATACAGTCGACTGTTGTATGTTGCGTAATCACTGTAATAAGAACGAAGAAAATCAACCCTCTCTGTCACGCCTTTACCCATTGGGTACTGAACATATTGACGGTAATGGTCAGCAAGTAGCAATAACAGCTTTTCATACTCGTAATAATCCGTTGCAAACAGGTCGACTTTTTTACTATCAAGCGACGTTAAATGTGCGCGAATGCTGTTTGCTGCGGTATAGAACTCTTCATCCATATTGGATTCATCAGGGCAAGATTTGTCATCACAGGTGCTTAAGTCAACGGTGAAGCTGTCATCTTTCAGTCTTTGTAAAAGCGCTTGTTGTTGAACAATATTGTCCGGCATCTGATTAATGAGCTGTGTCGAGTCCCAGTTAGACAGACCAAGCTTACGCCAATAGTTATCACCCACATAAGTCATGTGCATTTCAGCAAACAAGGCGTTGCCTAATTCCGTCATACCGCCATCAAGATGCAAGTACAGCACCGGAATGTTTTTATTAAACGCTAAACGTACCCCTTCTATAACATCTTCAATACTATCTCCGGCATTCAGCTTTTGAGACAAAATCAACAAATCAGGGTTATTGGCTTCAAGACACTGGCTTAACTGACTGCCATCACAAGCGTTATCAGCGTTGGTAACCATAGAAGCATTAACATTGTCAGTTAACCAGTTTCGTGTCGCTTGATCATCTGGGAAGTAATAAGACTGATCGAGCTGGGCTAACACGACTTTTTTGGGCTCATCTGTCCCTGAAACCCAGGTAACCAAATTCTTCAACCAAGTGTTCATTTCTTCATTAACAGAATCGGGGAAACGTTGCTTCGTTCTAAAAGGGTTGCTCGCGAGTGCAGCATAATGCCCTTTACTCCCTGTATAACCCGCAACCCCAATGGCCAACTCTTGATCGGCGTAGCCATCTTGCATCGCTTTGTTTGTTTTCAAAATGACATCGTTAAAGCCATAGGTGGGTAAAATAATGGCGGTGTCATGCGTTGGATCCCAGTGGAGATTACGCAGTGGCTCACCTTCTGAGCTTTGAGATAAGGCTTGTTTAATCTGATTGTAATCTTCGTTGTATTGAGCAACTAACGCTTGGCTTGCCTCAATGAACTCGGAGGAATTAACAACATAAGAAGCATTGCCAGTTGACAAGGCTTTTTGAACAGCGGTTTGTGGGATTGGGGTAATATCTGGCTCACCGCTTCCATCACCGTCATTCCCTCCTCCACCAGAACCACCAGAACCACCAGAACCACCAGAACCACCAGAACCACCAGAACCAGTTTGAACACTTTCACCGCCGCTACCACCACCGCCGCATCCTAAAAGTGATATCGCGATAGCAAAAACAACAAAATTAGACAGTAAGCTACTCTTTTTCATCATTATTCCATACAACAACAAAATTTCGCCGAGTCTATCTATAGTTGAATCTAAAGCAATTATTCTAATGAATATGTGAACGCAATTTGAAGCAAGTTAACTGTTTTGAACAATCGATAGCTCTCCGAGATAAACCTATCCAAGGCCATCACTGAATTTTCTTCTGATACAAAAAAACGGCGCTCAATGAGCGCCGTTTTGTTAACTATACAGAATGCTACTAACTAAGTGGTCTTAAGTAAGCTAGGAAACGTTTCTCTGCGAATTTGAAAATCGCGATGATGATAAACGTTAGTGCCATATAGAACAGACCTGCGGTTAGGAAGGATTCAAATGGAGCGTAGTAACGTGAGTTAACCAAACGCGCTGCCCCTGTTAAATCCATGATAGTTACGATACCAGCAACGGCTGAACCGTGAAGCATGAAGATAACTTCGTTACTGTAAGCCGGCAGTGCACGACGTAAAGCACTTGGTAAAATGATACGACGGTAAGTCTTCGGTGTACTCATGCCGTATGCTTTTGCCGCTTCCACCTCACCTTTAGGTAAGCCGTTAATTGCACCACGGATAATCTCAGCCGTGTAAGCAGAAGTATTCAGGATGAATGCCACCAACGCACAGAACCATGCGTTTTCCCATAGTGTGTCTTTCACTGGGAAGAACTGATCCATGCCGTAATAAATCAAATAAAGCTGTACCAGTAATGGTGTGCCACGGAAGAAATAGATAAACGACCACGCAGGAGCATTAATCAACATATTGTGACTGTTACGAGCTATAGCTAATGGTATGGCAACAAACAAGCCAATAATCAAAGCGACGCACACCATCCAAGCTGTTGTCCATAGACCACCAAGGTAAATCGGCAGGCTTTCAATTATCAATGAAAAGTCCATAACTACCTCGCGTGGATGCTGAATTTACGTTCAACAAGTTTAAGTAAACCTGTCGATACGCTGGTGAAGAACAAGAAGATAAGTGCCACCGTCATGTAGAAGGTAAACGGCATTTTGGTTGAACCGGCCGCTAATGCGCTAACACGCACCATGTCTTCTAGGCCGATAATAGAAACCAAAGCTGTGGTTTTAAGTAAAACCAACCAGTTGTTACCAAAACCAGGTAGTGCATGACGAATCATCTGCGGAAGCAGTATGCGGTGAAACGCCTTTACAGGGCTCATACCGTAAGCTTTTGCCGCTTCCATTTCACCGGCATCCACAGCCATGATCGCACCACGGAATGTTTCTGCCATGTAAGCACCAAAGATGAAGCCTATGGTCAAGACACCAGCAACAAATGGGCTAACATCAATATAATCAGGTAAGTAAGAAGTCCACTCATGGTTAGGATCACTGGATGTGAACCACTCATTGAGCCACTCATTGATGGAATACAAACTGTTGTTTAAAAGGATTTGTCCACCAAAGAAAATCAGCATCATCAACACGAGATCTGGGATGCCTCGAATGACGGTTGTATAGAGGGTTGCAATAGCACGAGCCCAGCGATAAGGCGCAAGCTTTGCTAAGGCACCTAGCATACCAAGAACCATAGCTAAAATTAGCGACAGCAAGGCAACTTCGATTGTCAGCACCGCCCCTTTCAGGATCGACGCTTCATATCCTTGTAAATCAAACATAATGAATTCCAACAGAACTGCGAAAAAGTTGGTAAGACAGGGAGAGGGTTGCCTCTCCCTTAAGAATTGACGCTAGAGATTACTGACCGTATACGTCGTAGTTGAAGTACTTAGCCGCGATATCTTGGTAGATGCCTTTTTCACGTAGAGAAAGGATTGCCGCATCTAGCTTCTTAGTTAGGTCTTTGTCTTGCTTACGTAGAGCAATACCAAAACCTTCACCGAACCATTTAGGATCTGTTAGTGATGGACCAACAAACTCATACGCTTCACCGCCCGCTTTGTTCAGAACACCCTCTTCTAGAGCAGAAGCATCGCCAAGTACAGCTGCAACACGACCATTTGCTAGATCAAGATAAGCTTCATCGAAAGAACCGTAACGAACGATTTCAACCGTGTCGCCGTAGTTGTCTGTTAGGTATTTATCGTGAGTTGTTGCACGTTGAACGGCAATTTTTTGACCGCTTAAGTCATCGAAGTTAAGACCTGCGCCTTTCTTAGCGATGAACTTGTTTGGGATAAGTGCGTATTTACCAGTGAAGTCGATTTTCTTCTTACGTTCTTCAGTGATAGACATTGCCGCGATGATCGCATCATATTTACGAGCAAGTAGAGAAGGAATAATGCCATCCCAATCTTGTGCAACGATCTTACACTGCACCTGCATTTCAGTACAAAGTGCGTTAGCCATGTCCACGTCAAAGCCTTTCAGTGAACCATCTGCTTCTGTCCAGCTAAATGGAGGGTAAGCACCTTCAATACCAAAGCGTACTGTTTTCCATTCTTTCGCTTGAGCTACGCCTGTTGCCGCAGTTGCAGCAAGTGCCGCGACTAATAACCACTTTTTCATATCCCTACTCCTGTGATTTAGGTTTTTATGTTTTGCTAGTTTTAATATTGTGTTTGTTGTTGCTTATTAACTTATTTGTTGTGTTTTATTGTTCACACCGTCGCTGTTTACCTTGGCAACGGCATTTCAATTCTGATTAATAGATCGAAGAGATAAATTGTTGTAGTCGCTCAGACTCTGGGTTCGTAAACAGTTTAGCTGGATCGCCCTGTTCTTCCACTAGACCTTGGTGCAGGAACATCACATGGTTTGATACGTCACGAGCAAAAGCCATTTCATGTGTTACCACAAGCATGGTTCTTCCTTCTTCTGCTAGATCGCGCATTACACCAAGTACTTCCCCTACTAATTCAGGGTCAAGTGCTGATGTTGGTTCATCAAACAGCATTACCTCAGGGTCTACTGCTAACGCTCTTGCAATCGCAGCACGTTGTTGTTGTCCACCAGATAAGTGACCCGGATAGTAATCTTTACGCTCATACAGACCTACTTTCTTGAGTAGTAACTCCGCATTTTCAATCGCTTGTGCTTTAGGTACACCTAAGACATGAACAGGTGCTTCGATAACATTTTCGAGAACGGTCAGATGAGACCAAAGGTTGAACCCCTGAAAAACCATCGCCAATCGAGAACGGATTCGTTGGACTTGTTTTTCATTAGCAGGAACAGACACACCTTGACGATTATTTTTCATTTGAATTAATTCACCATTAACCCAAATTTCGCCTGCAGTCGGTGTCTCTAGAAGGTTGATACATCTAAGGAAAGTACTTTTACCCGATCCTGAAGATCCGATAATCGATACCACATCGCCTTTATGCGCAGAAAGTGAAATTCCCTTTAAAACTTCATTTTGACCAAACGTTTTGTGTAGATCCTTTATGTCCAGCGCCGGTACATCTTTCATGCGCTTTCTCTCCCAAGTTTGTGAAAATGCAAGGTACTCCGACCTTTTCATGCGATACAAACTAGCACCACACGGATTAACATGCAACAAATTATTAACCTAATAATTTGGAATAAATAGCACTTCACTCTGACTTATTATGCAAAAGGTAGCGTTTTCGCCTCAATTTTATGAATGACTTCTATCAATAAGCTATAAATCCAATGCTTACATTGTTTAAATAAAGTTAACCAAAATGAGATTCTCGTAGCCTAATGTCTCACAAGAAAAACAACTTTGGTGAACGAAGAAGTGTCATTTACAACGAAACCAGAAAGCGCCAATAAAAGCATGCTGCACGTACTATAAGTCACAATTATTTTATGGTTATTACATTGTAAATGTTTGGCTGAAGAGGGATAAAAGTGAAATAACTCAATAAGAATCAGCAACTCAGCGCTTTCCTTTATAAGCAATACCTCGAGAAGGTAGGTAAACGTCAATTTGTGAAAACAAATTACACGATTCATCAATGGTACGTTAATGAATCGCTCCGTTTTGTAGCTTTCTTTCACATACACTCATAAAGTGATCAAGATCAATCACCCTAAAGGGTAAGCTTGTTAGACTCCTCAGCACACAATAAGGCATTAAAAATGCCATACATTTCTTTTAACTTAGCTGCATAAAGCACATCAAAACCGTGCAACATAATGTTAATGAGTTATAACTAAGAAATAACACAATTACGCGAAATTATAGAATTCAATTTTAGAATTACTAACATAAAAATATGAGGAATCTATGTCAGACGTTGTCAATAATGCGAACTCTGAAGTAGAAGAGAAAAGCTATAAAGAGCTACACCGCCCTGCTTCTGAATTTGAGAACCGCTCAGATTATCTAGATCACGAACTTCAAATCATGAAGCCTCGCCGCTTTGGCCTAAACCTTCCTGGCCGTGACTTCCGCTTTGAACTAGAAGACCTTGTTCCTGCACTGGCTGGTACCATTGGTATCATCGCGATGTACTCTGCAGTAATGATGTCTTGGGCTGAAGGCCTAACTCAAGCTTGGGATCACGTAAACCTTGGTAAAGACTTTGCGATTGAAGTAGCTCGTGTAGAAATGCTTATCCCTGCACTGCTGTTCTGTATCCTTGCTTCTGGTTTCTTTAACCCTAAAGCTAACCTTGCCGGTAACCACGGTCCAATGATTCCTCTTATTGGTACCATCGCTCTAGCTGGTGCTCACCCTCTTGCATTGGCAATCCTTATCGGTGTCTTCGGTCTTATCCTAAGCTTCCTAAAAGGTGGGTCTAAACTTGTTAACCTTACCTCTGAAGGTACGGCGGGTGGCTTGCTCATCTTCTTGGGTCTAACCGGAACAATGAGCCAAATCAACTCAATTCAAGCTTGGGCTGTTGGTCTTCAGTCTGACACAGTCGCTGCTGGTAGCATGGGTTACATCGGTTTGATTGTTCTAGCCGTTACCATCGGTCTATATGCATTCCTTGCGAAAGTGAACAAGCGTTGGTTAGCAATCCCTGTTTGTGCTTTCACTGGTCTAGCTATTGCTCTAGTACTTGGTGCTGGTTTCGATATCAAATTCGTAACTGAAACAGGCATTCCAAACCTAAACCCAATCTACTGGTGGGGTTCTACTGAAGAAGGTTGGATGCTTGGTTTACCAAACGTTGAGCACTTCATCGCTTCTCTACCATTTGCAATCCTAGCAGTAGCAATGTGGTCACCTGACTTCCTAGGTCACCGTATCTTCCAAGAACTGAACTACCCGAAAAAGTCTGAAAAAGTACTGATGGACGTAGATGACACAATGACTATGTGTTCAGTTCGTCAAATGGTAGGTACAGCAGTTGGTGGTGGTAACATCACTTCATCTTGGGGTACTTACATGATCCCAGCGGCTATCGCGAAACGTCCAATCCCTGGCGGCGCAATCTTGCTTGGCTCTCTATGTATTATTGTTGCGATTCTTGGCTTCCCAATGGACGTAGCAGTATGGCCACCAGTGATGCGTGTTGCGCTACTTGTAGGTGTATCTCTACCTCTACTTGAAGCGGGTATGCAGATGGTTAAAGATTCAAAAGACTCTCAAGCAGCTGGTATCTGTATCTTTGGTTCAGCGGTCGTTAACCCTGTACTAGCATGGGCACTGACTATGCTTCTAGATAACAACGGCCTAATTGGTGATAAAGAGCGTGCTAAGCGTCTATCATTTGTAGACAAGATTGTTATCCCAGTTGGTGTTTTGGTTATTTGTCTAGTAGCAATGCTTGCAGTTGGTATGCTAGAAAGCCAATATGGTCTAAAAGCTTGGCTATAATCTCCTTTACTACACAAAAGTAGTAATCGGATTAAAAAAAAGTTTGGGTGGCAACCCCTGCCACTCAAATTTTTTCAACTTTTTTTAGCATTTATTGATTTAGTTTAAGGTTTGCAGAAATTTTTTAGCGTAGTCTTGATTACATAGAGTAAAGACAACATATAAAAAGTAGTGACAATATATATAACCATATGAAGCACATATGCTCATATATATTGTTATTAATAAGAGTGTACTACCCTTACGAGGGGCGCTGGCTCAACAGTGTTAATGTACGTGTTTTTTCTACTAAAAAGGTAGGTATGTCATGGCAGAGCAATTTGCTAAAGCTTGGGAAGATTTTGCTGCAGGTGAGTGGCAAAGCGAAGTAAACGTTCGTGATTTCATTCAAAAGAACTACACGCCGTATGAAGGCGACGAGTCTTTCCTAGTTTCTGAGGGTACTGAAGCAACTAACAAGCTTTGGGCTTCGGTAATGGAAGGTATCAAACAGGAAAACGCAACTAAAGCACCTGTAGATTTCGATACTTCTGTTATCTCTACCATTACTGCTCACGATGCAGGTTACATTGAGAAAGATCTTGAGACTATCGTTGGTCTACAAACTGAGAAACCACTAAAACGTGCAATCATCCCTAACGGTGGTGTACGTATGGTTGAAGGTTCTTGTAAAGCATACGGTGAAACTCTTGACCCAATGGTTTCAAAAATCTACTCAGAATACCGCAAAACACACAATGCTGGCGTTTTCGATATCTACACTCCTGATATCCTAAAATGTCGTAAGTCTGGTGTTCTGACTGGTCTTCCTGATGCTTACGGCCGTGGTCGTATCATTGGTGACTACCGTCGTGTTGCACTTTACGGTATCGACTTCCTAATGAAAGACAAGCAAGCTCAATTTGCTTCTCTTCAAGAGCAATTCGAAAACGGCGAAAACCTAGCAGAAACAATGCAACTTCGCGAAGAGATCTCTGAGCAACACCGCGCTCTAGGTCAAATCAAAGAGATGGCTGCTAAGTACGGCTTCGATATCTCTGAGCCAGCTCAAACTGCTCAAGAAGCTATCCAATGGACTTACTTCGCTTACCTAGCGGCTGTTAAGTCTCAAAACGGTGCTGCAATGTCTCTAGGTCGTACTTCGACTTTCCTAGACATCTACATCGAGCGTGATATCGCTGCAGGCAAGATCACTGAAGTTGAAGCTCAAGAAATGATCGACCACTTCGTAATGAAGCTACGTATGGTTCGTTTCCTACGTACTCCTGAGTACGATGAGCTATTCTCTGGCGACCCAATCTGGGCAACAGAGTCTATGGGTGGTATGGGTATTGACGGTCGTACGCTAGTAACGCGTTCTAACTTCCGTTTCCTAAACTCTCTATACACTATGGGTCCTTCTCCAGAGCCAAACATCACTGTTCTTTGGTCTGAGCAACTACCTGACGGCTTCAAGCGTTTCTGTGCGAAGGTATCTATCGATACTTCTTCTATCCAGTACGAAAATGATGACCTAATGCGTCCTGACCTAGAGTCTGATGATTACGCTATCGCTTGTTGTGTATCTCCAATGATCGTTGGTAAGCAAATGCAGTTCTTCGGTGCTCGTGCTAACCTTGCGAAAACAATGCTTTACGCAATCAACGGCGGTGTAGATGAGAAGCTAAAACTTCAAGTAGGTCCTGTTTCTGACAAGATCACTGACGAAGTTCTTAACTACGATGACGTAATGGGTCGCCTAGACACATTCATGGATTGGCTAGCTAAGCAATACGTGACTGCACTAAACAGCATTCACTACATGCACGACAAGTACAGCTACGAAGCGTCTCTAATGGCTCTTCATGACCGTGACGTTCGTCGTACTATGGCTTGTGGTATCGCTGGTCTATCTGTTGCAGCTGACTCACTATCTGCAATTAAGTTCGCGACTGTTAAACCAATCCGCGACGAAGATGGCATCGCAACTGACTTCGAAATCGAAGGCGATTACCCTAAATACGGTAACAACGACGCTCGTGTAGATGATATCGCTTGTGAACTAGTTTCTACGTTCATGAACAAGATCCGTAAGCTTAAGACTTACCGTAACTCTATCCCTACACAGTCAGTTCTTACTATTACATCAAACGTTGTATACGGTAAGAAAACAGGTAACACTCCAGACGGTCGTCGTGCTGGTGCTCCTTTCGCTCCTGGTGCTAACCCAATGCACGGTCGTGATGAGAAAGGTGCTGTAGCGTCACTAACGTCTGTAGGTAAACTACCGTTTGCTGATGCACAAGATGGTATCTCGTACACGTTCTCTATCGTACCTAACGCTCTTGGTAAAGATGCTGAAGGTCAGAAAGCGAACCTTGCAGGCCTAATGGATGGTTACTTCCACCACGAAGCTGGCATTGAAGGTGGTCAACACCTTAACGTGAACGTTCTTAACCGCGACACTCTAGAAGACGCAGTTAAGCACCCTGAGAAATACCCTCAGCTAACAATCCGTGTATCTGGTTACGCTGTACGCTTCAACTCTCTAACTGCAGAGCAACAAGCTGACGTAATCGCACGTACATTTACTGAGTCTCTATAAGCTCACGCTCAATAGACAGTAAATAATAATTAGCCTCGCCAATGTGCGGGGCTTTTTTATATCTGATGCTAATTCCAATAACACCAACATTCTCCCTAAATGTTAGATTGAACAAAAAAGGTCTTTTCCATTCACTTTTTTTCCACAAATTCGTGCAAATTACGGTAATATCGCGGTTCATAATTTAAGAGTAACTGCTCCATGAAATACCTTCGTTGTTTACCCCTGCTTCTTCTCTCTTTTTCATCTTTGGCGTCTGAACGTTCTACGGTCACTTTCGCATTAGACAATGATGGAGTTTTTGGCGTTGACCAAGACTATACCAACGGACTGTTTCTGGGTTACACATCATCAAGCATTACGCCATACGATTGGGTAAAACCATTAAGCCTATCTTACTGGGGCGCGAGCTCTTTAGATAAATGGGAGGTCACCCTTGGCCACAAAATGTATACCCCTTCTGATATCGAATTAGAAACGCCATCAGCGAACGACCGCCCATACGCAGGTTACTTACACACAGAACTCAACTACATAAGTTTGAACCCACAACAAGCTCAGCGTTTTAACATTACGTTTGGTACCACCGGTGAACGAGCGCTTTCTGAAGATGCTCAAAAACTGGTTCACTCGATCACTAAATCAGATGAGCCTTTAGGTTGGGAATACCAAGTGGATGATGAGTGGGCAGGCAGCGTTGGTTACCTAAGTCATTTCAACCTAATGCGTAATCAAGCGTTGGCGAATACCGACTTCGAGATCTCTAACGTTTCAGAAATCAACGTGGGTAACTTTAGAAGCGATATTTCATCAGGCTTTATGTTCCGTTGGGGTACTGACCTAGGTGGTAACTTTGGTGCGGCTAATATCACAAGCGAAAATCCATTTAAACCCGGGATGATCGGTGCTTCGAACACAGGCTGGTTTACCTATGCAGGCCTAGAAGGTCGTTACCGTTTCAATGACTTAACGATTGAAGGTGACCGCTCTGGTGTTGATGAATACGCGAATAAAAACAATGAAGATCCAGCTATCTACGACGTAACTCTAGAGAACCTTCAAGCAACAGCGGTATTGGGTGTGGCTTGGTACAACCAATACGTTGGTGCATCCTTCGCACTAACCGCAAAAACACCAGATTACAAAGAAGCGAAAGAGTCTATCTACACCACCGGTGGCATTACCATGTTCGCGTTCTTCTAGCGAATCACTCAAGCTTTCACGTTTACTTTTCAAGTTTGATAAAGGCAATCATCTTCCGTGGTGATTGCCTTTATTTTTAAAGGTCTCGTTACGATTTGACCCTATTTTATGTACCGTTTTTGTAATAAAATAAGGGGCATAAATTCCTCTACGAGAATAGCTCATGTCTACAACTGGTCGCATTCACTCATTCGAATCTTGTGGTACTGTCGATGGCCCTGGTATCCGCTTTATTGTGTTTCTTCAAGGCTGCTTAATGCGTTGTATGTACTGTCACAACCGCGATACATGGGACCTGCATGATGGCAAAGAAGTCACTGTAGAAGAAATCATCAACGAAGCGAAATCTTATCGCCACTTCATGAAAGCGTCTGGTGGTGGTATCACCTGTTCTGGTGGCGAAGCGATGCTACAACCTGAGTTTGTCCGCGACTTCTTCTTAGCTGCTAAGGCTGAAGGTATCCATACTTGTCTTGATACCAATGGCTATATTCGTAAGCATACTGACGTTGTTGATGAGGTTTTAGACGCAGCTGACCTTGTAATGCTCGATCTGAAACACATGCGTGATGAAATTCATCATGATTTCATTGGTGTATCTAACAAACGTACTCTCGATTTTGCCCGTTACCTTCATAAGATTGGTAAAACGACTTGGATTCGTTACGTGATTGTTCCTGGATACACAGACACACCAGAAGATGCACATCTACTTGGTGAGTTCATTAAAGACATGGACAACATCGAAAAAGTAGAGCTGCTTCCTTACCACAAACTGGGTGCGCATAAATGGGAAGCTCTTGGTTTGGACTACCCTCTTGAAGGCGTAAACCCGCCAAGTAAAGAGACAATGGATGAAATTGTTGCGGTTCTAAGCCAATACCACTCCAACGTAAAATACTAATACCAACGGTATTTAAAACCTGTTTCAAACGCCTCAATTTCGATTGGGGCGTTTTCTTTTTCGAGCCAAACAATCCTTTCACTTTTCTTTACAACTTTTGTTTATCAATTCAAAAAATCATATTAAATCCGTGTTGAGATCATGTTTCCACTCGTAGGAATGCTGTTACTCTTACTTCAACAAAAGAATACAACATTTAGTTTTTAGTGAGGCTTCTCCCATGGAAATGACCAATGCTCAGCGTCTAATTCTATCAAATCAATACTACCTAATGTCTCAAATGGATCCTGAGAACTCAGCTAAATATCAACGTCTACAAACGATTGTAGAGCGTGGTTACGAACTCCAAATGCGTGAGCTTAACAAAGAGTTTGGTTGTTTGACTGAAGCAGAATGTCGCGAAATCATCGACATCATGGAGATGTACCATGCAATGCAAGAGTCGAACAAAATGCTTGCAGAAGACGAGCGTAAAGAAGTTGATCAGCGTCGCCTACAGTTCTTAGGTTTCGACATTGCATCTGAAGCGCAAATCGTACACTACGTACGTTTCCTAGTTGACTCTGAAGGCCTTTACCCTCAGTTCGACAAAGCGGATCACCACTTCAATAGCCAAATGCCAATGCTAGACAAATACCGTCGCATGCTAACAACATGGCGCAACTGCCCTCGTCAGTACCACCTATGTGCGACAGAGCTATCTCAAATCTTCAGTGCTTAATGCATAAAAAGTTAAGCCTCAGATTGGCTTAAAACGTTTCAAAAAAGGGTTACTCATCACGAGTAACCCTTTTTTCATGTCTGCATATAATGAGAGAAAACGGGAACTATTAAGCGACGTGGATATGAAGCGTGCTTTAGATACAGAAAACACACATTAATCATGAAAATAAGATATTAAACATCGAACCGTTTCCCATTAATTTCTCTGATATCGCCCATTAACCAATGAGCATAAGCCTATGACTTATAAGTAATAAGCTCATTCACCTTTATTAATTCTACATCGAAACATTTAATACAAATTAAAAATCGCCACCCCAATTTCGAACGGTGTTTTTTATTTTAAAGAAGTAGCTAGAATGCTCACCGAAATTAATTAACCAGAGCGATAAAAATGAGAAAATTCATCCTTGCATCACTAGCCATTCTGTCGACTTCATCTTTCGCAGCTAACGACATGTACGCACTTGGTGGCGTTGGTATTAACGAAGACGATACCGGTCTACAATTCACTGCTGGCTCACAGATTCTTGATACCAATTTTTATCTTGAATCAACAATGAATTACATAGATTCCGACAGCAATGAGGTTACGTCGGACGTACATGGTGACCTAACTAAGTACAAAGGCAATTTGAAACACTTCAAAATGTCTTTAGCCCCAGTTTATAAATATAGCTTCGATGAGTCTTTTGCTATCTACGGTAAGGTTGGTCTTGCGTACTCTAACTTCAATTCTAAATCAACGAGAACTGATAAAGATGGTTCAGTGAATAGCAAGTACTCAAATAGCGAATGGGGCGCAACTTACGGCATCGGTGCTGAGTTTAAGTCTATACAACCAATGTTTGGTAACTCGAAGTTTATGGCTCGTGTTGGTTTCGATTTCTACGACTTCAACTCCGGTAGCGTAAGCCTAATCAATGAGGGGACTCTTGGCCTACAAGCCGGTTTTACTTTCTGAGGTATTAAATAAAAAAGCATTACAGCCGTTGCACAGGTAATCGTAATAACGATTTTTGGTGTTTTGACGTTAACTGCGCTGTACTTCACATACATAAAAGGGCTACTCATCATGAGTAACCCTTTTATGTTTTCTTATCTTTAACTAGAAAACGTAAGCAACACCGACGTTTGCCGCCATATTGATGCCGCTTTCTAAGATTGGACTGTTCTCGATATCGCCCTCTAGGTTGGTGTAGCGAACGCCACCAGTTACTCGAACATTCGGTGTTACATATAAGTAACCACCTAAACCAATAAAGTATTGGCCATCCCAGTCAGCATCAAATTCGTTTAGATTCGTTCTTGCAGCTTCTGCTGAGCTCACACCGTACAAGTGGTTGTTCAAGCGTTCACTGTTGTAAGCGTAACCAATCGAAGGCGTAATCGCCCAGCCATTGCGGCGAATAGGCAGGCGCCAAGCCGCTTCAGCATAAATACCGTTGTGCCTAAAGCCTAAGTCTGAGCCCGCTGTTGCCTCAAACATACCCACCAGCGTAATCACTTGATAGCTGACGCCACCTAATACCGAAGCTTTACGTTCATCTAGTTTTTGAATATCCACATTGTCTGAGTCACCTGGCTTTAATGTTCTTGGATCATAAACCGCTCGAAACACAATATTCTGAGGTGAGCCAGCTGGTAACAAACGATAGCCAGCGCTGAATCCACGCATGAAAAAGTGTTCACCTTCATAGCCAATCATAGGAATAACCGCGCGATTTGACGGCGTGTCTTTGTACACAGCAGGAGAATAAGAGGCAGCCACACCCAATGACCATTGTGATATTTTTGCGTGCGTAGCGGTCGCCATGAACATTGTTGTTCCAACAATGGCGATTTTTAACCAAAGACTCTTCACTGTTTCTACCTATTTTTTAAGCGATTTCTGATAACGCCGCGCATTATATGGTACTTCATTCCATGAAATCAATAGAACCCAGTGATGCCTCTAATATACATAAATACAGTGTGGGAATTGCAAAAATGCTAAAAAACACAAAACAAAAGGCCGAAACCCTTCGTATATAAATTTATTTGAATCTGCGCGCATCAAGTTGCCGACTGCTTTCGCGACTCATTCAACACGCAAAATTGTAAATAAATACATAATTGTTAAGCAAAATTGTGGAAGCGGGTCTAACCTTAAAATGTAGGGAGAGCCTATTTTTCAATCGCTCGTCAGTTTTGACTGGTTAACAAGGGGAATGTGACTATGAGTATATTTGACCACTATCAATCACGTTATGAAGCAGCCAAGGAAGAAGAGCTGACACTGCAAGAGTTCTTGGCGCTGTGTAAAGACGACAAAAGTGCTTACGCCAACGCTGCGGAGCGCTTACTTCTGGCTATTGGCGAACCTGAGGTTATTGACACCGCGCAAGACCCTCAACTAAGTCGCATTTTCTCTAACCGAGTTATATCTCGTTACCGTGAATTCGAAGATTTTTACGGCATGGAAGACGCGATTGAACAGATTGTTTCTTATCTAAAACATGCTGCGCAAGGCCTAGAAGAACGCAAACAGATCCTCTACTTGCTGGGTCCTGTGGGCGGCGGTAAATCATCGCTTGCTGAGAAACTCAAAGCTCTGATGCAAAAGCTACCTATCTACGTACTTTCTGCTGACGGTGAACGAAGCCCAGTAAATGACCACCCATTCTGTCTATTTGACGTCAATGAAGATGGTGACTTACTGAAAAACGAGTATGGCATCGAAAAACGCTATCTTCGTTCGATTATGTCTCCATGGGCTGCAAAACGCCTGCATGATTTCGGCGGCGACATTTCTAAATTCAAAGTCATCAAGCTACGCCCTTCTATCCTCGACCAAGTGGCGATCGCGAAGACAGAGCCTGGTGATGAAAACAACCAAGATATCTCTTCCCTAGTTGGTAAAGTCGATATCCGTAAACTAGAACACTTCTCTCAAGATGATCCAGATGCCTACAGCTACTCTGGTGCGCTATGTAAAGCTAACCAAGGTCTGATGGAATTCGTAGAGATGTTCAAAGCACCGATCAAGGTACTACACCCTCTACTAACAGCAACTCAAGAAGGTAACTTCAACGGTACTGAAGGGCTTTCTGCACTGCCATTCGACGGTATGATTCTGGCTCACTCGAACGAATCCGAGTGGCAGACATTCCGCAATAACAAGAACAATGAAGCCTTCCTTGACCGTGTGTACATTGTAAAAGTCCCTTACTGTCTGCGCGTTTCTGAAGAAGTTAAGATCTACAAGAAACTGCTTGAGCACAGTGAACTGTCGAATGCACCGTGTTCACCAAGCACACTCGACCTGCTATCGCAATTCAGCATCCTATCGAGACTGAAAGAGCCTGAGAACTCATCCCTGTTCTCGAAAATGCGCGTTTACGATGGTGAAACCCTTAAAGATACCGATCCAAAAGCGAAGAGTTACCAAGAGTACCGCGACTACGCCGGTGTAGACGAAGGTATGTCTGGTCTATCGACTCGTTTCGCCTTTAAGATTCTATCTCGCGTGTTCAACTTCGACCAAGCCGAAGTGGCCGCTAACCCGGTTCACCTGTTCTACGTGATTGAACAACAAATTGAACGTGAACAATTCCCTCAAGAAACCGCCGAGAAGTACCTTGAGTTCTTGAAAGGATATCTAGTGCCACGCTACGTAGAGTTCATCGGCAAAGAAATTCAAACCGCTTACCTAGAGTCTTACTCTGAGTACGGTCAGAATATCTTCGACCGCTATGTAACCTACGCAGACTTCTGGATCCAAGACCAAGAGTACCGCGATCCAGAAACAGGCCAGCTATTTGACCGTGCTTCTCTAAATGGTGAGCTAGAGAAAATCGAGAAAACAGCCGGTATCAGTAACCCTAAAGACTTCCGAAATGAGATTGTGAACTTTGTGCTTCGTGCCAAAGCGAACAATAACGGTCAAAATCCAGTTTGGACCAGCTACGAGAAACTGCGCACTGTGATTGAGAAGAAAATGTTCTCCAACACAGAAGAGCTGCTTCCTGTTATCTCGTTCAACGCTAAGACCTCTACGGATGATCAGAAAAAGCACGACGACTTCGTTGCTCGTATGATGGAAAAAGGCTACACCGAGAAACAAGTGAGACTGCTATCTGAGTGGTACCTAAGAGTTCGTAAATCCTCATAACTAAACGGTATAGAGCTGCTCATGTGGGCAGCTCGTACCAACCAATAACTCTTATACCCGTGTAAAAGTAGGATCGCGACATCAGCTGAGAGGGAGTTCTTATGGCACAATTTATCGATCGGAGGCTCAATGGCAAGAATAAGAGTGCTGTAAACAGACAGCGCTTCTTACGACGCCATAAAGAGCAAATCAAAGAATCTGTGGCCGATGCAGTCAACCGACGCTCAATCACCAACACTGAAACTGGTGAGGACGTCACTATTCCTCATAAAGACATCAAAGAACCAAGCTTTCACCAAGGTCAAGGTGGCGTAAGAGAACGCGTGCACCCTGGTAATGATCAATTCATCACCGGCGATAAAATCGAGCGCCCGAAAGGTGGTGGTCAAGGTGGTGGCTCAGGCCAAGGGGATGCTAGCCCAGATGGCGAAGGCCAAGATGAGTTTACTTTCCAAATATCAAAAGACGAGTACCTGGACATTCTGTTTGAAGATCTCGCCCTGCCTAACCTAGAGAAAAATCAGGTCAACAAGATCACCGAATGGAAAACGCACCGCTCTGGTTACCAAAGCGCGGGGATTCCATCCAACATCGCGATTGTTCGCTCACTGCAACAGTCACTTGCTCGCCGAACCGCAATGACGGCAGGTAGAAAGCGCGATTTAAAAACCCTAATGGACCAGCTCGATCAAGTTCAAATGACCGAGCCCGCTCAACCGTTTGAAGAAGCTCGAATCAAGGAAGAGATCGCCGAGCTACGTAAGAAAATCGATAGCGTGCCGTTCATCGATACCTTCGATTTACGTTACAAAAACTACGAGAAACGCCCTATTCCATCTAGCCAAGCGGTGATGTTCTGCTTGATGGATGTGTCTGGCTCGATGGACCAAGCCACTAAAGACATCGCAAAACGTTTCTATGTGCTGCTGTATCTATTCCTTAATCGCACCTACGAAAATGTCGATGTGGTGTTTATTCGTCACCATACTCAAGCCAAAGAAGTCGACGAGCACGAGTTTTTCTACTCGCAAGAGACCGGTGGCACCATTGTATCGAGCGCCTTAAAACTGATGAAAGAAATTGTTGCTGATCGTTACCCGGCTAATGAGTGGAATATCTACGCGGCACAAGCGTCTGATGGTGATAACTGGGCAGATGACTCGCCTCGCTGTAAAGAGTTACTGGTGAATACGCTTCTGCCGACTTGCCAATACTACTCGTACATCGAGATCACGCGTCGCTCACACCAAACACTCTGGCACGAGTATGAGAAGTTAGAAGCGAGCTTCGACAACTTCGCCATGAAAAACATCAAAACAGTGGATGATATCTTCCCTGTGTTTAGAGAACTGTTCCAGAAAGAGACAGCGTAAGGGGGCTTGCCATGACAGCGAAATCAAACGTTGCAGAGAAAAAAGCTGCACCAAAGAACAACGACAAGATGCTGCCTGATGGTCCAGATTGGACGTTCAACCTCTTAGAGCGATACCACGTTGAAATTAAGCGTGTGGCGCAGCATTACCGACTAGACACTTACCCTAACCAAATCGAAGTGATCACTTCTGAACAGATGATGGATGCATACTCGAGTATCGGTATGCCTATTAATTACAACCACTGGTCATTTGGTAAGAAGTTCATTCAAACCGAACAGAACTACAAGCATGGTCAAATGGGGCTCGCGTATGAAATCGTGATCAACTCAGATCCTTGTATTGCCTACCTAATGGAAGAGAATACCGTGACGATGCAAGCGCTGGTAATGGCACACGCTTGTTACGGCCATAACTCTTTCTTCAAGGGAAATTACCTGTTCCAAACATGGACAGATGCTAGCTCAATCATCGACTACTTGCTGTTTGCTAAAAAGTACATCAATGATTGTGAAGAGAAATACGGCGTTTCAGAAGTCGAACAACTGCTCGATTCTTGCCATGCTCTGATGAATTACGGCGTTGACAGATACAAACGCCCAGAGAAGATCTCCATCGCGGAGGAAACCGCTCGCCAAGAAGAACGTGAGGCTTACCTGCAATCTCAAGTCAACGAACTGTGGCGCACAGTGCCACAAAACCGCGACAAAGAGGAAGAGCAGAAGGTACGTTTCCCAAGTGAGCCACAAGAGAACATTCTTTACTTCATTGAAAAGAATGCGCCTTTACTGGAGCCTTGGCAGCGTGAATGTGTACGTATTGTTCGTAAGGTCAGCCAATATTTCTACCCTCAGAAACAGACTCAGGTAATGAATGAGGGCTGGGCAACCTTCTGGCACTACACCATTCTTAACCATCTATACGATGAAGGCCTAGTAAGTGATAAGTTCATCTTAGAGTTCCTACACAGCCATACTAGCGTAGTCGCTCAACCAGCCTATAACAGCCCTTATTTCAGCGGTATCAACCCATACGCGCTTGGCTTTGCGATGTTTAGAGACATCCGTCGTATCTGTGAAGAGCCAACTGATGAAGACAGAGAGTGGTTCCCGGAATTGGCAGGAACGGATTGGCTGGAGGCGGTGCACTTTGCGATGCACAACTTCAAAGATGAAAGCTTCATCAGCCAATACCTTTCTCCGAAGATCATTCGAGACTTTAAGCTGTTCGCAGTGCTCGATGACGACCGAAAAAACACCATTGAAGTGAGTGCGATTCATGATGACCCGGGCTACCGCCTGATCCGTGAAAAGCTCGCCGCGCAATACAACCTCAGCAACCTTGAACCCAACATTCAGGTGTTCAATGTAGATGTACGCGGCGATCGTTCAATGACACTCCAATATGTCCCTCATGACCGCATCCCTCTTGATAAAGGCTACGACGAAGTGATGAAGCACTTATATCGCTTATGGGGCTTCGACGTGATTTTAGAAGAGGTCAAAGACACAGGTCATAGAGAGATTCTGACGACTTGCCCGAAACGTAATGATTACGGAGCAAAAATCTAATACCCATCGCCGTTAATCGGTGCTGGGTATAAGACTCCGCTCCCCCTACAACATAGTGGTCACCCGCTCGGAAGTGGAGCAACAAAAAAGCGCATAAGTCATCGACTTATGCGCTTTCCTTTTAAGCTTCTTTTGGCTCTTACTTCTTGAGCTCTAGCGTCTTAAACGAACACTATTAAACGATCGGCTTTTGACCGCGTTCAATCAGCTTCATCAGCACGCTGTCTGCAGATTTACCTGCCACACCTGCGAGCTTGTCTGACAGCTTTTTCTTCTGTACATAGTGAATCGCTAGCACTGTCTTGTCTTTGCATGCTTCAACGACTAGGTCATCAGAAGTGCGGATCTCATCCACCAGCCCAAGTTCGTGAGCTTGCGTACCAAACCAGTGTTCGCCCGTCGCTACTTTATCAAGATCAAGTGCAGGGCGGTGGTCGCGAATGAAGTCTTTGAATAGACCATGTGTCTCTTCTAGCTCTTCTTTAAACTTCTCACGTGCTTTATCGCTGTTCTCACCAAACATAGTCAGTGTGCGTTTGTACTCACCTGCAGTTAGCTGTTCGAACTCAATATCATGTTTCTTAAGCAGTTTGTTAAAGTTTGGCAGTTGAGCAATCACACCAATAGAGCCAACGATAGCGAACGGCGCTGACACAATTTTGTCTGCAATACATGCCATCATGTAGCCGCCGCTTGCCGCCACTTTGTCTACCGAGATAGTCAGAGGCAGACCTGCTGCTTTGATACGATCAAGTTGAGAAGACGCCAAACCGTAGCCGTGAACCATGCCACCGCCAGATTCAAGCTTAAGTAATACCTCATCGCCTTCACGAGCCACAGCCAGAACCGCCGTTACCTCTTCACGTAATGAAGCCACTTCTTTCGCATCAATGCTGCCGTTAAAATCAAGAACGAATAGATGTGGTTCACGCTTGCTATCAAGCTCACCCTCTTTCACTGCTTTTTTCACTTCTTTACCGCGTGATTTTACTTTCTCTTTTTCCGCTTTCTTTTCTGCTTTATCACGGGCTTTGATGAAAGCATCATCGTGTAGATGGTGCTCTAATTGTTCGATTGTCTGTTTATGGTGTTCAGATAGGTTCGTGATTTCCAGCTCACCTTTAATCGCGCTTGATTTTCCACCCACAGATTTAGCAATGACTAAAATTGCGATGATGGCGATTACAACGGTCGCAATCTTGGCTAAAAACAAGCCGTAGTCCAACAAAAATTCCAATGTCATATCCCCTAATGTATGAATTAGTGTATTGTAACCATCTTGTCACGATTACCAAGAATTTCTCATCATTCCTGCGGTTATCTGTGTGATTAAACATCAATGGAATGGCGAACATAATAAAAGAAAGAAGGATAAGCACAGTGGATTACCCAATCTCTACAGATGCCCTCAAAGATAAAGTAATTTTGGTTACTGGTGCTGGTGCCGGTATTGGACGCCAAGCAGCACTAAGCTTCGCTCAACATGGCGCGACAGTTATTCTGCTAGGCCGCAATGTTAAAAACCTTGAATTTATTTACGATGAAATCGAAAGTGCTGGTTACCCACAGCCTGCGATCATCCCATTAGATCTAAAAGGCGCGACAAAGCAGAACTACATTGATATGGCTGAAACCATTGAGTCACAGTTCGGTCGTTTAGATGGTCTACTTCATAACGCTGGCGTTCTCGGTACTCTGAGCCCGTTTGAGCAGATTGATGAAGAGACTTTTGATGATGTTATGCAGATCAATGTGAAGTCTGAATTCTTGATGACTCAAGCACTTCTGCCAGCTCTTAAGAAAGCGGAAGCAGGTCGTATCGTATTTACCTCTTCTACCGTTGGCCACTCTGGCCGTGCATTCTGGGGCACTTACGCGATCTCTAAGTTTGCTACCGAAGGTATGATGCAAATCCTAGCGGATGAGCTTGAAGACACTAACATCCGCGTTAATGCGATCAACCCGGGTGGCACTCAAACACGCATGCGCGCAAAAGCATACCCAGGTGAAGATGCAAACAAGCTAAAAACGCCACTGGATATCATCCCACTGTACTTACACTTAATGAACCCAAGTGTGACAGACATTAATGGCCAATGTATCGACGCTCAACCTAAGTAGTTGATATTATAACCAATCGTAAAAAGTCGCTTTAATAGCGGCTTTTTTTATCTAAATCAAGCATCTAACACTTACTTCTACTAATTTTCGTCATTTTGCTTTGCATCTTTTTCACGATTAAATATACTGTATAAATATACAGGTATTTAATTATGCATGAACTCATAAAAAACTTACAAGACCGCCAGCTAATCTGGAAAGGGCTACAATCAACAACGCTAGGAAGTACCACTTCAACAGGCTATCCGCAATTGGACAAACAGCTTGATGGTGGCTTTCCGACGCACGGCGTTATTGAAGTTGAATCACAACAAGGGATCGGTGAACTACGCCTACTCACGCCCTATTTATCTCAACAAAACTCGCAAAAACTGGCCATATTCATTAACCCGCCAGGGAAGATCTGTGCCGAGTTTTTTAGTAGCCAAGGAGTCGAACTTGATAACATCTTGGTGATCGAGCCTCAACGTGATCTCGATGCATTATGGGCTGCTGAGCAATGCCTCAAGAGTGGTGCTTGCCATTCTGTATTGTTATGGGGAGCCGATCTCGAAATCCACCAAACCAAACGCTTACAAGCAGCAAGTGAAACCGGTAAATGCCTACAGTTTCATTTTAAAGCCACCAGCCATAATCAATTATCCCTACCCGTTTCTTTAAGCATGAAGCTCTCTTCTCATGCTCAGGGGTTAAAGGTTGAGGTAACAAAAAGAAAAGGCAGCTGGTCGTATGGCAGCTTTATCCTCGACATGACTCACCATTGGCCGTTACTGACAGAGAAAGTCATCAGCATCGACAGTTCACACCGTGTCTTGTCTGATAATACTGTGCTGGCTTTTCCTATTGCGAAACAAGGCTAGCGTATGCTGTGGCTGTATCTGCACTTTCCATCTCTGCAATTGGATACCTTGTTTAACTCAAGTGAATCGAGCTCAAAGGAAGAATCACACGAGCAACCTATTATCATCGTGGATGAAAAAGATCATCGTGTACTGCAAGCTAATCAAGTCGCGCTGGAATCAGGCATCACACTGGGTATGGGGCTAGGGTCAGCGGCGGCACTTTGCCATCACTTACACGTTCACCCATACAGCATTGAGCTTGAGAAAAACAAACTGAAAGAGATAGCTCAATGGGCGTACCTGGTGACTTCCGACATGACTCTGTTGCCACCCAATGGCTTGTTGATTAAAGCTTCTAACATGCTATCGCTTTACGATGGGCTGGATAACTACTGGCATGAACTCAAAAGCCATATTGAAGCTCTCAACATTAAGTTCAGTTTTGCCACAGGCTACTCACCGCTTTCTGCGATCCTTCTGGGCAAACAAGCGATCAATCAAGTAACAGACAATGTTCAACAGATGAAGGCTTGGGTTAACCAACAAGCATTGAGTTCTAGCGAGCTACCACCTAAGCAAGTTGAGCGCTTAAATCGTGTCGGTATTAATATCGTTGAAGAGCTATTGAAGCTGCCTTTGCAAGAAGTCGCACGTCGCTTTGATATCGACTTGGTCAATTATGTTGGTCGCCTCAATGGGCAATTCAAGCACCCTATTGATTTCTATCATCCACCAGAAAGCTTCCAGCAATATCTGGAGCTGTTGTTTGATATAGAGAACATTCTATTTATCGAAAAGCCACTGCTGAAATTATTGGATCAACTGGAGTGCTTTTTGAGGCTACGTGACAGAGTCGCGTTTGAGCTAACACTGACTCTGCACCTTAGGGGTAAAGACGACCACCCAGTCTCTTTCTATTCAGCACAGGGGGATTACCTTGCTGAAAAGTGGGCTAACCTTACCCATCTCACCTTAGAGTCACTCAAGCTCACAGCCCCCGTTCAAGCGCTTACTCTCTCGTTAGCTCGTCATGGTGAGCCTCAAACGGCCTACCATGATCTTTTTGATGGTAATACCGGAACACTTGCAGCGTTAGATCTACTGTCACTGTTACAGGCAAAGCTCGGACAGGCATGCATTCAAACACCGAAAATACAGCAGGATCCTAGGCCAGAAAAAGCCAATCGCTACTCGCTTCCAACCCTGAGTAAAACCGTAGCAAAGAAAAAAGCCACCGTTGAGGTTGTGGAACAAACAACACCCACTCTCAGCACAGGTCAGCAGCGACTCAGGCCCAGCATTTTACTGCCAGAGCCAGAGGCCTTAACCGAGAACGTCATCTTATCTCAGGGGCCTGAGCGGATTGTTTCTGGATGGTGGGATGGCGAGAAAATCATTCGTGACTATTTTATTGCTCACAGTGAAAACGGGCGATGGTTGTGGGTATTTAGAACACCAGATAAACAGTGGTTCTTACACGGCTTATTCAGCTAATCAACACTTACTCAGCTAACCAATAAAGAGTTGAATCGCCAACCTGCACCATTGACTCAATTTAAAAGCCCCTTTTTCAATCATGTTTACTCGCAATGATTAAGTGAGATTACGTTATGTCTCAGCAATACTCAGAGCTTTTCTGCCAAAGTAATTACTCCTTTCTTGAGGGAGCTTCACACGCGGAAGAGCTGGTTTTACAGGCCGACTTTTTACGTTACAAAGCACTTGCGGTCACCGACGAGTGCTCAGTAGCAGGCATCGTTAAGGTTCACTCTGCAATCAAGCAACATGAACTGTCGCTCAAACAGATTGTCGGGAGCATGTTTTGGCTAAATGAAGAGTGCCAAGTGGTTTTACTGTGCCCAAATAGAAAGGCCTATGCTGAGCTGTGCCGTATTATTACTAACGCAAGACGCCGCAGCAGCAAAGGACATTATCAGCTTTCTGAGTGGGATATAATGTCGGCTAAGCACTGCTTCATTCTATGGCTGCCTCAACAGAAAGCTGAAGACGCCCATTGGGGACAGTGGCTTTCACAACATCACTCAGGTCGATTGTGGATTGGATTGCAACGACACCTAAAACAGACCGATCAGCAGTACATCGATTACTGTGTGGAGCTGTCACATCATCATCACCTACCAATGACAGCTTGTGGCGGCGTGTTGATGCACAATGCTAATCGCTTGCCCTTACAGCACTCACTCACTGCGATTAAATACCAAAAGCCCATTACCGAAGTAGGCAGTCACTTACTGGCGAATGCCGAGCGCTGTTTGCGAAGCATCAATAAGCTCTCGCATATCTTTAAAACAGAGTGGCTAGAGGAGAGCAATCGCATCGCTGAACTGTGTGACTTTGATTTGGATAGCTTGCGATACGAATACCCAAGTGAGCTGATACCTCAAGGTGAAACTCCCATGAGTTATCTGCGCATGTTGGTCGAGAAAGGCAAACAAGCTCGCTTCCCACAAGGCATCCCTAGTGACATTCAACAGATCATCGATAAAGAGTTAGGGCTTATTGACGAGCTCGACTACCCTTTCTTCTTCCTGACGATCCACGACATCGTCATGTTTGCCAAAAGCCAAGGCATTCTTTATCAAGGTCGAGGTTCAGCGGCCAATTCCGTGGTTTGTTACTGCCTAGAGATCACCTCTGTCGACCCAAGGCAGATCTCAGTACTGTTCGAACGCTTCATCAGTAAAGAGCGTGATGAGCCGCCCGATATTGATGTCGACTTTGAGCATGAACGCCGCGAAGAAATCATCCAGTACATCTATCAAAAATACGGTAGAGAACGTGCTGCGCTTGCTGCTACGGTCATTTCTTATCGCTTCAAAAGTGCAGTAAGGGATGTAGGTAAAGCATTGGGGCTGCAAGAAACCCAGCTTGATTACTTCATTAAGAACACCAACCGAAGAGATAAAAGCCTAGGCTGGCAGGCTCAACTCACTCTATTAGGGCTACAACCTGACTCTTTAAAAGGTCAGCAGTTTATCCATTTAGTTAATGAAATCATCGGCTTTCCACGCCACCTATCTCAACATGTGGGCGGCTTCGTGATCTCTTCAGGCCCCTTGTATGAATTGGTTCCAGTCGAGAACGCCGCAATGCACGATCGCACAATTATTCAATGGGATAAGGATGACCTTGAAACTCTGGGGCTGCTTAAAGTTGATGTACTTGCACTTGGTATGCTGTCTGCCATTCGAAAATGCTTCGACCTGATCAAGCGTATCCATGGTCGCTCGTTAACGATCGCAGAGATCACTCGCCTTAAAGATGATCCTCAAGTTTATGGCATGATTCAACGAGCAGACACCGTTGGCATATTCCAGATTGAGTCACGAGCTCAAATGAGCATGCTTCCAAGGCTCAAGCCAAGGACGTACTACGACTTGGTGATTCAAATCGCTATCGTACGCCCAGGTCCTATTCAAGGTGACATGGTGCACCCTTATCTCAAGCGCCGTGATGGTATTGAGCCAATCAGCTATCCCTCGAAAGAGGTTGAATCCGTTCTATCGCGCACTATGGGTGTGCCTATATTCCAAGAGCAAGTGATAAAGCTCGCTATGGTCGCTGCAGGGTTTACAGGTGGTGAGGCGGATCAGCTCAGACGTGCGATGGCCGCTTGGAAGAAAAACGGCAACGTATTTAAATTTAAAAACAAGCTCATTGAAGGCATGCAAAAGCGAGGCTATGACATTGAGTTTGCCGAGCAAATCTTTAAACAGATATGTGGCTTTGGTGAGTACGGCTTCCCGGAGAGTCATTCCGCTTCGTTTGCAGTACTCGCGTATTGTTCAGCTTGGTTAAAATGCTATTACCCTGAGTGCTTCTACGCCTCCTTACTGAATAGCCAACCTATGGGGTTCTACAGCCCATCGCAATTGGTACAAGATGCTCAGCGACACAATGTGGCGATACTCCCAGTATGCGTGAATGCCTCTCAAGACAACCACACCGTTGTCTCTCAACAAAATGGTTTAGCCATACGTTTAGGGATGAGACAAATCAAAGGCTTGAGTGAACATGGTATCCAGAGTGTGTTAGCTAACCGGCCGAGCTCGGGTTATCGCCACCCTAGCCAGGTAAAACAGTTATCAATCAACAAGAAAGACATTGAGCTACTTGCCTCAGCAAATGCGCTTCACAACGTTTCAGGTGACCGCTTTCAAACTCGCTGGGCGATTATGGACTCGGCCTCTGATCTACCCTTGTTTAGTCAAATCGATGACAGCTTTGAAAAAGGTAATGACGAACAAAGATTGCAACAACCCAGTGAGATGCAGGATTTACTTGAGGACTTCACCAGTGTTGGGATCTCTTTGAATAAGCACCCCATCACGTTACTGGAAGAAGCTAACCGACTAGGTCGATTCACTCATATGAAAGACTTAAAACAACAACGACACAAATCCATGGTCACCGTTGTTGGGCTTGTAACGGGTAAGCAATCCCCCGGAACCGCAGCAGGCGTCACCTTTGTCACACTGGAAGATAATACGGGCAATATTAATGTGGTGGTATGGGGAGCAACGGCGCGCGCTCAACAGCAAGCGTATCTCACAGCCAAGGCGTTAAAGGTGCAAGGCATCCTAGAAAAAGAAGGTGAAGTGGTACATGTGATTGCAGGTAAGCTTATCGATATTACCGATGAGATTGTTGGCTTAAAAACCAAATCGCGAGACTTTCACTAACAACTAAAATTACTGTTTTATATCGGTAAATAAAACGAAAAAGGGAAGCGCCTGCTTCCCTTTATTTCAAATTGTTGAGTTATACCTCAACGTCAGCTTCCGTACGTCTTTTCTTAAATTCCCTATATAGTAATAAGCTTAAAGTCATAACAACTTTAGACGTCAACCATATCATTAAGAGGAACTACCTTAAATTGTGCGTGAAAAGTTACGTGAGTAGTTGAGCATATTTTGTGACGATTAATATACTGCATCAATAATAGCAAACGTTTTCCATAAGGTCACTCAAAACAAACCACCTGTCGGTATAATTTACAAAATCTGTCGCATACGCTCCTGCGTTACCTCAACCAACAAGTCCGGTTGGAACTTAGAAATGAAGCGGTTACACCCTACTTTTTCGACCATTGCTTCATTAAAACTTCCACTTAATGAAGTATTTAGCGTAATAAACAAGTCATGCATTCTTGGGTCAGTTCGTACTTCGTGTGTCAGCTTATAACCGTCCATTTCAGGCATTTCGGCGTCGGTGATCATCAACAGAATTTCTTGATTGATGTCTTTCCCCTCATCACACCAACCCTTGAGTAAGTTCAGAGCTTCTAAGCCATCACAACACTCAATGATGTTTAATCCAAGCTGCGACAAAGTGCCTTTAATCTGGTTACGTGCCGTTGAAGAGTCATCAACGATAAGTACGTTTCGGCCAATCATCTCTTGAGCTAACTGCTCATCTAACACACCTTCAGAGATCGACACATCGTAATCGATGATCTCAGCTAGCACCTTTTCAACATCGATGATCTCAACGATTTTGTGCTGATCTTCTTCTTGAATATGCGTGATAGCGGTTAGGTAGTTTGCACGACCTGTTGTCTTTGGTGGCGGCTGGATTTCAGTCCATGTTGTATTAACGATATTACGCACCTGTCCAACCAAGAAACCTTGTACAGTTCGGTTGTACTCCGTAATGATCAAGTTACTTTCTTGAGACTCTGCACGTGACGGCGGAAAGCCAATCGCACTTCGCAGATCAATCACAGGTACTGATTCACCACGTAAAGAAGCCACCCCTGTAATATGGTGGTGGGAGCCCGGTAAGCGAGTAAGCACCGGCACTTTTAGCACTTCTTTAACTTTAAATACGTTAATCGCAAATAATTGGCGACTATTTAAGCTGAATAACAAGAGTTCCAGACGGTTTTCACCAACCAGTTTCGTTCTCTGATCAACCGAATTTAAAACGCCAGACATACAACACCTTAGTGACAAATAATAACTGTGGCTACAATAGCCTACTTCAATGGGTTAAAGCAAAGCGCTAATGCACAGAATGCTTAAACTAAGTACAACAAATGTTGTTATACGAAGCTTAAGTACATGGAAAGGATCGGGGAAGACTAAAAGAAGAGAAAAGAGTTAACCTTCAATAACTTTCATTAGCAACTGACCGTCGTAGAGAGCCTGCTTAATAAGTGCAGCACCTGGCATGGTTGCTTGCTTGTAGAATCGAGATTCCACCAGCTCTAAATCTTGATGGTAAACCGATAAGCTCTGCTCTTCGATACACTTTTGAATCGCCGGGTACAGAACGCTCTTAGCTTGGTTGATAACACCACCGACTAAGATTTTCTCTGGGTTAAACAGGTTAATCACAATGGCAATCGCTGAACCTAAGTAACGGCCTAACTGCTCAATCACTTCGACAGCCAGTGGGTCACCATCAGCCGCAGCAGCACAGATTTGTTCAATCGTGACATCTTCAAAAACGGTAAGCGTGGATTCTTCACCATTGGCTAGGCGCTCTTTCACTTGTTCACGAATCGCCTGTGAACTCGCGACCGTTTCTAAACAGCCTCGATTACCACAATGGCAAAGTTTGCCTTCCTTATCGATCTGGATATGACCCAATTCACCGATGTTACCGTGACGACCTTGCAGAACTCGGCCATCAAGAATAATCCCGGCACCTAAACCGTGGTGAATAGAGATTAAGACAGAGTTGTCATTATCTTGAGAATTACCAAACAACTTCTCAGCCAGCGCCCACGCGCGAGTATCATTGGCAATAAAAACCGGCAAGCCCGTTTCTTTGTAGATCTCAGGACCCAAAGCTAAGTTTTCGACATTGTAATGCGGCATTTGCAACACAATACCCTGCTCTGAATTCACAAGGCCTGGAAGCGTGACCGCGATACTGGTTACCCTGTCGAGCTGCTCAGCATAAGTTTGAAAGAATTCGTCGATTTCATGAAGAAGACGCGCAAGTACATCATCTTGGTCGCGTTCGTGAATGTCGATCTTCGTATCGATAAGCACATCGCCGCCCAGTTCATGAAGCGCGATAGTAAGATACCCGCGTCCAAGACGCATCGACAAGAATTGCCAACCTTCATTGTTGGTTTGCAAACCAACAGCAGGACGTCCGCGAGTCGTAGCTTCTTGAACCGTCGTCTCGTGGATAAGGTGAGCTTCCATGAGTTCACGGGTTATTTTGGTAATACTCGCCGGAGCCAACTCACTTTGTTTGGACAGATCGATACGAGAAATAGGACCTTTAAGGTCAATTAGTTTATATACACGACCAGCATTGACCTGTTTGATATGATCAATATGGCCCGGTTGAGCCATGTACATTTTACGCTCCAGAAATCATCAACGGGATAATTTTTTTACTTTGCGAAGTAATTGTGAAGTCACTTGGTATATCGCCGTGACCAGTATCACGTATATACATGAATCTTTGTGTATCGAGTCAAATAGTTCGAGGAAAATTAACACTCACATCGATAATTTACGACTTAATTTTTAGAATAAAACATCGCGTTTGAGTCCTGAATTCAATAATTAAAGGCAAATCAAGAAATATCCTCCTAGCTCCCAATAAATTATCAATTAATGCATATACTTAATTCAGTCTTTTAAAAAGATTACTGGCCTCACTCTAGGAGTATTCATGACAGCTGAATTAAGAAAAACGAAAATCGTCACAACGCTAGGCCCTTCTACCGATAAAGGTAACGTGCTTGAAGAGATCATCAAAGCCGGTGCCAATATTGTTCGTATGAACTTCTCCCACGGCAGCAGCGACGACCATATACAACGTGCAGAAAAAGTCAGAGCAATCGCAAAAAAACTGGGGACACAAATCGCTATCCTCGGCGACCTTCAAGGTCCCAAGATTCGTGTGTCGACATTCAGAGATGGAAAGATTCAACTGGCTGTTGGTGATGAATTCACTCTAGACAGCAGCCTAGGTTTAGGTGAGGGCGACCAGCAAGCCGTTGGCCTCGACTATAAAGAGCTGCCGAATGATGTCTCAGCCGGCGACATTCTGTTACTTGATGATGGACGTGTGCAACTCAAAGTCACCAAGGTCGAAGGTTGTCGCGTTCATACCGAAGTCATCATTGGCGGCCCGCTATCCAACAACAAGGGCATCAACAAAAAAGGCGGTGGGCTTTCTGCAGAAGCGCTAACCGACAAAGACAAACGAGACATCGTCACCGCCGCCCAAATCCAAGTCGATTACCTCGCTGTCTCTTTCCCTCGTAACGGCGAAGACATGCACTACGCTCGCCAACTTGCGCGTGAAGCAGGCTTAGAAGCTCACTTGGTCGCCAAAGTTGAACGAGCAGAGACGGTATCGACCGTTGAAAACATGGATGACATCATAATGGCTTCAGATGTGGTCATGGTGGCTCGTGGTGACCTCGGAGTAGAAATTGGGGACCCAGAGTTAGTCGGTGTACAAAAACAGCTTATACGCCGTGCTAGGGCCCTTAATCGCACTATCATTACTGCAACTCAGATGATGGAATCAATGATCTCCGCTCCAATGCCTACCCGTGCTGAAGTAATGGATGTCGCGAACGCTGTGCTTGATGGTACAGATGCGGTAATGCTGTCAGGTGAAACCGCTGCCGGGCAATACCCAGTAGAGACGGTAAAATCGATGGCAGAAGTGTGTGTTGGTGCCGAGAAAATGGCAAACGTCAATCAGTCCAACTACCGAATTGACCGCACTTTCGTGACAGCAGAAGAAACAGTATCAATGGCAACCATCTACTCTGCCAACCACATGGAAGGCATTAAAGGTGTAGTCACGCTGACTGAGTCTGGGCGCACTGCTTTGATGATGTCTCGCTTAAGTGCTGACATGCCTATCTACGCTTTGTCTCGTAACGAAGGAACGCTAAACCGTTGTACCTTGTATCGAGGCGTAACCCCTATCTACTTTGAGACAGAAGCCAAAGACAGCTTTGACATTGCACTATCGACACTTGCTTGCCTAAAAGAGAAAGGACACCTCAAGTTTGGTGATCTCGTGATCATTACCCAAGGCGATATCATGGACGTGGCTGGCTCAACTAACTGTATGAGAATCCTACCTGTCACTTAACTCTCAGCGCAGCGGATAAAGCCAATAAGCAGCGACAACATGAGATAAAAGTAAAAGGGTTATCGAACCAAGTTCAATAACCCTTTTTCATTTCAGTACATGACGAGCTATATGTGCACACCACGAGGCTAGCTATAGCATTCCGCCCGCATTATTTATCAATAACAACGCTTGCCAGTTGGGGCATATGCGAACTGCGAGCGTTTTCCGTTGTGGTATAAGTTTCAACGAATCGGTAGCCGGCCTCTAAACCCAGTTCGTAATCATGGAGCAAATCTTCTCTGTCACTCATTAAAGAGCTCGATTTTAACGATCTACTTGGCGCGATCTGCACCACAAAGGCATCGTCTGGAGGAGAATTCAAAAAGTCTTGAGTCAACGAGTAAGTTTGATAGTGCACCATCAACATGTCAGCCAACCCAGAATCAAACTTATCACCAATTAAATGGCTTAAACGGTAAATATCATCAGCGCCAAACAACCATCGACCACCATTAAGCAAATCTAAATGCCCACGGTCACGCTTCTGTTCTTTAGAGCGTAGGATCTGCTGCTGGAAGAAAGAGGTCCAGTCAGTTTTCCATTGCTCCACTTTTTGTTGCCAATGGCCTTGAACACTATCGAACGATTCTCGGAACCACTCCAGCTCCTCGGCAGTTACCGGTTTAGGTGCTTGAATTTTCTGTTGCTGCTGCGGAGCTTGAACTAGCGGTCTCCCCTCTTCATCCGTTACAGGTTCTGTACGAATCACAACAATTGAACGAGCCTGCCTACGCCACGCCTCTTGAACGGGAATAGAGGCAGACACGCCGCCATCCACATAAGCACTATCACCAATCAAGATCTCATCATTGTACAAACGAGGAATGGCACAAGTTGCTATCATCACCTTATACCAATCGTCTCCCAACAGAGGGAAGTAGTGATCTCGTAAATCTTTAGAACCCGTTACCGCCGCATAGAAGTGCCGCTCACCTAAGGTTTGCCGCCCTAAATCAAGGTCGAGCTTGTAGGGGTAAGCCATGATTTGCTCCAAGGCCCACTCAAGCCCTAAATTCTTCCTGTGCCGTATGTAAGAGAACAGATTGAAGAACTCTGGAGAGGTGGTCAGGTCAAGGACAAAAGAGCGCCCTAAGCCTTTATCACGACACAAATAGGCACATAAGTTAAGCGCACCTGCCGAGGTACCGAAAAATTCATCGAAGGGGTCAAAATTAGAGAGGAGAAAAGCGTCAAGAACGCCTGAGGTAAAAATACTTCTCTGTCCGCCACCTTGAGCGACCAGTGCTGTTTTACCAGCAATAAACTTAGCGTAATAATCTAAGTCTATTGCGGTATCAATATTGGTTACGAACCCACTATTCATTATTTCCTGAGTATCAAAACTCAGCCTCGCAATAAATGGTATTAACTACCGATCGCAATAAAGCCAAATGAAAGAATGATTACGTAGATGAACGCTGTAATTTGTAGGGCATTTTTCAGATTATGTTCCATAGACACCTCTGGCTTATTATTAATTTGTTGAGTCACTATTTAAGTACTATCAGGTGTGTGAAGTATCTTCAAGAATCGTCGAAATTAGTCGCACGATATTGATGTAACCATCACAATTAGTAAGTGTATGGATAAGGATATACTCATGAATAACATAGCAAATATGATGACGTTGGTTGCACTTTTCTCGGTTTCGAGTGTTTATGCCTCACCGGAGATCATTATTACTCCAATGGTTGGTTATACCGCCGGAGGGAGTGTTGAAGATCAAGATGGTAAAAACTATGACATGAAAGGATCTGAAAATTACACCTTTGCCATTGAAACGCCGCTTGAGAAAGGACGTATTGGCTTCTTTTACTCGAATCAAAGCTCAGAGCTGGAAACGCTTAACCTAAGCTCTTCAATCCAATACCTGCACTTTCAAAGTAGCATTTACTACCCTGCATCTTCGGTTCTGTCAGGGTACCTAGGCTTAGGACTGGGCGCCTCTTATGTTGATGTGAACTGGGCGAAAGATAAATACGGTTTCTCGACGTCGATTTTTGGCGGTTTAGAATATAAGTTTATTGACCGCTTAGCGCTCAATACCCAAGTTCGTTGGTTAGGTACCGTCGTAGATAACGACACAACCGGCGTATGCAACATTCCAAGCAATGGCCAAGACTGCATTATTCGCTTTGATACAGACTGGATGAACCAATTCCAAGCCAATGTTGGATTAAGTTTTACTTTCTAGATGACGTAAATGCGATAAAAGTGAGTATTGGAAAAATGAAAAAGCCAGCTAATTTGCTGGCTTTTCGTTGTATCGTATTTTTCAGTTCAACTTTAGAACTTATAGGTCACACCCAGAGCACCGCCTAGTTGCAACTCCACACCTTTGTACATATCAAGTTCAGGGTGAACCTGTGCGTAAGCATTCCAACCTTCGTAGAAGTTCACTTTAACGCCTAACGGCAAGCGTAAGCCAAAGTCGTCATTCCATTCAGCCCAAGCACCCGCGCCGACGTACCAGCTCAACGGAGCTTCAGTCTCGAACTGACCTCGCTTCCAGATGTAATCAAATGCAGCGCCGTCATTACCAATAGTAACACGGTATTTCTGGTCAAACTCAACAACGGCACTCAGATCTTGGTCAACGGCTAGACCAACTTCTAACGCAGGAGCTTCAGAAGCGTGAGCTAACGAGGCAAGGCTGCCGCACATAAGGCCAATCAAGCAACGATGTTTCATAGTATTCTCAAACTGTTTCAAAAAACGGTAGGTTAATTAAATACCGACACCATTTGTCATCATAAGGTTAAAGATAGCAGGCCATCAAAGGTGATATCCATAGGAGAGTAATTTCAAATGAATGGTAAATAACTGAGAGACAAAAGAATAAGTTTGATGAAACATAGCTAAACAGTAGAAAACAAAAAAGGAGGCCTTTCGGCCTCCTTTCAATTTATTGAATCAGTGAATTAACCGTTGTTACGGATCCACTCATCCATGTCTGTTTTCAGGTTGTCAGATTTAGTACCGAAGATAGCTTGTACGCCACCCGCTACTACTACAACACCTGCAGCACCTAGTTTCTTCAGCTTGTCTTGGTCAACAACTGCTGTATCAGCAACTGCAACACGTAGACGAGTGATACAAGCGTCAAGACCAGTGATGTTCGCTTTACCGCCGAATGCAGCAACTAGCTCACCAGCAAGTTCAGAACCAGTCGCAACTGCTTCTTCTTCTGACTCGTCTTCACGACCAGGAGTTTTAAGGTCTAGAGCTTTAATCACAGTGCGGAATACGATGTAGTAGATTGCAGCGTAAGCAATGCCACATACAACCATTAGACCCATCTTAGACGCGTTGCCAGATAGAACTAGGAAGTCGATTAGACCGTGTGAGAAAGATGTACCGTGTACAAAACCTAGAGTGTTCGCAAGAACGTAAGCAGAGCCAGCTAGTAGAGCGTGGATTGCGTACAGAACAGGAGCAACGAATAGGAATGAGAATTCAATTGGTTCAGTGATACCCGTTAAGAATGAAGTTAACGCAGCAGAAGCCATGATACCCATTACTTTAGCGCGGTTTTCAGGCTTAGCTGAGTGTGCAATTGCGATTGCAGCAGCAGGAAGACCGAACATCTTGAACATGTAACCACCAGCTAGCTGACCGAAGCCATTGCCCGCTGCACGAGATGCGTCATCAGCAACTAGGTAACAAGTAAGAACACCGTTTTGAGTTTCGCCAGCAGCGTTTACACAAGTACCAGCTTCGAAGAAGAAAGGTACGTTCCATACGTGGTGAAGACCAAATGGAATTAGAGAACGCTCAACGATACCGTAGATACCAAACGCCACTTGTGGGTTTTGGTGAGCAGCCCAATCAGAGAACGCAGAGATAGCGCCACCAACTGGAGGCCATACTACAGATAGTAGAATTGCTAGACCGATCGCAGAAAAACCTGTGATGATTGGCACAGCACGCTTACCAGCGAAGAAGCCAAGGTACTCAGGAAGTTGAATACGGAAGAAACGGTTGAATGCCCAAGCAGCAACACCACCGACTAGGATACCACCTAGTACACCAGTATCGATTTTATCAACGCCCATTACACCAGCCATTACGCCTAGTGTAGCAGTCATGATGCCGTAACCAACGATTGCAGCTAGACCAGCCACGCCATCGTTGTTAGTAAAGCCAAGTGCAACACCTACTGCGAACAGTAGTGCCATTTGACCGAATACTGAACCACCAGCTTGCTCCATAAGGTTTGAAACAATTTCTGGAATGAAAGGAAGATCTGCTGCACCGACACCTAGCAAAATACCCGCAACTGGTAAAACTGATACTGGAAGCATCAGAGACTTACCAACTTTTTGCAGGCTAGCAAAAAGGTTCTTAAACATGTTTATGCTCCTGATAAAGATAAAATAATTATATGGGTTCTAACGGCACACCCCCGTAGCCTATATGTTAGCACCCAGTGAAAATGTAACCATGTATTGCATTATATTTTCTGCCGCTAAATATATATTGATGCAGAACTAACTTTCTAGTGACTTACGAAATTTAGTTTCAAAACACGTCTTGGATCACATGTCAAATCTAGAAATGCAATGGTTTACAATAAAATAAACGATTGAAATTTAAGAGCATTTTTACAAGTCATTATTATTTTACTGGGTAAATAAAATAAGAGGGAATGTTATTTTTAGTAACAAAATTACAAATGTTATAATTCACGCTCTCAAGTTCAACATAATTCGTAAACATTAAAAAAAAACGTATTTTTGGTGATCAAAAACACAAAAAGGGAGCTTTCGCTCCCTTTTATTTGTTTAGTTAGTTTTTTATCGCAAAAAAAGTTTTTGGTAATTTTTGGTCGTTTGTTCAGCAACCTCTTTCATCGATACACCTTTTAATTGCGCGATGTAGGCCGCCACTTCCACAACATATGCAGGTTGATTCTGCTTTCCACGATATGGGATCGGTGCTAAGTATGGAGAATCCGTTTCAATCAGTAGCCTATCTAACGGCAGACTCTTAACGACCTCTTTAAGCTCTGTTGCCTGCTTAAAGGTCACAATACCTGAAATTGAGATATAAAAGCCCAGCTCCATGGCCGCTTCAGCAAATGCCTGATCTTCGGTAAAGCAGTGGATTACACCACCACACTTCTCTGCACCACCATCACGAAGAATAGCAAGTGTATCTTCACGCGCATTACGGGTATGTATGATCAAAGGCTTGTTCAGTTCAACCGCTAGTTCAACATGCTGTTTAAATCGCAGTTGCTGCAGTTCAGCCGTTTCAGGCTGGTAATGGTAATCAAGGCCAGTTTCACCGATGGCAACGACTTTAGAATTGCTCGCGTATTCACGCATTCTTTCTAAACTAAAGTCACTCTCAACATCAAGAGGGTGAACGCCACAAGACGCGTTAACGTTATCAAACGGTGCAATCATTTCGAGCATGTTTTCAAACGAATCTAGTGTCACACCTACAGAAAGTAGTTGGTCAACATTCGCTGCTTTTGCTTTGTTCACGACATCTTCTACACTGGTGTGTAAATCTTGGTAATCCAGCTTATCTAAATGACAGTGGGAATCTACGAACATGTTTCCTCGCAAGTGGCTATCAGCCAATTCATTATGAGTAGCTCCGTATTGAGCCCAGGGTGTTGCTTCAACTGCTCAGTCAATATCAACAGTTTATGTGCTGCAGTATAGGCGCTTTGATAAGACATCACCTCACGCAGCGCATTAGCGCTGGGAGTGATAGCCGTATTCGCTAAGCCAAAATGCAGCTTCTGTACGTCAGACAATAAGTGCCATAACCAACCCAATTGAATCAAAGGGTCTTTGCTAAGCTCTGTCGAGAACTTTAGCATGTCAGGTTGAGTGCCTTTGATGATATTAACGAAACCGTCGAACACTTTCTCGGAAGCGTCAATACCGCCCTCTTCAAACATCGCTTTCGCTTTCAACGGAGCATTGTCGTTAAGTGCCAAAATATACGCAGGAACGGCCTTACCCACTTCTCCATCTAGCCATGCTGAGCCCGCTTCCAATTGTGGGCTCACCACATTGAACTGCTGACAGCGACTGATGATGGTTGGCATTAATCGATTACTGTTACGAGTCGATAAAATGAAAATACACTGGCTTGATGGCTCTTCGAGAGTTTTCAAAAGAGCATTAGAAGCCGACTCGTTCATCGCTTCAGCAGGCTCAAGCAAGATAACGCGTAAACCGCCCAACTGGGATGACTCTTGAGCCCAGCGATTACTAGCACGAACTTGATCAACCGTGATCGATTTGCCTTCTTTCTCTGGCGAGATGACATGAAAATCGGGATGACTGCCCGACTTCATTAACTCACAGCTATGGCAAAAACCACACGCCTCACTTTCATAGTTTGTGCACATTAATGCATCGGTAAGTTGGCTAATGAGAGCGTCAACGCCCAACCCTTCCGGCGCATTAACAATCACCGAATTAGGAAAACGCTCAGCATCGAGGCTTTTTTTCCACTCACTCCAAACTGGTGTGAGCCAAGAATACACTTCCGCCATGACTACCTACTGTTGGTCTAGCCACGTACTAAGCGCTTGCTTAATATCCGCGGCTACTTGTTCTATCTCTTGCTCTGCATTGATCACAAGAACCGACTCATCTTGCGCAGCGATCTCAAGGTAACGTTCACGCGTGCGATCGAAGAAAGAGATATCCATCTTTTCAATTCTATCGAGCTCACCACGGCCACGTGCACGCTCAAGCCCTACTCTAGGGTCTAAGTCCAAGTATAGAGTTAGATCCGGCTTAAAATCGCCTAGTGTGGTTGCTTTCAATGATTCCATTGTCGTACGCGCGATCTGGCGACCACCACCTTGATACGCTTGAGAAGACATATCATGACGATCACCCAATACCCATTTACCGCTATCTAAAGCAGGCTTAATCACGTTTTCGACTAATTGAACACGTGCAGCGTACATCAGCAGTAACTCAGTCATGTCTTGAAGCTGTTCGCCTTCGTGCTCTTCTTTGACCAGTGAACGCATCTTTTCTGCCAGAACAGTACCGCCTGGTTCACGAGTGTTTACTAGCTCTTCAACACCAGAAGCTTTCAATGTCTCAACAATGGCATTGATAGCTGTACTTTTACCCGCACCTTCAAGGCCTTCAACCACGATAAATTTCGACTGATTCATAATTCGTTCTTTATTTGTTTTTTCTTAATTGTTTTAAGTAAGCTCGTACTGCACGGTTGTGCTCAGCCAAACTCTTTGAAAATACGTGCCCACCTGTGCCACTCGCGACAAAATAGAGGTAATTGCTCTTTTCTGGATTCAGAGCCGCATTAATTGACGCTCGACCTGCCATGGCAATCGGCGTTGGCGGCAGGCCACTCATAGTGTATGTGTTGTATGGCGTTGGGGTTCTTAAATCTTTCTTACGGATGTTGCCATCATAGCTATCGCCCATTCCGTAAATCACCGTCGGATCCGTTTGTAGACGCATACGCTTGTTTAAGCGGTTAACGAATACAGACGACACACGTTCACGCTCTGAAGCTACGGCCGTCTCTTTCTCAATAATAGAAGCCAGAATCAGAGCTTCATAAGGTGACTTAAGAGGCAGTTTATCCGCTCTGTTTTCCCATTCATCGTTCACCACGTTCATTAGGTCTCGATGGGCACGCTTCAACAAATCTAAATCGGTTGTGCCGTAGGTGTAGTGGTAGGTTTCCGCTAAGAACAAACCTTCTAGCTTCTCATTTTCAATGCCAAGCTTTTCAGCGATCTCTTTTTCAGACACACCATCTAACGTCTGTTGAATGAATTCATTGTCTTTTAGCTGCACGAGCCATTCGTCGAAACGACTGCCTTCAACAAAGGTGATGGTAAACTGGTGCTCTTTACCCTCTACAAGCACTTGCAGCGCTTGCTCAAGCGTTAACCCCGGCTCTAGCAGGAAAGTACCCGCTTTTACGTCAACAAGCTCAGGGTGAAGCTTACGGATTAATTTCTCATAAGGAGATGCCTCAAATAGGCCCTCATTGATTAACTGAGCCAGCACGCGGTTAAAGCTGCTGCCTGAAGCAACGGTAACTACCTGCGGCTTTTCTAATTGAATAACTTGTTTCAGGTTATCTTGTGCTTGGTTATACACATAGAACCCGGCAGCGCCCGCTGCAATGAGGCACAAGATAATAAAAATAAATAACTTTTTGATCACGAGTTTAGTTGTCCTTGAAGGCTACGAGTAACGGTTCCAATGTCGAATTGGGTTTCACTAATACGGGTAACAGGGGCAACCCCTAAAATGGAGTTGGTGATGAAAACCTCATCAGCTTGCATGAGTTGAGGTAAGCAATAGTCACCAATAGTAACGGAAAGTTCAGTTTGGTTCAGCGCAGTTAACACTTGCTTACGCATAACTCCCGCTACACCACTTTGGGTTAGCTGAGGCGTACAAATCACCTCACCTTGGCGCCAAAACAGATTGGCCATGGTGGTTTCAATCACATTGCCAGAGATATCAAGAACCAAACCGTCAACTTCACCAGCTTGATCTATCTCGTCTTTCATCAGTACCTGCTCAAGACGATTGTTATGCTTGTGACCAGCAAGCAATGGACTCAGCCCTAAAGCTTGGCGACAAATCCCGAGTTCAACTCCGGTATCTTGCCATGCCTCATAATGGCTTGGGTAATCAAACGTACTAATGGTAATGGTTGGCTTAGCAATGTTCTTAGTGCTGTAGCCTCTGCCGCCAGCACCGCGGCTAACATGCAGCTTTATTCCGGCTTTTCTACTATTGAACTTATTTGCACTTTCGAGGTGGCAGTTTTGGATGTGTTGAATTGCGCTATTGAGCCAAACGTTAACCACATTCCAATCTAATGCAGAAATACGTAACGCTTTTAGACATTCATCGACACGCTGTTGATGGTCCTGAAAATGCTGGATCTGACCATTTTGGACAAGCATTGTCGTAAAACAGCCGTCTCCGTATTGAAACGAACGATCTAAGATGTCGATAGTTTGCTGGCTTTGTCCGTCAACCCAAAACATGTTTTTCCCCATAAAAAGAAACGGCTCAATGCTAAGCATCAAGCCGTTTAAAAACAAGTCTAATTATGACTATCTACGACGTTTAGGTCTTTTATAAGATGATTAAATCTTTTTGAAGATCAAACAGCCGTTTGTGCCACCGAAACCGAAAGAGTTACATGCAGCATATTCCATGTTGCTAACTTTACGAGCAGTGTGAGGTACTAAGTCAATGTCTAAGCCTTCTTCAGGATCATCTAGGTTGATTGTTGGTGGAACAATTTGGTCAACCAGAGACATAGCCGTGATGATAGCTTCAGCAGAACCAGCGGCACCTAGAAGGTGACCTGTCATTGATTTCGTAGAAGAAACCAATACTTGCTTGCTACCAGCTTCGCCAAGAGCACGTTTGATGCCCTTAACTTCTGCTACGTCGCCTGCAGGAGTCGATGTACCGTGTGCGTTAACATAACCGATTTGTTCACCAGTAATGCCAGCATCACGCATAGCCGCTTCCATTGCTAGTGCGCCACCAGAACCATCTTCACTTGGAGATGTCATGTGGTAAGCGTCACCCGACATACCGAAGCCAACTAGCTCACAGTAAATCTTAGCGCCACGAGCTTTAGCGTGTTCGTACTCTTCTAGAACCATCATGCCAGCACCGTCACCAAGAACGAAGCCGTCACGGCCTTTGTCCCATGGACGAGAAGCTTTTTGAGGCTCGTCGTTGCGAGTAGATAGTGCTTTAGCTGCACCAAAACCACCCATACCTAGTGGTGTAGATGCTTTTTCAGCACCACCCGCTAGCATTGCGTCAGCATCGCCGTATGCAATCATACGTGCCGCGTGACCAATGTTATGTAGGCCAGTTGTACATGCAGTAGAAATAGCGATGTTAGGACCGCGTAGACCACGCATGATAGACATGTGACCAGCAATCATGTTCACGATCGTTGACGGAACAAAGAATGGGCTAATTTTACGAGGGCCTTTTTCAGTAAGCGCTTGGTGACCTGCTTCGATCAAACCAAGACCACCGATACCAGAACCGATAGCCACACCAATACGTGGTGCGTTCTCATCAGTAACAGTTAGACCAGAATCATCAAGTGCCTGAACACCTGCTGCGACGCCGTATTGGATGAATAGATCCATTTTACGAGCATCTTTTTTAGACATGTACTCTTCGCAGTTAAAGTCTTTAACTAGACCTGCAAAACGAGTTGAGAAATTGGTTGCATCAAAGTGCTCGATATTCACGATACCACTTTGACCAGCTAGCAGGGCTTTCCAAGAAGATTCTACAGTGTTGCCTACCGGTGACAACATACCCATGCCAGTGACAACTACACGACGCTTGGACACGATTTTACACTCCGGAGATTGAGGTGATTTAAGATGAGGATAGATGAGTTAGAGAAAACACAGGCGGTCGAGGTGACCGCCTGGGAGAGATTATTACTGAGCGCTAGTTACGTAATCGATAGCTGCTTGAACAGTAGTAATTTTCTCAGCTTCTTCATCTGGGATTTCAGTGTCGAATTCTTCTTCTAGAGCCATTACTAGCTCAACTGTGTCTAGAGAATCTGCACCTAGGTCATCAACGAAAGAAGCTTCGTTTTTAACTTCAGCTTCGTCTACACCTAGCTGTTCAACAATGATTTTCTTTACGCGTTCTTCGAGGTTGCTCATTTTTTCTTTTCCTTTACAGAGTTCGCTTTATGCGATGTTTTCCGTAGTTTATTCAATCTATTGAAAGTTGCAAGGTCAACTTTTCTGGTCAAACCACAATTTTCACGATTTTAACCGAAATTACGTATGATCTTGACTTAAATCATGCACAAATGTTGCACATAATTTAAACCATGTACATACCGCCATTGACGTGAAGTGTTTCACCTGTGATATAAGCTGCCGCAGGCGACGCCAAAAATACCACAGCTTCAGCGATTTCGCGAGGGTCACCTAGTCGACCTGCTGGTACATTCGCCAAAGTTGCTGCACGTTGGTCATCATTTAGCGCTTTAGTCATGTCAGTTTCGATGAAACCAGGAGCAACAGTGTTCACTGTAACGCCACGAGACGCAACTTCACGAGCCATTGATTTAGTAAAGCCAATTACGCCAGCTTTAGCTGCTGCGTAGTTTGCTTGACCAGCGTTACCCATAGTACCCACTACAGAACCAACGTTAACGATACGACCTTCACGCTTCTTCATCATGCCACGCAGTACAGCTTTAGACATGCGGAAGATAGGTGTTAGGTTAGTGTCGATGATGTCATTCCATTCGTCGTCTTTCATACGCATTAGTAGGTTGTCACGAGTGATACCTGCGTTGTTAACTAGAATGTCAATCGCACCGAATTCATCGTTGATGGTTTTCAGTGTAGCAGCAATTGAGTCAACATCAGTTACGTTAAGAGCAAGACCTTTACCGTTCTCGCCAAGGTACTCACTGATTGCAGCAGCGCCGCCTTCAGATGTAGCAGTACCGATAACTTTAGCACCACGCTCAACTAAAAGTTCAGCGATTGCACGACCGATACCACGGCTTGCGCCTGTAACTAGTGCAACTTTGCCTTCTAAATTCATCATAACTTCTCTATTAAGTGGTTATTACTTAGCAGCTTCTAGTGATGCAGTGTCATTAACTGCAGCAGCTGTCATAGTTTTTACGATTCGTTTTGTTAGGCCAGTAAGAACTTTACCAGGACCTAATTCAAGTAGCTTCTCAACGCCTTGCTCGTTCATCGCTTGTACGCCTTCAGTCCAACGAACTGGGCTGTAAAGTTGACGAACAAGCGCATCTTTAATTTTTGCAGGGTCTGTTTCAGCAACAACATCAACGTTGTTGATAACAGGCAATGCTGGCGTGTTGAATTCTAGAGCTTCTAGAGCTACCGCTAGCTTGTCTGCTGCAGGTTTCATTAGCGCACAGTGAGACGGTACAGATACTGGTAGAGGAAGTGCACGCTTAGCGCCCGCTTCTTTACATAGTGCACCAGCACGCTCTACTGCCGCTTTGTTACCCGCGATAACAACTTGGCCAGGAGAGTTGAAGTTCACTGGAGAAACAACTTCACCCTGTGCCGCTTCTTCACACGCTTTAGCAATCGCTTCATCATCTAGACCGATGATTGCGTACATTGCACCAACGCCTGCAGGAACCGCTTCTTGCATTAGCTGGCCACGTAGTTCAACTAGCTTGATCGCTTCTTTAAAGTCGATAACGCCAGCACATACTAGTGCAGAATATTCACCTAAGCTGTGACCCGCTAAGTTTGCAGGTTGCTCTATGCCAAGCTCTTGCCATACACGCCAAATTGCAACAGACGCTGTTAGTAGAGCCGGTTGAGTGCGGAAAGTTTCATTTAGATTTTCTACTGGGCCATCTTGAACTAATGCCCATAGATCGTAACCAAGTGCTTCTGAAGCTTCAGCAAATGTTTGTTTAACAACATCATACTGTTCGCCTAGGTCTGCAAGCATACCGATAGCTTGAGAGCCTTGGCCTGGGAATACGATAGCAAACTTGCTCATTGTAATTTTCCTTTAAGCAAAGCAAAAAATTGAATAAGGCACATAAGTTATGTGCCTTGTTTGTAGGTTTTCGCTTAGGGTTAGAATTTAACTAACGCAGAACCCCAAGTGAAGCCACCGCCAAATGCTTCCAATAGAAGCGTTTGGCCGCGTTTAATTCGTCCGTCACGAACAGCCTCATCTAAGGCTGTTGGTACGGTAGCCGCTGACGTGTTGCCGTGCTTATCAAGGGTAATCACCACTTGATCAAGTGACATTGTCAGCTTTTTCGCCGTTGCTGAAATAATACGGTAGTTCGCTTGGTGTGGAACTAACCAATCAAGCTCTGACTTATCCATGTTATTTGCAGCTAATGTGTCTTTAACCAGCTTAGATAGCTGAGTTACCGCCACTTTGAATACTTCGTTGCCCGCCATGTGCAGCCATTTATCCGCATCACCGCCACGCTCTGGTACTTCAAGGCTTAGTAGCTCACCGTATTTACCATCAGAGTAAATGTGAGTCGACAAAATACCTGGCTCTTCGCTTGCGCCTACAACCACCGCGCCTGCTGCATCACCAAATAAGATGATCGTAGAGCGGTCAGTCGGATCACAGGTTTTTGACAGTGCATCGGCACCAATCACCAAAACGTTCTTACACATGCCTGATTTGATGTGCTGATCAGCAACAGACAAAGCATAGACAAAACCAGAACACGCTGCAGCCAAATCAAACGCAGGGCAGCCTTTAATACCAAGCTTACCTTGTACTTGACACGCCGAAGACGGGAATGTGTGGCTACTACTGGTGGTCGCAACGATGATTAAATCAATATCTTCTTTGTCGATACCCGCCATTTCAATGGCATTTTCAGCAGCGTAAAACGCCATATCTGCAACGGTTTCGTTCTCCGCTGAAATACGACGCTCTTTAATACCTGTTCTAGCAACGATCCACTCATCGCTAGTCTCTACCATTTTCTCTAAGTCTGCGTTAGTACGCACCTGAGATGGCAAGTAGCTGCCAGTACCTAAAATTTTGCTATACATGAAGACTAATAATGCCTCTCGAGTAAAACCGCTTCCAAACGATCGCTAATGCGGCTGGGGACTTGTCGTTTGACCTCGTGTACTGCCTCGCCAATCGCGTTGACAACTGCAGATACATCAGCACTTCCATGACTTTTAATGACAATGCCGCGCAATCCTAACAAACTTGCGCCGTTATACTGGTCGGGGTTCAAGGTTTTTAATTCAGTAAATAGCTCAGAAAACAACATTCTGGCTATCCAACCCTTTATTGTTGAAGCCATCATGCGCGTTTTTAGCTTATCAATAAAGAGCTGAGCCGTACCTTCGCACGTTTTTAAGCAGACATTGCCCACAAAACCATCACATACGACGACATCAGCAGCATCTTGCAGGAGTTGATTACCTTCAATATAGCCTATGAAGTTCACAGACTGAGTATTCGACAACATTTCAGCGCATCGTTTTACAAGGTCATTACCTTTAATTTCTTCGGCACCGATATTTAAAATAGCGACACGTGGAGCGCGGCCTAAATGTTGTTCCGCTAATGCACTGCCCATTACAGCAAATTGGAAAAGCGAATCTGCATCACTAGACACATTTGCCCCTAAATCAAGCATCCATGTGCGATTTCCTGAGGCGGTAGGCAAAGCTGAAACCAATGCAGGCCTATCAATACCAGGAAGGAGCTTAAGTCGGAAACGGGACAAAGCCATCAGTGCGCCAGTGTTACCACCACTCACACAAGCATCAGCCTGTGATTCGGCAACCAGATCGATAGCGGCACGCATAGAGCTACCCTGACTATTACGTAAGGCTAGTGAAGGTTTTTCAGAATTGGAAATGACTCGATCACAATGCTGGATACTCAAACGAGAATCAGGCATTCGACCTAATGAAGATAATTGAGATGTGATCGCGTTTCGATCACCTATTAGAATGACTTTTAGCTCTGGGAAATACGACAGTGCCTGCACGGCGGCAGGCACTGTTACACGAGGACCGAAGTCCCCGCCCATTGCATCAAGCGCAACGGTTAGATTTTGCAAAGGTCAACCTTACTTGTTGATAACCTTTTTGCCGCGGTAGAAACCTTCGGCAGTCACGTTGTGACGTAGGTGAGTTTCACCTGAAGTTGCGTCTACAGAAAGTGCAGCTGTAGTTAGCGCATCGTGTGAACGACGCATGCCACGCATTGAACGTGATTTCTTGCTCTTTTGTACGGCCATTGACCCTACTCCTATGTAAATTCTTAAAGAAGCAATTACTTCTTTAAGCTTTTTAAAACATCAAATGGATTCGGCTTTTTGTCTTCCTCAATTTCTTCAGGAAGTTCACCAAACACCAAGTTATTTGAGTTAACGCTACATTTCGCATCGTCGTGCATTGCTATTTGTGGCAATCCAAGGATGAACTCGTCTTCAACTAATTGAATCAGGTCTAACTCACCGTACTCGTTCAGATCTACCAAATCGTACTCTTCCGGTGCTTCCTCTTCACTTTTCTCACTGTAAACAGGAGTATAAGTAAATTGGACATCGCACTCATGTGCGAAAACCTCATTACAACGTTGACACTCTAAATCGACTTCGACGTTAGCTTTACCAGAGATAACGACTAATCGTTGTTCATCAAGCCCAAATGACATTGAGACTTGCGCGTCACGTTTTACGCCTTCAGTTGCTTCAGTTAAACGCTTCAAAAGACTGACCTGAATGATACCATCCATATCGAGTCGTTTTTGAGCCGTTCTTGCCGGATCAACTGTACGCGGTATTTTTTCCTTTTGCATAGGGCGCGAATCTTATCTTCCAAATCGTGTTTAGTCAAAGGAAATGGCAAAAAAAATGTACTTTCCTGCCTTTCCTATTCAGAGCATTATGAATAGCAGGACAAGTTACGTTATCCTGAGATAAATGCTTCCTTGAATTGTAAATTAAAATGAGAAATTACCAACTAGTTTTAGCCTCTACATCACCATTTAGGCAAGAGATCCTCAAAAAACTACAGTTAAGCTTCATTACAGCCAAGCCAGACTGCGATGAAACGCCGCTTTCAGAAGAGACGCCACAACAGTTGGTGATGCGCCTTGCTGAGACCAAAGCTAAGTCTTGTGCTGTGGAGCAACCTAGCTTAGTCATTGGTTCTGATCAGGTTTGTGTGATTGATGGAGAGATCATAGGTAAGCCTCATACTCGAGAAAAAGCGATCGAGCAGTTATCTCGTCAAAGCGGCAAGAGCATTACTTTTTATACTGGGCTTTCGGTTTGGAACAACGAAACCAATAAAGCTGACACGCGTCTCGACACCTTTGTTGTGCATTTCCGCGATTTAACCGAGCAGCAAATCATTAGTTATGTCGAGAAAGAACAACCTTATTACTGCGCGGGCAGTTTTATGTGTGAAGGGTTAGGCATCGCGTTGTTTAAAGAGATGGAAGGAAAAGATCCGAATACTTTGATCGGCTTACCGCTGATCGATCTCGTCGATATGTTAGAAGCGCAAGGAATGAGTGTGCTGTAACGGATGCGCTCTCTTTGTTAGAGATTCCCTACTCCTTCCTTCGTCAGTCTAGGGAATGACGGAACACGCAATTTTATCTAACCAGCTAATGATATAGAACGTGATTTTAAGTCGTCATCCTCAAGAGCGAGGAACGAGCAACTTGGAGATTTTCTACAACAGATGAAAACAACAAAGGTTGACGATATTCGTCAACCTTTCTCATTTATGGATACTGAAGAACAAATTTAGAGGCACTCTATACCTTCGTATCTCGTATCTCGTATCTTCTTAAAGCTTACGTAAACCAGTTAGGGCTTTCTCTAGCCTTCTTTCCATTGGCGCCGAGATATCCATCTTCTCTTCACTACCTGGGTGTGTGAACTTGATGTTTGCTGCATGTAGGAACAGACGATCAAGACCAACCTTGCCCGTGTAAGCGTCAAAACGACGATCACCGTAGCGATCATCCCAAGCAATTGGGTGACCTGTATACTGAGCGTGCACACGAATTTGGTGTGTACGGCCTGTAATTGGACTAGCTTGAATCAACGTCGCTTCTTGGAATTTTTCTAAAACCTTAAAGCGGGTTTCAGAAGCTTTACCATTCGGGTTCACTCGTACAATGCTATTCACTTCATTTTTTAACAAAGGTGCATTGACGACTTTACAGCTGTTCTTCCATTCGCCCATAACTAAAGCGAAGTAGTACTTTTGAACCGTTTTTTCACGGAACTGTGCTTGAAGGTGTCTTAGCGCCGAGCGCTTCTTAGCAACAAGCAAAATGCCAGAGGTATCTCTATCAATACGGTGCACTAATTCAAGAAAACGAGCATCAGGGCGAAGAGCACGTAATGCTTCAATCGCGCCAAACTTTAATCCGCTACCACCATGAACAGCAGTGCCAGACGGTTTGTTAAGAATTAACATGTGATCATCTTCATAAATGATGCACTGTTCCAATTCTGAAACCTTGTTGAGTTTCGTGCTTGGCACGTTCTCTTCGACTTTCTCTTCAATGGTAACTGGCGGGATACGAACTAAATCACCAGCTTTTAGTTTGTACTCAGCCTTGATGCGTTTTTTGTTTACGCGGACTTCGCCTTTACGCACGATTCGGTAAATCATGCTTTTCGGGATGTTTTTTAATTGGTTGCGTAAGAAGTTATCAATACGCTGACCAGCCATATCTTCGTCAATATCGACAAATTGGACTTGGGTTCTAATTTCGCTCATTGCGCTATTGTATCACTGTCACTTTTGATAATTGAGATTTTCTTAGGTCTATTCTGAACTAATTTACTCTTAATTCTTGATCATCTACCACCAAATGGTCGCTGAAGTTCTATATTTCTTTGATTCTTCGAACAAAAAAGCACCAAGATTCCTGCAAATTAAAATATCAATTGATAAATTATTTATAGACAGTGAGTTAGAGCTATCAAAACACAAACAAAAACTGTTTTTTTTACAGCATTCCGACAAAGCAGATTGCTGTGTTTACCGACCACTGCTATAGTTCACAGCTGCTATCAACGGTTTGACTAAAATTTAAACAGACAATCGTTCATAAGCAAGTAAATGAGTAGATAACTCAGATTAGACAGTGCTGCAATTGGCGTAAGACACAGTCAACTGAGTCCCCTTATCGCTCTACTCACGTACGCTCATGTTGAGTATTCACCGCCACATCGCGGATCATAGGCTAACTCCCTATGATGACTGACGTGCCCCAGAGCATCCCTCTCCAGCCGGGAGGCTGCACCGATAAAGCCATGGGATCTGGCACCATGAGAAACGAAATAAAGCGATAAGAACAATGATGAAAATAAGAAAAGACAACGAGTATTTCTAAATGAAAAGAATGTTAATTAACGCAACTCAAAAAGAAGAGTTGCGTGTCGCTTTGGTTGACGGCCAGCGACTATTCGATCTAGATATCGAAAGTCCAGGTCATGAGTCAAAGAAAGCGAATATCTACAAAGGACGTATTACCCGTATTGAACCAAGCCTAGAAGCGGCATTCGTTGATTACGGCGCAGAACGTCACGGTTTCCTCCCTCTTAAAGAAATTGCCCGCGAATACTTCCCTGAAGGTTATACATACCAAGGCCGTCCTAGCATTAAAGAAGTGCTAAAAGAAGGCCAAGAAGTAATCGTACAAGTAGAGAAAGAAGAACGTGGTAGCAAAGGTGCTGCACTGACAACTTTCATCTCTTTGGCAGGTAGTTACTTAGTTCTTATGCCAAACAACCCTCGTGCAGGCGGTATTTCTCGTCGTATCGAAGGTGATGAGCGCACCCAACTGAAAGCAGCATTGAGCACTCTTGAGCTTCCTCAAGGTATGGGCTTAATCGTGCGTACAGCGGGCGTTGGCAAAAGCGCAGAAGAGCTAGAGTGGGACCTAAATGTTCTATTGAATCACTGGGGCGCTATCAAGCAAGCTTCAGATTCAAATGCAGCTCCTTTCCTAATTCACCAAGAAAGTAACGTTATTGTTCGCGCAATTCGTGACTACCTACGTCGTGACATCGGCGAGATTCTAATCGACAGCAACACTATTTTTGAACGTGCTCAAGCGCACATTCAACTAATACGCCCAGATTTCATGAATCGCGTTAAGAAGTACGATGGTGAAGTACCACTATTCAGTCACTACCAGATTGAAAGCCAGATCGAATCGGCTTTCCAACGTGAAGTTCGTCTTCCATCTGGTGGTTCTATCGTAATCGATCCAACAGAAGCGCTAACTTCTATCGATATCAACTCAGCTCGTGCAACAAAGGGCGGCGATATCGAAGAGACAGCACTTAACACTAACCTAGAAGCAGCCGATGAAATTGCACGTCAATTACGTCTACGTGATCTAGGTGGTCTTGTTGTTATCGACTTTATCGATATGACTCCGGTTCGCCACCAACGCGAAGTTGAAAGCCGCCTACGTGATGCCGTTCGTCTAGACCGTGCTCGTGTACAAATTGGCCGTATTTCTCGCTTTGGTCTTCTAGAGATGTCTCGTCAACGTTTGAGCCCATCACTAGCAGAAGCAAGCCACCACATTTGTCCTCGTTGTACAGGTACTGGTGTTGTTCGTGATAACGAATCTCTAGCACTGTCTGTTCTACGTTTGATTGAAGAAGAAGCTCTGAAAGACAACACAGCACAAGTACTTGCTGTTGTGCCTGTACCTATCGCATCTTACCTTCTGAACGAAAAACGTCGCTCAGTAAACCACATCGAGAAGAACCAAGAAGTTAAGATCACTGTTGTTCCTAACTCTGACATGGAAACACCGCACTTTGAGGTTATCCGTGTTCGTGAAGGCGAAGAGTTCGATCTACTTTCTTACCTACTTCCTAAGAAGCTAGATGCTCTGAAAGAAGCTGAAAGCAAAGAACCTGCAGAACAAGCAATTCGTCCTAAGAAGATCGAAGAGCCAGCTCTGAAAGGCTTCGCTGCTCCAGCTCAATCAGCACCGACTCCAGCGCCAGCACCAAAAGCGGCACAAGAGAAGAAAGCTGAGCCAGTAGCACAAGAATCAGGCCTAATTGGTCGCTTCTTTAAGGCTATCGGTAGTTTCCTATTTGGCTCTTCAACTCAAGAAGAGAAGCAAGAAGAGAAACAAACTGAAGAGAAGCCTAAAAACAACCGCAACGGAAACCGTCAACGCCGTGACCGTAACGATAACCGCCGCCGTAACCAACGTGGTGAGCGTGGTGACAACCGTAACGATAACCGTGACAACAAACGCCGTCGCAAGCCTGCACGTGATGAGAAGCCTGAAGAGCAGAAAGATGCAGCTCCACAGCAAAATCGTCAACCTCGTAAGCCTAAGCAAGATCGCCGAAACAAGCAGCGTGACGAGCAGAAGCAACGCGAAGAGCAAGCACCATCTAAATTAGCAGAAGAAGGCCTACAGCTAGCGGCAGACGCACAAGCTGGTAAGTCAGATGCGCCAAAGGCTAAGCCTGAAGCGAAAGCTGCTAAGATCAAAGAGCGTCGCCAACGTCGTAAGCTGAACAAGCAAGTTCGTGTTAAAGACCAGCAAGCTCAAGCAGACGCGGCTGAAAACTCAACTAAGGAACAAAAAGCACCATCTGTTTCTAAAGAGCAAGCAGCAGCGAAAAACAAATCAGTAGCGCAAGAGCAAAAAGTTGCAGAGCAAGTTGAAGCAACTCAAGCAAATGGCGAGCAATCTGAACAGGAAGAACCGAAACAACGTCGTAACCGTCGTTCTCCACGTCACCTACGTGCAAGTGGTCAACGTCGTCGTCGCGGTCGTGATCGTCGCCCTAACCCATTCCGCCTACGTAAAGGTGGTGTAGCTTCTCCAGAGATGGCTATGGGTAAAGTGATGCCTCGCTTCATTCCAAAACCTCATCACAAACAGGCAAAACCTGAAGTGGCTGAAGTAGCAGTTGAAACGCAAACAGTGGTTAATACTCAAGAGCAAAATGTCGCTCAAGAGGCAGCTCCACAAAGCAGCGTTGTAATGGCAGGCGGTTTTGCATGTCCTGAACTGGCAATGGGTAAAGTGATTATCCGCCGTGAAGAGACTGCAGTAACTCAGGCACCAGTTGCTGAAGCTCAAGTCACTGAAGCTCCTGCTGTTGTTGAAGAAGCTCCAGTGGTTGCCGAAGCGAAAGTTGAGGCACCTGTCGTTGAAACTCCAGTAGTTGAAGCACCAGTTGAGACTGTGAAAACTGAGGAAGCAGTTGCTGAAGCACCAGCAGTTGAAGCTGAAACGGCTGTCGTTGAACCAGCAAAAGTCGTTGAAGCACCGAAAGCTGAAGTGAAAGTTGAAGAAGCGCCTGTTGCAAAAGCAGAAATGCCAAAAGCAACAGTTGCGAAGAAGCAAGCGGGCTCACCAATGACTAAAGCTCCTGGTCCTCAAGAGATCAAAGAGATTGAAGTGGTTGCAGCACCGTTCCGCACTGAACGTTTTGTACCAAAAGGTGCAGGTAGTCAGGTAGCGTCAAACAAAGCTGGCGCAGGCATGACTAAGCCAAACTACTAGTGTTTACTACTGAGTAATCATTAGAAAATCGAATCAAAGGCTGCTTATTTAAGCAGCCTTTTTCTTATCTGCTAATCGAATAAAAATTAATAGATATATTACTCAAAATTGGGTTCTACCTTGAACTTAGTCACAATTTTGGGTAGCATTCGCGCACTTATCTTTTCGACACTTAGCTATTGCCGCTCTTTTTCATCACTGTTTAGCTACGCAATACACTCGTGTCGGTAAATCCATTTTAAGCATAGCTGAGCACACATGTTCGAATTCCCACAATTTTCTAAGCACTCTGTAAAGAATGACGTACTGTCAGGCCTTACCGTAGCACTTGCTCTGGTACCTGAAGCTGTAGCATTCGCCTTTGTTGCTGGCGTTGACCCAATGGTTGGTCTGTACGCAGCATTCATCGTAGGTCTTATCACTTCAATCTTCGGCGGCCGCCCAGGCATGATTTCTGGTGCGACTGGCGCAATGGCTGTTGTAATGGTAAGCCTAGTTGCAACTCATGGTGTTCAATACCTATTCGCGGCAATTATGCTAGCTGGCCTTCTGCAAATTGCAGCAGGTGTCTTCAAGCTAGGTAAATTTATCCGCATCGTTCCACACCCAGTAATGATTGGTTTCGTGAACGGCTTAGCTATCGTTATTTTCCTAGCTCAACTTGGTCAATTCAAAGCACCGGATCTAACAGGTGCATTAACTTGGCTACCAAGCGACCAGATGACTCTGATGTTAGGCCTAGTGGCACTAACTATGGCGATCATCCACTTCCTACCAAAACTGACGACAGCAGTACCATCTTCATTGGTTGCTATCGTAACGGTGACGGCATTGGTTGTAGGTCTTGATCTTGAAACTCGTACTGTTGTTGATTTCCTACGTACTATGTCTGGTGACGAAGCAGCAACGCTGGCGGGTTCTCTACCGACTTTTTCTATTCCAGCAGTACCGTTTAACCTAGAAACGCTATACATCATCCTGCCTTACGCAGTGATCCTTGCAGCGATTGGTCTAATCGAATCACTACTAACGCTAACAGTACTAGACGAGATGACGAACACTCGTGGTCAATCTAACCGTGAATGTGTTGGTCAAGGTATGGCTAACGTGACGTGTTCAGTATTTGGCGCGATGGGTGGTTGTGCGATGATTGGTCAGTCAATGATCAACGTAAACTCTGGTGGCCGTGGTCGTCTATCGGGCATCGTTGCTGCTGTGGCATTGCTAATGTTCATCCTATTCGGTTCAGCACTTATCGAAATGATCCCGCTAGCGGCGCTAGTTGGTGTGATGTTCATGGTTGTTATTGGTACATTCGAATGGGCAACCTTCAAGCTTGCACGTCGCGTACCTAAGCAAGACTTCTTCGTTATCGTTCTTGTTACGGTTGTGACAGTAATGACTGACCTAGCGGTTGCTGTATTTGTGGGTGTTATTGCATCTGCACTGATGTTTGCATGGCAGCATGCTAAGCACATCTACGCAGATACTTGCATCAACGAAGCGGGTTCAAAAGAGTACAAAGTAAACGGTCCAATCTTCTTCGGTTCAACAGCGAACTTCCTTGAGTTATTTGACGCTCATGAAGATCCACAAGATGTAATCGTTGATTTCGCGAACTCTCGCGTAACCGACCACTCAGCTATTGAAGCAATTGATACCATTGCTGAGCGTTACGCAGCACAAGGTAAAACGCTGCACCTTCGTCACCTAAGCCAAGACTGTGTTGCTATGCTGCACAAAGCAGGCAGCTTAGTAGAAGCTAACGTAGCTGAAGACCCAATCTACAAAGTAATGTCTAAGTAATCCTAAGCATCACTTTACGCTAGATATAGAGAGGCCGACATTCAATGTCGGCCTTTTTTATACTTCGCGTGCAAGCGTTCTACTGCTTTTATATCCTCGATATCAAATCGACCTTAATATCGCTTCGCTAGACTCTTCGATTAAATCCAAAACCAGTTCGAACCCATCACCCTCTCCATAATACGGATCAGGAACCTCTTGATACTGCGATTCACCAAAGCTTAGAAACAACGACAGTTTGTATTGCAAATGTGCCGGACATTGGCTCATTAAGTCGGTCAAGTTAGCTCTATCTGCCGCGAGTATTAAGTCAAACTCTTCAAAATCATTTGCGACGACTTTTCGTGAAGTAATGCCTTTAAAGCTATAGCCTCGCTTCTCTCCTGCCGCTTTAGAGCGTGAATCCGGCGGATTGCCTTGATGGAAACCAATCGTCCCTGCAGAGTCGACTAGAACATCAATATTGAGCTGCTGTGCCTTCTTTCGTAATACCGCTTCACCTGTTGGCGAGCGACAAATATTCCCCATACAAACCACGAGTATCTTTTTCATCCGTAATCACCTGTTCTTCCGATGGTTTTTGCTATCGTTAAGTTAGGCTATGATAGGCGCAATCACAACTTAAAAGGATTTGTTATGTCGACTGAAGACAACAAAGAACAACGCCACAAAGCAAGACAACAGAAAGTAAAAGAACAAGTCGATGCTCGTGTCGCTGCAGCACAAGAAGTAAAAGGCCTATTGCTGGTCATCACTGGTAACGGTAAAGGTAAATCAACATCCGGTTTTGGTACGATTACACGTGCCGTTGGTCATGGTAAGAAGTGTGCCGTTGCTCAGTTTGTAAAAGGAACTTGGGATAACGGTGAAAAGAACGTTCTTCAAAAGCTTGATGTAGAGTTCCAAGTGATGGGTACTGGCTTTACTTGGGAAACGCAAAACAAGGCTCAAGATATCGAAGCCGCACAGCGCGTGTGGAAAGAGTGTCAGCGTATGCTAGCCGATGAGTCGATTGATGTAATTCTGTTTGATGAGCTGACTTACATGGTGAGTTACGGCTACATTGAACTGGATGAAGTGGTAGAAGCTCTGAATAATCGTCCGAAAATGCAATCCGTGATCATTACTGGTCGTGGGGCGCACCGCACTTTAACGGACATGGCCGATACCGTGTCTGAAGTTCGTAACGTTAAACACGCTTTCGAATCTGGTGTAAAAGCGCTTCAAGGCGTGGATTGGTAATAGCATTCAACCAGAGATCACGACTCGGTCATTCTTCCCTCTCAAGGATGACGACCACTAGACTGTCACGCCCTTGAACAAAGGACGAAACCGATCGTCATTCCCTAGAACGAGGGACGAGTGTCATAGGGAATCTCTCGAAAGTATTATAAGCACCCAAACAAAAGCGCCACTCCTACAATAGGAATGGCGCTTCTTTTATATACGAGTTAAAAACGTTTAGTTAAAGAAACCTTTCAATAAACCATCAACGGCTTCTTTGGTTTTCTCGTCTTTGATCTTGTCCGTTAGCTTGTTCACACCACGGTCAATTTCTTTCTGTGCTTTCTGCTTCAACACATCATCAAAAACAAGTGCGAATTTCGGGTCAGCCCACTGGCCAGTTACCTTAATTGGGATCGTCACATCTTTCAGATCGTCGATGCTCTTACCGCCCTGACCTTCAAGTGAACCCACAATCGATGTACGAACAAGGAAGTCTACGGTTTCATTGATGAAGTTCGCTTTACCTTGACCGGTTACACGTAACAATGGCGACTGTGCTGATAAGTCGTTCGTTGAAACCCAACCTTTATCCACTTTCAGCGTCGCTTTCATTGCACTGAAGTCCGTTTTTTGAGCTTCATTTGTGCTTTCAACTTTCTCGCCCTTGATCTTAGCGTAGTTTTCTCGAATCAGTTGAGCTACGTTGATGCCGTTAACTGCACCATCTTCAAAGTTAATCGCGATAGTACCGACTAGGTTTTTCTTGATACCCGTCGGAGTCAGACTCTTACCTTTCACGTTGACATCAATATTACCGGTACCTTCCAGCATATCGTTATCTGCAACATCAACCAGTAACGGTTGTACTTTCACGCCTTTAATTTTCTTCTTAGCCGTGTAAGTCGCCGGTGTTTTACGAGCGTCTAACTTTGCAGTAGCAGAAATAGAACCTTGGTAAAGATTCGAGGTGAATGAGGTTAGCTCTGCGATACCACGGTTAACCGAAAATGCCGTTTTAACATTCTGCATCTTCGCGTTGTTCGCCTTGAACTTATCAATCGTGATGTCACCTTTCACGTCTAACGTTTTCAGAGCCGACAGATCAGGTTCCACTTCTTGAGCAGGAGCTGAACTACCTGAGTTTGACGTTGAGCCACCAGCAGAACCAGAAGGCGCTGTGCTCGCGGTTTCTGTTGTATTGCCTAAGCCTAGGAATTCATCTAAATCAATATTCGGGCTATGAAGAGAGAAACGAACCTTTGGTATTTCAGATAGGGTTACGTCTGCTTTACCGTCTAATGCAATAGCGTTAGCTTGTAGCTTCTCTAACACAAAGCTCAGGTGGCTCTTGTTCAGATCGAAGCTTAAGTCAGACAGCATGTCGACTTTCATTGGAGACTGAGGAAGCGTGTCGCCTTTGAATGTTGAGTCTAACGTTAATTTGTTCAGCGTTACTTTTGAAATCGCACTATCAACAGTAAGTTCACCGCCACCTTTAAGATCAAGGTCAAGGCCAGCCGCGTTACCGATTACAGCGTAAGTCAGTTGGTTTACCTTATCGAACTCAAACGTATTCAAGCCAATTTTTGCTGACTCAATCGACGTCGCTGGATCATTGAACTTAGCGTTTAAGTCGATATTACGAAGTGCGTAACTTGCGAAGCCTTCAGCTAACTTGAACTCTGCGCTACCTTCCGCAGAGAACTTCTGTTGATTGTTTTCACCAGAAGCTGCAAACGTCGCGGTTGTCCATGTATCAACGGCAAACTCAGAAAGATTCAAAGACACATCGTATAGCTTAGTGAATGAACCCGCTTGCTTGTCGTCCATTTCAAATAATGCGTTTGATACAGTTACGCCCGCAAGGTTGATCGTCCAACCCGATGCGTCTGTGGTAGTTTGCTCTTGAGGGGCAGGCGCTGATTCAGAACTTGTGTCTGCTGCAGGCTCAGATTCTTGAGGCGCTGACGCTTGCGTTAGTGCATCAATGTTCTTGCGACCATCTTTAAGCGTTTCTAAATAGAATTCTGCACCATCTAGAGTAATGTTGCCGATCTCTAATTGGTTGCTAAATAGCGGAGTAACCGAAACATCAACACCAACCGTATCAACCTTAAATAAGTTCGGTTGGGTGAACCCTTCAGGGTTACGCAATTCAGTTTGACCAAGTTCAAAGCCAATGGATGGGAAGAATTGCCAGCTGATATCCCCCTCGATCACGAGCTCTAGGCCTGTGTGTTTTTGGGCTTGTTCGACAATTAATGGCTTAAATTGGTTGGGATTCACTAACAGCACTAGTGCCAGAATTGCTGCAATTACAACAAACACTGGTACAGCTATGAAAATGAGTAGTTTCTTCATCCGCATATTCCTTGCTTAGATTCCAAAAGAAAGTGGCACTATAAAAGTGCCACTGATTCGGTAAAAAATAAAGCTAAGTGAGTCACTTAGGCAAAATTTTATTCGATTAAGACTTCAACAACTTCGCAATGTGCGCTTTTAGCACATCAATCGCAATACGGTTTTTACCACCACGAGGAACGATGATGTCTGCATGTTGTTTTGAAGGCTCGATAAACTGCATGAACATTGGACGTACTGTTTCTTGGTATTGCTTTAGTACTGTATCCATTGTGCGACCACGCTCTTCAACGTCACGCTTAACACGGCGTAGTAGACAGATGTCTAGTGGTGTATCCATGAACACACTTGCGTGCATTAGGTTACGAAGACGTGGGTCTGTTAATAGCAGAATACCTTCTAAAATGATCACTTTCTTAGGAGTAAGTGTAGTCGTTTCAGAAGTACGTGTGTGTTCTGTGTAGCTGTACTCTGGTACTTCTACAGCATTGCCACTCATCAGCTGCTGTAAATGCTCACATAACAGATCATGGTCCAGTGCATTTGGGTGATCGTAGTTAGTTTTAACACGCTCTTCCATACTCAAGTGGCTTTGGTCGCTGTAATAGCAATCTTCCGTGATAACACCAATTTGATGGTCGCCTACTTTTTCGCGCAGCTCATTATAAATCGTACTAGCAATCAGACTTTTTCCTGAAGCTGAAGCGCCAGCGATACCTACGATGACACATTGATTATTATCAGACATTATTTTGCACCCGATATGGTTTGGTGGTGGGAATAGATAAACCGCCTGATTATAGGGGCTAAAGCACCGAGATTCTAGTCGCCATTTTAGCAAATTGCAGTCAAATTGATGATCTCAATACATTTACTTAAGACAATCGTTTGCTTTCAAATAACTTGCCTACAACTATTTGCACAGGCTTGCCAACTACCTAACCAAAAAACGATAGTTGTGCAAAAACCACGGGCTGTTTATCTAAACCACTCATTATCTATACCGCGTTGAGGTTCGCGCTTACTATTCAACCATAGAAAAGTTGATCGCTTCTGGTCGCGCTTTACCCGTCCAAAACATTTTAGCCGCGACGTTTTCAGCAAGCTCAAGGTAGTGACGTGTATGTTCGCTATCAGGGCGACGCACTACCGTCGGGCAACCGGCATCGATGTCTTCGCGAACATCAATATGCAGTGGGATTTGCGCTAAGATATCGAGGTAGAACTCTTCAGACATAGCCTCTGCGCCACCAGCGCCAAAGATATGCTCTTTCTCACCACAGTGACTACATATATGGTAGCTCATGTTTTCAACTAAGCCTGCTACAGGCACACTCACTTTATCGAACATCGCGACACCTTTACGTGCGTCTGCTAATGCTAGATCTTGAGGAGTAGTCACAACCACCGCACCGGTTACTGGGATTTGCTGGGATAGAGTTAACTGGATATCACCTGTGCCCGGTGGCATATCGATAACCAGGTAATCCAGCTCTGGCCATACGGTTTCATTCACAAGCTGACCGAGTGCTTTTGCCGCCATCGGACCACGCCAAATAGCGGCATCATCTTTCGATACAAGGTAGCCAATTGAATGAGTGAAAATACCGTGTGCTTCGATTGGCATCATCCACTTATTGTTTTGCACTTCTGGCTTCGCATCTAACTGCCCTAGCATCATAGGAACCGATGGGCCGTAGATGTCCGCATCCAACAAACCGACTTTTGAACCAGATTTAGACAAAGCCAACGCAAGGTTAACTGAAGTCGTTGATTTACCCACCCCGCCCTTGGCAGAAGTGACGGCAATAATATTCTTCACGCCTTTAAGTGGCGTTGATACCGTCGTTTCAAGTGCCGATGGCTTGACCTTCACTTCAAATTGAAAAGCACTCACAAGCTTTTGTTCAATCTGAGCGTTAATCCAATTTTCCAGGTCAACAGCAAGCTGATTCGCAGCGAAAGGCAAAGTAATAACAAACGATCCGCGAGGATCAACTGAGACAATGTTTTGGTGTAGCGCCCACTCTGGGATGAGGATTGGTGACTCAAACTCATTCAACCATGAACAGAAATCTTGCTTCGAAGTAAAGTTACGCATTGGGGCTCCTTTTTTTATTTATGCTATCACCCACGAGATGAAGACTGAACCCCTAAAAAACTAGGGGAATCCTTTGTCTGATACCTTGGCGTATCACACGTTATAAAGTAGTATTACCAATCAAATTTATACCTATCAAAAAAGCGAATTATTAAGTATGGCAACTGATCCAAGACAACTTTTGGTAACTTGTGCGCTTCCGTACGCTAACGGCTCTATTCACCTTGGTCATATGCTTGAGCATATCCAAGCTGATATCTGGGTTCGATACCAGCGTCTACGTGGCAACACTGTAAACTTCATCTGTGCTGACGATGCTCACGGCACGCCAATTATGCTTAAAGCTCAACAGATGGGTATCACGCCAGAAGAGATGATCGCTGCTGTTAGTGAAGAGCACCAAAAAGACTTCGCTGGCTTTGATATCAGCTTTGATAACTACCACAGCACACACAGCGACGAGAACCGTGAACTGGCTTCTCACATCTACCTAGAACTTAAAAAGAACGGTTTCATTTCTAGCCGTACTATTTCTCAGCTTTTCGACCCTGAGAAAGAGATGTTCTTACCAGACCGTTTCGTAAAAGGTACTTGCCCTAAGTGTAAGTCAGAAGACCAGTACGGTGATAACTGTGATAACTGTGGTGAGACATACAGCCCAACTGAGCTAATCGATCCTAAGTCAGCAGTTTCTGGCGCAACTCCAGTAATGAAAGACTCTGAGCACTTCTTCTTCGATCTACCTCAGTTTGAAAGCATGCTAAAAGAGTGGACACGTTCTGGCTCACTGCAAGCTGAAACAGCAAACAAAATGCAAGAGTGGTTCGAGTCTGGTCTACAACAATGGGACATCTCTCGTGATGCACCATACTTTGGCTTCGAGATCCCAGGCGAAAAAGACAAGTTCTTCTACGTATGGCTAGATGCACCAATCGGCTACATGGGCTCATTCAAGAACCTATGTGACAAGCGCGACGATCTAGACTTTAACGAGTACTGGAAGAAAGACAGCACCGCTGAGCTTTACCACTTCATCGGTAAAGACATCGTTTACTTCCACAGCCTATTCTGGCCTGCAATGCTAGAAGGTTCTGGTTTCCGTAAGCCAAACAACGTATTCGTACACGGCTACGTGACTGTAAACGGCGCGAAGATGTCTAAGTCTAAAGGTACTTTCATTAAAGCAAGTACGTACCTAAATCACCTAGACCCTGAATGTCTACGTTACTACTACGCTGCGAAACTAAACAGCCGTATCGATGACCTTGACCTTAACCTTGAAGACTTCACTCAACGTGTAAACGCTGACGTAGTAAACAAGATTGTTAACTTAGCTTCTCGTAACGCTGGCTTCATCACTAAGCGCTTCGAAGGCAAGCTAGCCGCTGAATTTGCAGAACCAGAGCTATACAACGAATTCGTTGCTGCTGCAGCGCGTATCGGTGAGCTATACGAAACTCGTGAATTCAGTCGTGCTATCCGTGAAATCACAGCACTAGCAGATAAAGCGAACCAGTACATCGACGAAAAAGCACCTTGGGTTCTTGCAAAAGAAGAAGGTAAAGAGAAAGAGCTTCAAGAAGTTTCTTCTGTTGGTATCAACCTATTCCGTGTCCTAATGGCTTACCTGAAACCAGTGATGCCTGAACTTGCGGCTCGCACTGAAGCTTTCCTAAACGAAGAGCTAACGTGGGAAGGTGTTGCTACTCCGCTAACTGATCACGAGATCACTAAGTTCAAAGCGCTATTTAGCCGTATTGATCCTAAGAAAGTGGAAGCGATGATTGAGTCTTCTAAAGAAGACGCAGCAGCAGAAATGGCCGCTAAAGAGAAAGCAGAAGCTGAGAAAGAAAAAGCAAGCCAAACAGAGCTAGACAAAGAACCAATCGCTGAAGAGATTGAATTTGACGCGTTCGCAGCCGTTGATATGCGTATTGCTCGTATCATCTCATGTGAAGAGGTGCCAAAAGCGAACAAACTACTGAAGTTCCAACTGGACATCGGTGGTGAGACTCGCCAAGTATTCTCTGGCATCAAGTCAGCATACAAACCTGAAGAGCTAGAAGGTAAGCTAACTGTTATGGTTGCAAACCTAAAACCTCGTAAGATGAAGTTTGGTATGTCTGAAGGCATGATCCTAGCAGCGGGCCCTGGCGGCAGCGACCTATGGATCCTTGAGCCACACGAAGGTGCTCAACCTGGTATGCGTGTAATGTAATTCTGGCGTCTGTCAGATAAAGCATTCACTGCCAAATCCCTGATGTAACTTAACTTGAAAGAGTTAATAGCATCGGGGATTTTTTATATCTACCGAAAATCGGCGTTCTCTGTTAGAGTCGCCGTCAACTATGCTAAGTAAAGTATGACAAGGTTATCGGCAGCAATACGCCGTTTGAAGCCGCTTTACTCTCTAAACCTTTTAGGACACCTCTGTGACTAACAACGAAATTTTGCGTCGTATTCAACACGCACTAAACCTTAAGAACGCACAAATCATCAAAGCTATCGAGCAAGCGGATGTGACTGTTGCCCACGACCAAGTGATTAACTGGCTAAAAGCGGATAACGATAAGTCATGCTCTAAGATGAAAGACAAAGAGTTAGCGGTATTCCTAAATGGTTTCATTAACCTTAAGCGCGGTAAAAAAGAAGGGGCTCAGCCAAAGCCTGAAGTTGCACTTACCAACAACATGATTTTCATGAAGCTACGTATTGCGTTGAACATGAAAGCAGAAGACGTGCTCGATGTATTAGAAGTGGTGGGTATCAGCCTAAGTAAGTATGAGATTGGCGCCTACTTCCGCAAGCCAGAGAACAAAAACTACAAAGTGTGTGAAGACCAATTGCTTTGTGATTTTCTAAATGGCGTTCAATTTACTCACCGTCCTGACTCAGAAGAGTTTGCGGGTTAAATAACAATCGACCAAGTTAACCAGACTCTTAATAAATAAAAAGCGGCGAGATAATTGAATTATCTCGCCGCTTTTCTTTGTTCTTACTTTAGCAACTGACTAAGTTCACCAAAAAGATTAGCTGTCGTCTTCCGTAAAGTTTGTTGGTAACGTCGTTTTCATTTCGTTCCAGATCTGTGCACTTGCGATACCGTAATTACGAATAACCAAAGGCAAGTTTTCACGTTGACCGCTCTCACAGATAACGAACAACTCTTTGTAAAACTCCATAGCCAAGCGACGAGCTTCAGGATTAGAGAAGTAGTAGCTACCGATACGATCATAGAGCTTACGTACACCGTTAAAGATCAGACCGTAAATCTGGTTACCTGAATGGAACGCTAAACGTTGGAACAGCATGTAGTCATAAAAGTTGAACGTCTTTGCAATTAAGATCGTCTGACGTTTTGCTTCATCTTTCTCTGTGTCTTCTTTTACTGCTTGCTTAATTTTGTCTGCATACGGAGAAGATTCTAAGAACTCATCCCACGTAGGTGCCGCAAGTAGCGCTTCACACGATTCAATCACATTACTGATTGTACGCTCTGAAGCCTCTTTATTTGCTTTGAATGCATAACGCATGAAAATCGGGCTGATATTAGTACGAGCAGCAAGCAGGTCTTCTACCATCTTGCTTGCGTTATCAACATCCAGCGTCATTAGCGTATCAAGGATATGAAGGCCTGATGTCTCCATAAACTGGTTAACTTTAGTTGGTTTGCCATGTTGGATTGTTAACCAACCATCACGAGCAAGACGTTGTAGTACTTCACGAAGCGTAGTACGTGTAACACCAATTAGCTCAGAAAGCTCACGCTCTGCTGGCAAGATAGAACCTGGAGGGAAACGGCCATTCCAAATACTTTCAATGATATACTTTTCTGCAAATCCTGCCGGGCTCTTCGCCTTAATGACCATCTACACTTCAATCCAATTAAATTATTTTCTTCTAATTTACTCATCATACCACTAGTAAAGGCGAGCGGAAACACCCTCAAAAATTTTACTCCCCCAAAACACCAGTAGAGCTAAAGCTCTAAAGTTAAGCTCATGTTTCCGTCCAAGGTTTGCAAAGCAAGTCTATATAAATCAGCATTTCAACAAATAATTAACACAATAAATTCACTTTAAAATCAACGACATTGGTCATATTTTCAAAGCTATCAAATTGCAATATTAAGTTGTAATAATCATATATAAACCGTCTTTATTCTGTAAATTTCAATCATTTCGCTGAAATATTGATTCTAGTCGGTTTTTATCACATTTTAAGTGGTATGCTTCCGCTACTTTGATCGCGTTTCTCACACAAAAAAGAGGTATTTTAGGTGCTACAGGGCTTTTCCTGTTGACTAAATGTTATCTAAGAGTAGAGTTGCGCTCAAAAATAAGCAGTGCTTGAGTTTCTAAGGGAGTGACTTGGCAAGACCACAGAACGTTACATGGAATGTAGTTTTTCTAAGTCACTGTTAGTTATAGTTTTTAACACTTTCTATAGCTCGATTCTCAAAATGTTGTATTGCTTGTCTATTCATAATCAACATAAAAGAGTATTAACATGCCGATGTCTCTCGGAAACGCTTTTATCAAGAATTTCCTTGGTAAAGCTCCTGATTGGTATAAACTTGCCATCATTTCCTTTTTAATCATCAACCCGTTTGTTTTCTTCCTAGTTGACCCATTTGTTGCGGGCTGGCTATTGGTGGTTGAGTTTATTTTCACCCTAGCTATGGCTCTCAAGTGCTACCCTCTTCAACCGGGTGGCTTATTGGCAATTCAAGCCGTTGCGATTGGCATGACCAAACCTGAAATGGTTTATCATGAGCTGCAAGCAAACCTTCCAGTATTACTCTTATTAGTATTCATGGTTGCCGGCATTTACTTCATGAAAGAACTTCTTCTGTTCATTTTCACGAAGATACTGCTCGGCATTCGTTCTAAGATCATGCTTTCTGTTGCGTTCTGTGTCGCAGCAGCATTCCTATCAGCTTTCCTAGATGCACTAACTGTAATCGCAGTTGTGATCAGCGTGGCTGTGGGCTTCTACTCGATTTACCACAAAGTGGCATCGGGCAAAGGCTCTAACTCTGCACACGACCATACTCACGATGAAGAAATCTCTGAACTAACTCGTGAAGACTTAGAAGACTACCGTGCTTTCTTACGCTCGCTACTGATGCACGCTGGTGTAGGTACTGCGCTAGGTGGTGTAATGACCATGGTTGGTGAACCACAAAACTTAGTTATCGCTAAACAAGCAGGCTGGGAATTCGGTGAGTTTATTATCCGTATGCTTCCTGTAACATTGCCTGTTTTCTTCTGCGGCATTCTAACTTGTGCGCTTGTCGAGAAATTCAAAGTATTCGGTTATGGCGCAAAGCTGCCAAACAACGTTCGCCAAATCCTAGTTGAGTTTGACAACAAAGAACGTGAAAACCGAACTAAACAAGATGTTGCAAAGCTTTGGGTTCAAAGTGCAATCGCAGTTTGGCTTATCGTTGGCTTGGCACTTCACGTTGCTGAAGTTGGTTTAATTGGTCTTTCAGTTATCATTTTAGCGACTGCGTTTACAGGTGTAATCGAAGAGCACTCTATGGGTAAAGCTTTTGAGGAAGCGCTACCATTTACTGCGCTTCTTGCTGTGTTCTTCGCTGTCGTTGCAGTAATCATCGACCAAGCACTATTCAAGCCAGTAATCGATGCGGTTCTTCACGTTGAAGATAAAGGCGCTCAGCTTGCCCTATTCTATGTAGCCAACGGTATTCTATCGATGGTTTCAGATAACGTGTTCGTAGGTACGGTTTACATCAACGAAGTGAAAACAGCGTTAGTTGAAGGCATTATTACTCGCGACCAGTTCGACCTGCTTGCTGTTGCTATCAACACAGGTACTAACCTACCTTCTGTTGCAACACCAAACGGTCAAGCTGCGTTCTTATTCCTATTAACGTCTGCACTTGCGCCGTTAATTCGACTGTCTTACGGCCGCATGGTAATCATGGCCCTGCCATACACTATCGTGCTAGCACTGGTTGGCCTTGCAGGCATCGTATACTTTGTTGAACCGATGACGGCATGGTTCTATGACGCAGGTTGGATCATTCAGCGCACGGGCGAAGCGGTTGCTCCAGTGATCTCTGGTGGTCACTAAGCTACACACTGTGTCGCAAAGCACAAAATGTGTAACTCACTAATCAAAAATATTAGTTGATTAGGAAACTTATCCAAGATAAAAAGCTCTGAGTATTCAGGGCTTTTTTATTTTATAGACGGGATTTAATTCGTGAACTTTTTTGTAATGCTCAAAGACTTCTCTAAGGGACGTTTATCTTGGCTTTTACTGCTAGCATTTATCGTATTTTTTGAGGCTTGTGCGCTGTTCTTTCAGCATGTCATGATGCTTGGCCCTTGTGTCATGTGTATTTATGAACGTGTGGCAATGCTAGCTATTGGTGTCGCGGCCATGATAGGCGCTATCGCCCCGAACAATCCAATCTCGCGCTGGCTTGGCCTTGCTGGCTGGGGTTTTGGCGCATACAAAGGTTTAACGTTGGCTTTGGAGCACGTTGATTACCAGTTCAACCCGTCTCCATTCGCAACCTGTGACCTGTTCGTGACCTTCCCTAGCTGGGCACCTTTAAACCAATGGGCTCCGTGGATGTTTGAAGCCTACGGTGACTGCAGCAAGGTCGTGTGGCAGTTCTTGTCGCTTTCTATGCCGCAATGGCTTGTCATTATCTTTGCAGGCAACTTAGTGGCGTTCGGTTTCGTGGTCATTTCTCAATTCGTTAAATCCAAAAACAGCTAGGGCGCGTTGACCTTTCGTGGTTAAATTTTGTTCGGGTGGGGACGCCTAGTCAAAAGCGTTTTAATCGCGGCGAGGGAGAAGTAGCCTAGTCATTCTAAGCAAATCTCCCTCAACAAAGAGTAAAGCGCTTTTAGTCGAATCCTTCGGGCAGCGTTTGCTGGTCATTTCTACTGCGTTATCGGCTTATCATGTAGACTAGCTACACATCAAAGCCTCTGCCTTGTATAAATCCCCAGCAATTCGCTGCAAAAATCAGCTCAAAAGATCAACACGCCCTAGTCACTCACGCTTTACAAAAACTAAAAAGTCGACCTTAGGGTCGACTTTTTGTTATCCAATCTTTGTCGTTTTCTAAAGAACAGCGCTTGAAACGATTAACTGTTCTTACCACAGCATTGCTTGAATTTTTTACCGCTTTCACACGGACAAGCATCGTTACGACCGATATCTTTAAACGGATTCACGCTCTGAGATTTATTGCCCAGCATTGCTTCATCAGCGGCTAGTGCAACTTCTGAAATCATCAAGTCGACTTGTCCGACAAGATCTGCAAGCGCAGGCGGGTTCTCTAGTCCAGCCGCCACCATTTGCTGTTGAGTTTGCTCTTCATCAATCGCGAGCATCAATGTCGTCAGCAGAGCTTGAAGCATACGTAACGTGCCGTCAGCAACACTTACGGTTTGCCATTGCTCTTCTACGGTTGGCCAGACCATCATGAAACCTTCCGCGAAATCAGCGAATTGTTCAGTAAAGTCACCTTCAGAAAACACATCTGTCAGTAAGTATTCACTACGCTGAATGAGGTTGTGCTGGCGGTTAATCTGTTCTGTCACGATTGCCACAAGCGCTTCACCCGCTTCTGGAGCAATAATCGCAAGCCACGCTTCTGGCTCTAGCGGCTTAGTGGCTAGGTTAGAAGCAAGAATTGCCCCTTCAAGAAACTGCGGAGTAATGTCGGTAATTGATTCTGGTAGGCTTAATAATTGATATGTCATGAAAGCTCTGGATATTGGGCATTTTCCATATTATAACGCTATCCCATGCATCATGTCGCCATTAACCGATTGAACGAGCCTCATCGTAAGCAAAGCCACACTCATAGTGACAATCCTGTGGTCAAGCCGTACAATCACGCCTCTTTATTTTCAGGACAGAGATGTTTCGGTAAATCAGCATGCGAGTAATACTTGGCCCTATGGAGGGCGTTCTAGACCATCTAATGCGTGAAATTCTCACAGAGCTCAATGATTACGACCTCTGTGTAACAGAATTCGTCCGTGTTACTGATCAACTATTACCACCGCATGTGTTCCATCGCTTGTGCCCTGAGCTTCACCAAGGCTCTCAAACGATGGCGGGCGTCCCTGTCCACGTTCAACTGCTTGGCCAACACCCAAAATGGATGGCAGAGAATGCGATTCAAGCTGCGAACCTTGGTGCAAAAGGAATCGACCTAAACTTTGGTTGCCCAGCAAAAGCGGTAAACAAGAGTAACGGTGGCGCATCATTACTGAAAGAGCCCGAGCTTATCTATCAAGTTGTTAAAGCGACCCGAGAAGCCGTTCCTGAGCACATCCCTGTTTCGGCTAAAATTCGTTTAGGTTGGGAACACCCAGATGAGTGCTTTGAGATTGTCGATGCGATTGAACAAGCCAAAGCGGACGAACTGACGGTTCATGCAAGAACCAAAACCGGTGGCTATAAGGCAAGTGAAATAAAGTGGGATTACATTAATCAGATCCGCCAGAAGACATCGTTACCTTTGATCGCGAATGGTGAGATTTGGAATTATCAAGACGGTCAAGATTGCATTAAAACAACAGGTGTCGATTCACTCATGGTATGCCGTGGCGCATTCAACGTTCCAAATCTTGGTAACGTGGTTAAGCACAACCACCAGCCAATGCCATGGATAGAGGTGATTGCTCTGCTGTTACGCTATTCAGAGTTCGAAATTGAGGGCGATAAAGGTCTTTACTATCCAAACCGTGTAAAACAGTGGTTTGTGTATCTGCGAAAAGAGTACCCAGAAGCGGAAGAGCTGTTCCGAGAAATCAGAACCTACAAAAAAGCTGCGCCTATCGTCGAGCAGATCAAACGCTACCAAGAACTGTACAATCAGCCTGCATAGATCTCCGCTCTCGAACTGTCTATTAAAGCATGTAGACTAAACAACGTGGCTAGAATTCGATACGATCTTTACCGGTCGTTTTAGCCACGTAAAGCTTCTCATCAGCAAACTTAAATATCTCTTCAAAGTTAAGCTTGCTCTGCTCTGTCTCTACAATGCACACACCACCAGATACTGTGAATCCATTCGGAATAATATCTGTTGAATTGGCGCAAATCGCTGTTTTTACACGATCGAGTGTTCGCATCAAAGTCTCGCGATCATCCCCTTTCAGATAGACTACAAACTCTTCGCCACCAAACCGGGCAGCAACATCACTACTGCGTATGCTACTCGTGATTTGGCGTGACATGTAACGAATGACATCATCGCCTTTATCATGACCGTAGGTGTCATTGATCGACTTAAAGTCGTCAATATCAAAAACGGTCAAAGCAAACAGCTGGTCATGCTCTACTCTACGCCAAAATGCTTCCAACCCGCGTCGATTCAGCAACCCCGTCATTGGATCTTTAGCCGCAAGCTCTTTGAAATAACCCCTTTCAATATTAGAGTTAACGTAGAAGAAAATAGTCACAGAGAACAGATACACAATAATGGCAACGATAAGGCTGTCTTTCTCATAAACAAAAAAGTGCTCAATCTCTTTCACTAAATCTAACTCATAGTACATCGCGTGATGCGAGGCGACACCTTCGAGGTTAATCCCATGATAGAAAGCTGCGTTAGCGTTCGGCATCGTTAGAGTTGTGTCTATGATATCGATACGACCAGCCAGATGTTCGTTAGAGTTTGCCAACAGCCGACCCGCGTTTATATCAACCGACAACATTCCTTGGTGCACGCCTTTATGGAACACAGGAATAGTCATACTAATCATGCGATCAAGAGAATCAAAACGATAACCAGGGCCAGAGAGGGTCAGTTGATCGGGGTTATTCGCAGTTTTCTGCCAGTATGGGCGACTCTTAATGGTCGATAACAACTCTTTACTCAACCCTTTGGCAAAATCCTCTGGCGAAGAGATCACATAACCACGAGTATCAATGAAGTGTACACCGTCGTGGTATTCATCAAGTTGAGATAAGAATGAAAGAATCGGGGCAAGTGCGATCTTTTCTGATGCACTTTTGTAGCTATCACTGCTTTCGGAACAGAGGGACTCTTCGCCAATCAACATATAGTCGATATCAACAGAGGGAATATCTGAAGTTTTACCATCCGCTAGGAGTAGCACATCAATAGGCCAGATTTGGCAAAGTCCATTCACTACATGTTTATTGTGATCAAGAAAAAGCGGGTTTCCTGATTTGTAGTAGTTAGAGAAGCTGTAGTCTAGGGCTGTGACCACTTTTGTAGTTCTTTTAAATACATCTTCGATACGATGAAACTCGCTGTCGATGTCTTTTTTCACCGAATCGAAATGGTTCTTTCCGATTAAACCAAGCAGCATTGCCGCGATCACCGCGGGAAACCCGAAGACAAAGGTAAGGCTAAAGTGCCTATTTACTTTCATATAATGTGCTCTTAGCGCTCAGCTATTTTCATTTACCCCATTAATATTATTACATTAATCGCCAACCTGCTCGACGTAAAATAATGTAAATTGATATTAACGGTACCGCTCTCGGTGAAATAACTGCTTATAAATGAACAAAATAGATAAAAGTTAACGCGTAGAACAGCGTAGCGCCATTTGATGGAAGGCGATGCTAGCACCGTTAACAATATGACTTATGTCTAATTCGCTAAGCTCATGCTATCCAACGCCATCACCGGCTCACTATCGCACGCTCAATCACTGACTTTGGCACCGTAACACCTAGCTCGCGAGCTGCATCCAAGTTAATCACCAATTGCGAACTCTGTGCGGTCTTTACGCTCAATTTACCGGGCTTTTGACCATTCAAGATAGCAGAAACATAATCCGCGGTTTGTACTCCAACGTCGTAATAGTCTAACCCTAAACCAGCAATAGCCCCCTTCCCTACATAAGACGTTGCCCCTGCGACCACTGGCGTCCCCGCTTGGTTTGCCGCTTCAATAAGGCCTTCAGCACCGCTAGCAACCGTATTATCGGTCAGCGCGTAAATTACGTCGGAGCGCTTGGCCACTGATTCTGCTTTAGATTCCACATCATCAATGGTCAGCGCCTTTTCTGTATAGAGCTCATAGCCAAAATCACGCGCTGCTTTTTTTAGTAGCCCAACTAAAGCGACCGCATTAGCTTCTGCCGGGTTATAGACCACGCCTATAGAGTTCGCCTCAGGAAGAAGCTCTTTGATTAGGGAGACATGCTGAACAATTGGAGATAGATCAGAAAGGCCAGTCACATTGCGTCCCGGTTTTTCAAATTGCTTAACAAGCCTTGCTCCGATTGGATCGGTTACGGCCGTAAACACAATAGGAATGGTTCTCGTAGCTGACACCAAAGCCTGTGAGCTCGGCGTGGCGATGCCCACCAAAACATGTGGGTTTTCGCTCACAAGTTCTCTGGCAATTTTCGCTGCCTGAGCTGGGTTTCCATCGGCCATTTCATAAGAAAACTCTAAGTTTTTTCCAGGTTCATAACCTTTTGCTCTTAGCCCTTCAAGAAGCCCTAAACGTGTCGCGTTTAAATCTGGGTGATCGACCACTTGTGACACCGACACTTTCGCAATGTTTGCCATCACACTGCTAGTCCATAGCAGCAGAGAACAGCTCAAAACTGCCGTTAATACTTTTTTTACTAAACCCATTCACACTCCCTGAATCAAGCTTCCGTTGTTATTGCTCGATCAAAGAGAACAACATCAAATCACTATTGATATTATTACCAGTAACAATTGATAACTTGAAGTGATATTTAACAAAAACACAACAAGGCTCGAATTATGCGAGGAAAGCTAGGTTTGCTTTGGGACACGATAAGAAATGGGGTGAATAAGATATGCAAGGGTTAGCTCTGAGAGCAAGCAAGTATGTAGAATATCGATGCTCTCAGGCCTATGGGGAGATGTGAGGTGTTTTTAGAACCAGCGCTCCATTGACGACTTGTCTAACTGACGGAAAGCGCGGTTAAGGATAATGGCTAATTCTTTATAACGAGGGCGCGGCTTCATCGGCTCTAACGCGAACCCTGTTTCAGTGATCTTTTCGTGTAACTCTCGATACCAAGAGACCAAAGCCGGCGGAAGTTGAGTCTTTGAACGGTTACCTAACCACCACATGCCTTGAAGTGGCAAGCTAATAGCGAACAAAGCCATGACCACAGCTTGTGGCATTGCTTGGTAATTATTAAAAACCATTTGCGTAAGAACACTGATAGCAGCGATCGCAGGCATTACCTTAACACCAAAGCGCGTCGCTTTAATGATGCGTTGCTCTGGGAAAATAGCGTTTAACTCTTTTCGAACAGGCCAGAGATCCATGTACTTTTGGCCATCTTTTAAACTGCCAGCTAAACCAACTCTATTGCTCATATGAGTCTCCCATTAAAAAAAAGTTGAAATCATCAACTAAAAACACAAAAATTTGACGAAAAATAATATTCTTTCAAATTTTTTTGTTATATTTGCACAATATCGCTATTATTTGCAGACCTCAATCTCATTGTTGCCCTTATTTACAATTTAAGCAACTTTGAGAAGACTTCTGCAAGGAATGCACAAGCCGCTTTTGCTTAAAAAGTGCGCTTTCACTTTAATACGGAAATTAACGTTTTTTTGACCAAGGTTAGTACGCAAGCTAGCGAGCTTCGTCTATTCTTGAGATTAATTTTCATCCTTAACTGATTTCGATCAGAAAAATTAACAGGTAGTCATTAATGTCTAAGCTAGTTTTAGTTTTAAACTGTGGTAGTTCTTCTCTTAAATTCGCTGTTGTTGATGCAGAAACAGGTGCAGAGCACCTAACTGGTCTTGCTGAGTGTCTAGGTCTTCCAGAAGCTCGTATGAAGTGGAAACTTGACGGCAAGCACGAAGCACAACTAGGCGCGGGCGCAGCTCACGTAGAAGCACTATCTTTCATGGTAGAAACTATTCTTGCTTCTAAGCCTGAGCTTAAAGCTAACCTTGGCGCTATCGGTCACCGTATCGTACACGGCGGCGAGCAGTTCACTCAATCTGCACTAATCACAGATGACGTACTTAAGGGTATTCAAGACGCTGCGACTTTCGCACCTCTTCACAACCCAGCTCACCTAATCGGTATCGAAGCTGCTCAACAGAACTTCCCAGGCCTTAAAAACGTTGCTGTATTTGACACTGCGTTCCACCAAACAATGCCTTCTGAGTCTTACCTATATGCTCTACCGTACAACCTGTACAAAGAGCACGGCATCCGTCGTTACGGCATGCACGGTACTTCTCACCTATTCATCACTCGTGAAGTTGCAGGCCTACTAAACAAGCCAGTTGAAGAAGTTAACATCATCAACTGTCACCTAGGTAACGGCGCTTCTGTATGTGCAATCAAGAACGGTAAATCTGTAGATACTTCTATGGGCCTTACTCCTCTTGAAGGTCTAGTAATGGGTACTCGTTGTGGTGACCTAGATCCTGCAATCATCTTCCACCTACACGACGCTCTTGGCTACTCTGTTGAAGAAATCAACAACATGCTAACTAAAGAGTCTGGTCTTGCTGGTCTAACTGAAGTGACTTCTGACTGTCGTTTCGTTGAAGACAACTACGGTGAAAAAGAAGAAGCAACTCGTGCAATGGACGTGTTCTGTCACCGTCTAGCTAAATACGTTGCTGGTTACACTGCAACTCTAGAAGGTCGTCTAGACGCAATCACTTTCACTGGCGGCATCGGCGAGAACTCTGGCCCAATCCGTGAAATGGTTCTAAACCGCCTAGGCATCTTCGGCATCGAAGTTGACGGTGAAGCTAACCTTAAAGCTCGTTTCGGCGGCGAAGGTACTATCACTACAGCTAACAGCCGTATCCCTGCAATGGTTATCTCTACTAACGAAGAGCTAGTAATTGCTGAAGACACTGCGAAACTAGCAGGTCTTTAATCAAATTTAGGACCGCAGGCTTTAACGAGTCGGCGGTCTTTTGATAAAAATGGGGCTCAGCTTCTATTCCTATTCCTACCCTTAAATAGGAATATGAAGTTGAGCTTTTTTAATCCAATAGCTAAAGGTACTCATACGAATGTCTCGTACTATTATGCTTATCCCTACTAGTGCTGGTGTTGGTCTAACTAGCGCAAGCATGGGTGTTCTTCGCGCAATGGAGCGCAAGGGCGTTAAGGTTTCTTTCTACAAACCAATCTCTCAACCACGTTCTGGTGGCGACCAACCTGATCTGACTTCAACTATCGTTGGCGTAAACAGCGATGTTAAGATCGGTCAACCTCTTGCTATGTCTGTTGCTGAAAGCCTAATCGGTAACGACAACATGGACGAGCTACTAGAAACAGTTGTTGAGCGTTACAACCAGATCAACAAAGATGCTGACGTAACTCTTATCGAAGGTCTAGTACCAACTCGTAAACACCCATTCGCTAACCAAGTGAACGCAGAAATTGCTGCAACACTAGGTGCAGAGATTGTACTTGTTGCAACTCCGGGTACTGACAACCCTGCTCAACTTAAAGAGCGTATCGAAGTAGCATGTTCTAACTTCGGTGGCACTAAGAACAAAAACATCTCTGGCGTTATCATCAACAAGCTTAACGCTCCAGTAGATGAAGCAGGCCGTACTCGCCCTGACCTATCTGAAATCTTTGACGATGCAGACAGCGCTCAGCAAAGCGAACTAAAAGTAATGGAGATCTTCAACACTTCTCCAATCCGTGTTCTTGGTTGTGTGCCTTGGAGCATCGAGCTAATCGCTACTCGTGCTGCAGATATGGCTTCTCACCTAAACGCTGAAATCATCAACGAAGGTGAATTGAATACTCGTCGTATTAAGAGCATCACTTTCTGTGCGCGTTCTCTACCGCACATGATTGAACACTTCAAGCCAGGTTCACTACTTGTGACTTCGGCTGACCGTCCTGACGTTATCGTTGCAGCAGCACTTGCAGCAATGAACGGCGTTGAGATTGGTGCTGTTCTTCTAACTGGTGGTTACGATATCCCTGCGGAAATCCAAGACCTAATCAAGCCTGCTCTAGAGACTGGTCTTCCAATCTTTAAAGCACAAGGTAACACTTGGCAGACATCTCTGAACCTACAGAGCTTCAGCCTAGAAGTACCAGCAGACGATAAAGAGCGTATCGAGTTCATCAACGAACACGTTGCGGGTCACATCGATGGCAACTGGATCGAGTCAATGACGGAAGGTACTGAGAAATCTCGTCGTCTAAGCCCACCAGCATTCCGTTACCAACTAACTGAGTTCGCTCGCAAAGCTGGCAAACGTATCGTTCTTCCTGAAGGTGATGAGCCACGTACAGTTAAAGCTGCGGCTATCTGTGCAGAGCGCGGCATTGCAGAATGTGTACTTCTAGGTAACCCTGAAGAGATCCGTCGTGTTGCAGCACAACAAGGTGTTGAGCTAGGTGCTGGCGTAACGATCATCAACTCTGACGAAGTACGTGAAAACTACGTAGCTCGTCTAGTTGAGCTACGTGGCGCGAAAGGCATGACTGAAGTTGTTGCTCGTGAGAAGCTACAAGACTCAGTATTCCTAGGCACTATGATGCTTGAAAACGGTGAAGTAGACGGCCTGGTTTCTGGTGCTGTTCACACTACAGCGAACACGATCGTTCCTCCGTTCCAAATCATCAAGACTGCACCAGATGCTTCTATCGTATCTTCTGTATTCTTCATGCTACTGCCTGACCAAGTACTGGTTTACGGTGACTGTGCGATCAATCCAGATCCAACAGCTGAACAGCTTGCTGAAATCGCTATCCAATCTGCAGATTCTGCTGCGGCATTCGGTATCGACCCACGCGTTGCTATGATCTCTTACTCTACTGGTGAATCTGGTAAGGGTGCAGACGTAGATAAAGTACGTGAAGCGACAAAGCTTGCTCAAGAGAAACGTCCAGATCTAGTGATCGACGGTCCTCTACAATACGATGCTGCTATCATGGAAAACGTTGCTGCTTCTAAAGCACCGAACTCTCCAGTAGCTGGTAAAGCGACTGTATTCGTATTCCCAGACCTAAACACTGGTAACACGACTTACAAAGCGGTACAACGTTCAGCAGATCTAGTATCTATCGGTCCAATGCTTCAAGGTATGCGCAAGCCAGTAAATGACTTGTCTCGTGGCGCTCTAGTAGACGATATCGTGTACACAGTAGCTCTAACGGCTATCCAAGCAGACCAAGCTGCGCAAGCTGAAGAAAAAGTAGTTAACTAATTTTCTTTTTCAGAAAGCAAAAACCCTAGATGTTTATCTAGGGTTTTTTTACGCCTGAAGAAAAGCGAATTAATTAATGATTCTAACCACGTCCGTGAGGCGAATCTAAATCCAGATCAGGCCCTTTAGGCACCACTTGAGTCGGGTTGATACCAGTGTGGCTATAATAGTAGTGGCGCTTGATGTGGTAGAAATCCGTAGTCTCTTTAATACCCTCTATTTGATAGAGCTCTTTTAGATAACCTTGGATATGTTTGTAATCCGCAATTCGTTGCTTGTTACACTTGAAGTGACCCACATACACAGCATCGAATCGAACCAAGGTCGTGAACAACCGCCAATCCGCTTCAGTAATCTGCTCTCCCGCTAAATAACGGTTCTCACTAAGATGCGCATCCACTTTATCTAACGCTTCAAATAACGCGTCATACGCCTCTTCATAAGCTTCTTGTGTCGTTGCAAATCCAGTACGATAAACGCCATTGTTGATGTTCGGATAGATGTAGTCGTTCCATTCGTCAATCTTGCTCGCCAACTCCCATGGGTAGTAATCATCGGTGTTGCCCGTTAGCTCATTAAATTCTGAGTTAAACATGCGGATGATTTCAGACGACTCATTGCTCACAATGGTATTGGTTTTCTTATCCCACAATACAGGCACCGTCACTCGACCAGAGTAATCTGGTTTGGCTTGAGTGTAGATTTGGTGCATGCGAGTATGACCAAACAACGGCTCAGGTAAACCCATTTGCCATCCTTCACTCATCATGTCTGGGCATACGACGGTCACATCAATGTGCTCTGTTAGGTCTTTCAGTTCACGGAAGATCAGCGTGCGATGCGCCCACGGACAAGCTAAAGATACGTATAGGTGGTAACGACCACTTTCTGGCTCAAATGGCGCACCGGCCTTATTCTCAACCCAGTTACGAAAGCCCGCATCTTCACGAACGAACTTACCACCACTTTCTTTAGTGTCGTACCACACATCGTGCCAAACACCTTCAACTAACTTACCCATATCCAAACCTCTGTAATGCTAACTTTTTTATACCAATCACAGTAAGTAAATGTTCAGAAATAGCGCAGAGAAAAGGCTTGAGAACAAAGAAGAATTTTTCTGTTAGTAGCTATCTACAATCAAAAATTCTAACGCCGTTATCGAGCGTTTTAGCAAGCTAGGATGAGCAGTTATTTACTACGATTGGTATTAGTATAAAAAAAGCCAGCTTTTTCAAAACTAGAAGAAGTTGGCTTAGTTGTTCGAATTATTTGATGAAGCTGTTGAGCAAAATATAGGAACTAGGCCTGCAGTACAAAAAAAGCGCGACTCTAAAAACTAGTCGCGCTTAAGCCTGTCACAGGCTGAACCGTTTTAAATTGGCTCTAGACTTGTACGTGCAAGCAAGATACTGCGTGAACGTCATCGCCTTGAATCGTTGGCTTAGTTTGCGCGCACGCCTCTGTCGCTTGTGGACAACGAGTACGGAAAACACAACCTGATGGTGGGTTAATTGGCGATGGTAGATCGCCCTCCAACATCTGGATTGTTTTACTACGCTCTAAGCGAGGATCTGGAATAGGAACCGCAGACATCAACGCCTTAGTGTACGGGTGCTTTGGATCAGAGAAAAGTGCATCTGATTCACCCAGCTCAACCGCATTACCTAGGTACATTACCAATACACGGTCTGAGATGTGCTTAACCACTGACAAATCGTGCGCGATGAATACCAACGAAAGGCCTAGCTCTTTTTGCAGTTCTTTCAGAAGGTTAACAACTTGAGCTTGGATAGATACGTCAAGTGCCGAAACAGGTTCATCACAGATGATCATCTTAGGTTTCAAGATAAGTGCACGTGCGATACCAATACGCTGACACTGACCACCAGAGAACTCGTGCGGGTAACGGTTGATTACGTTAGGCAGTAGACCTACCTTCGCCATCATCTCCTTAACACGGTCTTTCACTTCCTGCTTAGAAAGCTCTGGGTAGAACGTCTCTAGCGGCTCAGCAATGATGTCACCAACAGACATACGCGGGTTAAGCGATGCTAGTGGGTCTTGGAAGATCATCTGAATCTCTTTACGAGTTTCACGACGTTGTACTTCTTGCATCTTAGTTAGGTCTTGACCTAACCACATTACTTCACCGTCAGTTGCTTCAACCAAACCAATGATGGCACGAGCAAACGTCGATTTACCACAACCAGACTCACCTACTACACCCAGCGTTTCACCTTCGTAAAGGTGGATATCAACGCCATCAACTGCTTTTAGGTTTGAAGGTTTTGCCCAAGGCCACGCTGATTTAGCCGCAATGCTAAAGTGAACTTTCAGGTCTTTAATATCTAATAATAACTGCTTATCTACTACGCTCATTTTGTCCAAGCCTCCCAATCAGAAAAACAAGCACGCTGACGGTCGCCTTGACCAAATGGAGTCAGAATCGGTGCTTCTTGCTTACAACGGTCCATTACACGGTGACAACGGTCTTGGTAAGGACAGCCTGTTGGCAGGCGAAGTAAGTTTGGTGGGTTGCCTGGAATAGTCGGTAGGATCTCACCTTCTGTATCCAAACGAGGAATAGCTTTCAGTAGACCTTCCGCATATGGGTGACTCGGCTCGTAGAAGATTTCGTCAACCGTACCGTACTCCATTGTACGACCAGCATACATCACGAGTACTTTGTCACAAGAACCCGCAACAACGCCTAAATCGTGGGTAATCATGATGATTGCCGTGTTGAACTCGTCTTTCAGTTCGTTCAGCAACTCCATGATTTGAGCTTGAATAGTTACATCCAGCGCGGTGGTGGGTTCATCGGCAATAAGCAGTTTTGGACGGCACAATAGCGCCATTGCAATCATCACACGCTGACGCATACCGCCAGAGAATTCGTGTGGGTACATGGTGATACGCTTACGTGCTTCAGGGATTTTAACCGCCTCAAGCATGCGTACTGATTCTTCGAATGCTTCCGCTTTACCCATGCCTTTGTGCAGCATAAGTACTTCCATCAGCTGATCACTTACTTTCATGTAAGGGTTCAGTGATGTCATAGGATCTTGGAAGATCATCGCGATCTGTTCAGCACGAACTTTGTTCAGTTCTTTTTCTGGAAGGTTAAGGATCTCTTTACCTTCGAATTTTGCACTACCAGAGATGATGCCGTTTTTCGCCAGCAACCCCATGATAGAGAATACAGTCTGTGATTTACCTGAACCTGACTCACCAACAATACCTAGCGTTTCGCCTTGGTTAAGTGAGAAGTTCAAGTCGTTTACTGCGGTTACGATACCATCTTGCGTGGTAAATTCGACGCGCAGGTCTTTGACATCTAATAAGCTCATCATTGCTTCCTTAATCTTTTATAGCTTTTGTAGTTTTATTTGCTATTAATTTTTATCTGTCTTTTGGATCAAGCGCATCGCGCAGACCGTCGCCTACGTAGTTAAAGCAGAACAGCGTGACTACCATGAATGCCGCAGGGAATGCCAGTTGCCAAATTGCAACTTCCATTGTTTGCGAACCTTCTTGAAGCAATGCGCCCCAGCTTGTCATAGGCTCTTGAACACCAAGACCAAGGAAAGATAAGAATGATTCTGTAAGGATCATGCTCGGAATAAGCAGCGTAGAGTAAACCGCTACGATACCTAGAACGTTTGGAACGATGTGACGTGTAATGATCTTCCATTTGCTTACACCACATACGTGAGCAGCTTCAATGAACTCTTTACTACGTAGACTCAGCGTTTGACCACGTACAATACGCGCCATGTCTAGCCAAGCAATCGCACCAATCGCAACGAAGATTAGAATGATGTTACGACCAAAGAATGTTACTAGAACGATTACTAGGAACATGAATGGTACTGCGTACAAGATTTCTAGGATACGCATCATCACTCGGTCAGTACGACCACCAATGAAGCCGGAAGCTGCACCGTAAAGCGTACCAATCAATACTGCTACGAAAGCACCCATCACACCAACCATCAATGAGATGCGGCCACCGACCAGAGTTCGCACGTACAGGTCACGACCTAAGCTATCAGTACCGAACCAGTGGTCAGCATTGGGGCCAACGTGCATTGCATACCAGTCAGTATCGTCGTAAGTATACTGAGCCAGCATCGGCAAAAAGATAACCGCCAGTACCATAATAGTAAGGATGAACAGGCTGACCATCGCCGCTTTGTTACGCATGAAACGAATACGAGCATCCTGCCATAAACTACGACCTTCAATCTCCAAACTCTCAGAGAACTTTTCGATCGCTTCTAAATTTTCTTTTTTCTTCAACATAACCAGTCCCTGTTAGTAGCGAATTTTCGGGTCAATCAGCGCTAGCAAAATATCAACAATTGCGTTGAACAAGATGAATAGGAAACCAATCAAGATGGTTACACCCATTACTAGCGAGTAGTCACGGTTAAACGCAGCGTTAACAAACAGCTTACCGATACCTGGTAGGCCGAAGATGGTTTCAACAACAACTGAACCTGTGATGATACCTACGAATGCAGGTCCCATGTATGAAACAACAGGCAGCATTGCTGGCTTAAGAGCATGCTTAAGAATGATGTAACGGTAGCTTAGACCTTTTGCACGTGCAGTTCGGATAAAGTTACTGTTAAGAGTTTCGATCATGCTACCACGAGTAATACGAGCGAAAGTTGCTACGTATAGAAGAGACATCGCGATAACAGGTAGCACGATGTACATGAATGTACCGCCATGCCAACCACCAGCAGGGAATATATTCCAGTGCAGTGAGAATAGGTAAATCAGTGCAGGTGCCAATACAAACGATGGCATTACAACCCCAAGCATCGCGGTCGACATGATGGTGTAGTCGACCCAGGTATTATGCTTCAAGGCGGCAATGGTCCCGACGGTGACCCCCATTAGTAATGTGAAGATAAAGGCAACGAAACCTACCTTCGCCGATACTGGAAGTGCTACCGCGATCAACTCATTTACTGTGTAATCTTGGTATTTAAAAGATGGACCGAAGTCACCTTGTAAGATATTTGTCAAATACGTGGTGTATTGTTCAAATACTGGTTTATCTAAGCCGTACTTAGCTTCGATGTTAGCCATAACTTCTGGCGGTAATGGACGCTCGCTTGAAAACGGGTTACCCGGTGCGAAACGCATAAGAAAGAAAGATATAGTGATCAAAACCAACATGGTTGGGATCGCTTCAAATATCCGTTTCATAATGAATTTAAGCATAAACTCACTCTTTCAGTCTGTGACAATTAAAATTAGAAAGACGCTACATGCGCGCCCTGCGCATGTAGTGCCTGTATCGTTATATTTATATTAACTTTTGAATCGAAGCTGATTATTGAGCTTTGATGTATAGGTCTTTCGAGAAGATCTTGTCTTCCGCGTTGTTGATTGGGAAGCCACCAACATGCGGGTTAAGTAGACGAGATTTCACGTATTGGTAGATAGGAGCGATTGGCATATCGTTAGCCATCAACTTCTCAGCTTCTAGGTAAAGTGCTTCGCGCTCTTCTTCTGAAGTAGAGTTAAGTGCTTTGTCGATGATTTGATCGTAAGCCGCGCTATCGTAGTGAACACCACCGGTAGTGTTGTTACTCTTCATTAGCGTTAGGAACGAAGACGCTTCGTTGTAGTCACCACACCAACCAGCACGTGCAACTTCGAAGTCACCAGAGTCTTTAGAAGATAGGTATGTTTTCCACTCTTGGTTTTCAAGTGTTACTGAAAGACCTAGTGTTTTTTTCCACATTGAACCTAGTGCTACAGCAATCTTCTTGTGGTTCTCTGAAGTGTTGTAAAGTAGGTTGAATTTAAGTGGGTTGTCTTTACCGTAACCCGCTTCTGCAAGAAGACGCTCTGCTTCTGCGTTACGCTCTTTTTGAGACATCTTACCGTAAGCTGGTAGCTCAGGGTTGAAGCCAGCAGTGATTTCAGGCGTTAGGAAGTAAGCAGGTTTTTGACCTTGCGCTAGGATTGCACCTGTTACGATATCACGGTCGATTGCATAAGAGATTGCTTGACGAACACGAACGTCATCAAACGGTGCTTTCTTAGTGTTGAAGATGTAGTAGTAAGTACATAGGTTACCCGCTACAGATACATCTTCAGCGTGCTCTTTTTGAAGGCGCTTGAAGTGCTCAGTTGGCAGTTCGTTTGTGAAGTCGATTTCGCCAGATAGGAAACGGTTCATTTCCGCTACTTGGTTTTCGATTGGTAGGAACGTTACTTTGTTAAGAACTGTTTTATCGTTGTCCCAGTACTGTTCATTACGCTTAAGTACTAGACGCTCGTTAACAACCCATTTATCAACAGAGAATGCACCGTTGCCAACAAAGTGCTCTGGCTTAGTCCACTGGTCACCGTATTTCTCAACCGTTGCCTGGTGTACTGGCTTCATTGTTGTGTGGCCCATCATCATTACGAAGTATGGTACCGCTGTTTCTAATTCAACAACTAGAGTGTTTGCATCCACTGCTTTAACGCCTAGTTCACTCTTGTCTTTCTTACCCGCTACGATATCTTTCGCATTCGCCATCTTGGTGTATTCCATGTACCAAGCGTATGGAGAAGCCGTTGCAGGATCAACTGCACGTTGCCAGCTGTATACAAAATCTTGAGCTGTTACAGGATCGCCGTTAGACCATTTTGCGTCTTTGCGTAGGTGGAAAGTGAATGTTTTGTTGTCTGTCGTTTCCCAGCTTTCCGCAACACCAGGGATAGTGTTACCGTCGCCGTCTTGGTTCACTAGACCTTCTAGAAGATCACGAATTACGTGAGATTCTGGTACACCTTGAGATTTGTGTGGGTCGATAGTTGCAACTTCAGTACCGTTACCGCGAACAAGTTCCTGAACTTTTGCCAGTTCTGTGCCTGCTGGAACTTCAGCAGCGATAGAAAGAGTAGAAGAGGCAGCCACTGCCAAACCAGCACCTAGAAGAAGGGCCTGAGTGATTTTATTCTTGTACATTTAATAAACTCCAAGTTTTATGTATTGCATCCATGACTTCTTTGCTTGGTTCACTGAACGGCAGTGATTTAGATTTATTTAGCTCAAAATTTAAGCATAAAAATCTAAAACCTTACAAAGATTGAGGCACACACTATCAACCATTGAAGTAATTTGCCACAAACAAGTCGCAAAAAATCGGATAATTCTCCGAAATACTTAAGGTATCAGTGTAAATATCTAACAAATCCCAAATCAGTAGTGACTTGCGTAGAGGGATTAATTAAAAAACAGCCTTTAGTGTTGATGTATCTGTGTTGATACTTTTTTTTAGCATCTTATGCTAGAACACTGAGCGCAAATTAACATTAATGCCACATGAAATCTAATTGCACATCACATATCACCTAAACCGTCTACACTATTTGTGAGGATAATCACTTTATACAAGACAGCATAATGCTCTGCACCAAACCGGGTTATCCAATGCACCAATTAAGACAAAATTACTCGATGAATTTATATGCAACCACAATGAATTATCATTTATCAAATCAATGGTTATCTATAAATAGATTTATAGCAGGTACAAAAAAACCGACCTAAGTGGTCGGTTTTTGACTGTCTCATATACAAATGAGTAAATGCTGAAGCAACATCACTTTAAGAGAAATTACTTCTCCCAGCGTTCCGCTGCTTTCGTGTCTGAATCACGAGAATCAACCCAACGCGTCGTTTCGGTCGTGCGTTCCTTTTTCCAAAAGGGAGCCTTGGTTTTCAGGAAGTCCATAACGAATTCACAGGCTTCAAATGCAGCACCACGGTGTGCACTGGATACACCAACGTATACAATCTGGTCGCCGATATCTAAGTCACCTACACGGTGGATAACACGCATCTTCTGAATAGGCCAGCGAGCCTCAGCTTGGTCACAGATCTCGCTCAGTGATTTTTCTGTCATACCCGGATAGTGCTCCAGAGACAAACCAATCACATTGTCGCCAAGGTTCATGTCGCGAACTTTACCAACGAACGTCACAATCGCTCCGGTAGCTGTACCTTGAGCCAAGTAGTCGTATTCGTCGCCTACCGAGAAGTCCTCAGCTGTCACTAATACTCTTGGATCCATGCTTAGCCTCCAGTCACTGGCGGGAAGAAAGCCACTTCGTCGCCGTCTTTCACTTCAGTTGTCAGAGGTACGATTGATTGGTTAAGTGCAGCCAGAAGCTTACCCTCTTCCAATGCGATATCCCATTTGCCTTCTTGTGTCACAAGATGACTACGAATCGCTTCAATCGTCTTAAATTGTGCATCAACTTCAACGCTGTCCACACCAACAAGTTCACGAGTTTGAGCAAAGAAAAGTACTGTAATCATGATTCCACCTTGAAGTGACCAGATTTACCACCTGTCTTCTCTAACAGGCGCACGTTTTCGATAACAATGTCTTTCTGAACAGCTTTACACATATCGTAAATCGTTAACGCAGCCACAGAAGCAGCCGTTAGCGCTTCCATTTCTACGCCAGTCTTACCAGCAAGCTTACAAACCGATTCGATGCGAACCTTGTTTTCAGACTCGATAGCTTCAAGCTGCACTTCTACTTTAGTTAATAGCAGAGGGTGACACAGTGGAATCAGATCCCACGTCTTTTTAGCCGCTTGAATACCAGCAATACGTGCCGTTGCGAAAACATCACCTTTATGATGGCTACCAGAAACAATAAGCTCTAGCGTTTCAGCAGACATTTGCACGAACGCTTCTGCTCTCGCTTCACGTACTGTTTCTGCTTTAGCCGATACATCGACCATGTTTGCTTCACCAGACGCGTTAATGTGTGTAAATTGGCTCATACTCAAACCGCCTTATACAGAAAGGTGTGGCATGAAGTTGCAAGGACGGTGGCTAGCATCCATCTGTTGCTTGATAATCTTAGTCCAACCCGTGCGACAAGCGCCTGTTGAGCCTGGCATTGCAAAGATAACTGTGTGGTTCGCAAAGCCCGCAATTGCACGAGATTGAATTGTCGATGTACCGATCTCTTCGTAAGATACTTGACGGAATAACTCACCAAAGCCTTCTACTTCTTTGTCGAATAGTGGCTTAAGCGCTTCAGGCGTGCTGTCACGAGATGTGAAGCCCGTACCGCCAGTGATCATGATCGCTTGTACACTTTCATCAGCGATCCACTTAGATACGATCGCACGGATCTTGTACATGTCATCGATAACGATTTGCTTATCAACTACGTTGTGACCTGCTTCTTTAGCATTCTCAGCTAAGTAACCACCTGACGTATCGTTTTCTTCTGTACGCGTATCTGAAACCGTTAGTACTGCGATGTTTGCTGCTTGAAATTTGCTTTCTGCGTGACCCATTTGTTCACCTATATAAAATTAGACTGATTCGCCCAGCTTAAATAAACTGAGCGATAAAATACGTTTGAGTGTGTGCGGGTTAACCGCCGATTGACGCCAAGTTTGGAGTCATGCCGCTGTTGCCATCATGTAAGAAGTGGCTAACGGACTTGGTTTGTAGCTGAGCCTGAATACGATCAATGAGCTCTTGCTCTTGTTGATCTTCTTGAATCAAATCTCTCAGTTCAACACCGTGATCGCCAAACAGACATAGGTGAAGCTTACCGGTCGCAGAAACGCGCAGTCGGTTACAGCTCTCACAAAAGTCTTTCTCGTAAGGCATGATCAAACCAATTTCACCCTTGTAATCTGGGTGAACGAACACTTGCGCAGGGCCATCATTAACGGCTCTCACTTTAAGCAACCAACCATTAGCAATAAGCTGGTTACGAATCGCGACACCTGACACATGGTGTTTATCAAACAACTCGTCCATCTCGCCGGTTTTCATCAGCTCAATAAAACGCAGTTGAATCGGTTTGTCTTTAATCCAATTAAGGAAGGCGGGTAACTCTTGGCTATTGAGGTCTTTCATCAATACTACGTTTACTTTGACTTGTTCAAAGCCAACCTCAAACGCTTTATCAATGCCTCGCATTACCTCAGTAAACTTATTCTCACCAGTGATCTGATGGAACATGCGCGGATCTAAGCTATCTACGCTTACGTTAATGTGAGTTAAACCAGCATCACGCCACTGCCCTACTTGTTTCTCCATGCGGTAGCCGTTAGTTGTTGTAGCAACTTTTTTGATACCTGGAGTGTTGGCAACGGTTTGAATAATTTCGGGGAAGTCTTTACGCAGGCTCGGCTCTCCGCCTGTTATGCGGATCTTTGAGGTGCCACAATCTGCAAACGCTTTAACGACACGTTTGATCTCGGGAACACTTAAAAAAGACGAGTTTTTTTGCCCTGACGGTTTGTAACCATCTGGCAAGCAGTAAGTACATTTAAAGTTACAGACGTCTGTAACCGACAAGCGCAAGTAATAAAACTTGCGATGGAATCTATCTTCGAATTGTTGCGCCACGGAACACCTTTCCAAACACGGGAGGCATAATCATTTCCAATTAAGCCCTTGTGACAACATGTCACTGGCTCTTGATGCGTATCGGTACAGCAAATACCACTGTGCGACTTAGCATGCGAGAGCTCGGAGTTATGGCAACCGCACGTTACATTCACACGCACAGTAGCTGGGTAATAAAATACTTAATATTTGTACGTGAATCTAGCTTTGATGACAAAAAACGGGTCACATTGGCAAAAAAAACGTATCAAACGCTCAAAATAACTCTTGTTGAGTATCTGACAAGAAGCATTTAACCTAAATTATAGTTGGTAATAATCTAACAAGAATAAAAAATGAATATTTACACTTCAAAGAAAGTGGTCGCAATCGGTGGCGGCCATGGCTTAGGTCGCATGTTGGCGGCATTAAAAGATTTCGGTAGTAACGCCACGGGCATTGTTGCTACAACAGATAACGGTGGTTCAACCGGACGAATTCGAGATTGCCAAGGTGGTATCGCATGGGGTGATACTCGTAACTGCATCAATCAATTAATCACTGAGCCGTCAATCAGCTCGATGATGTTTGAATACCGTTTTCGCGGTCAAGGTGAACTCGACGGTCATAACTTGGGTAATCTGATGCTGACCGCACTAGACAACCTCTCGGTTCGACCATTAGAAGCGATTAACCTGATCCGAAATATGCTCAAGGTCGATGTCAATATCGTCCCTATGACCGAACACCCGTCAGACCTTACCGCCCTATCTATGGATGGGCGCTGGGTAACAGGTGAAACCAATGTGGATGACATGACAGAAAAGCTACGCATGATGGACTTGTCGCCGGAAGTTCCAGCAACTAAAGAAGCCGTTGCTGCAGTTGAGCAAGCGGACTGCATCGTTCTTGGGCCAGGGAGCTTTTTGACCAGTGTGATGCCACCACTTCTGCTCCCAGAGATTGGTAAAGCTATTTCCGAAAATACCCATGCTAAGCTTATCTTCGTTGAAAACTTATCGCCAGAGCATGGTCCTGCCGGGAAAATGACACTTCAAGAACAGCTTGAGTGGTGTGAACGTACCTGTAAAGCACGCAAGATAGATATTATTCTTGGTAATGAGCCTCACCCTGAACTTGAAGGACAATGGAATTGTGTCACCACTGATCTTGCGTCGGCCAACCGAGACTGGCGCCATGACCGAGTGAAGTTACAACAAGCGATCGAAGCTCAGTTGGCTTAAACCACAAACCAGCTCAAACAACAGAAACTAAAAAAGGAGCATTCCGCTCCTTTTTAGTTTCTATAGTAATTCTCTACTTTAGAGATCCGTCATCAACTGCTGATATTCTGTGTATGTCGAAAGCAGTAATGACTGCATATCTTCAAAATCACCATCGGTAATAGGCAGAGACTGTTTCACTTTACTGTCTAAATCAATCGCGAAACTGCACAAGGAGTCAGCACCAAAGCTGGCAGCGCTGCTCTTTAGAGCATGGCTAATATCCGCCAAATACTTGGAGGTATCCGACTCTTTATTTATCTCTAGGTGCTCATAGTAGCCTTTTAATTCTCCTAAAAAGATCTCCAGTAACACCGGAACATTCTCTTGCCCTATTTCACCGGCAAGCTCATCAACTTTTTGTTGATTCAATACTTTGGTCATTGTTATTTCTTTTCGTTTGGTGATTACTGTTTTGCATTCCACGCTTGCAATTTACGGTAAATGGTCGAAGGACTTACATCCAAGAAACCAGCAGCTCTTGGAATGTTGCCATCACACGCTTTGATGGCCTGCTCGATGGCTGTTTTTTCAGTGATCCACAGCGGGAAAATATCTTTAACGGTGATGTCTTCACTCTGCTTCTCTTTCAAGCGTAGACTGTTTTCAATTGGCTGGTTTAGTGGTGGCGGCAACATGTTGAGCGTAATCTCTTTACCATTGTTCAATACCACAACATTTCGCAGCACGTTTTGCAGCTGACGTACATTACCAGGCCATTCATACTGATTGAAACGATCAAGCACTTCCTGAGCAAAACGCACAAACGCTTTGCCCTCTTCTACGGACATATATCCTAGCAGTGAGTACGCAATCTCGATGACATCTTCACCACGCTCACGCAATGGTGGCAAGTGCAGAGGAATCACGTACAAACGATAGTATAAATCTTCTCTAAAACGCCCTTCTTGAACTTCTTTCCAAGGATCGCGGTTGGTCGCACACACAAAACGAACGTCGACACTCTTCATCTTCGACGAACCCACTTTTTGGAAAGTACCTGTCTGGATAAAGCGTAAAAGCTTGGTTTGCAGTTCAAGGTCCATTTCACAGAGCTCATCAAGGAACAAAGTGCCACCATCAGCCAGTTCAGCAGCGCCTTGACGATCTGTTGCCGCCCCTGTAAATGCCCCTTTCACGTGACCAAACAGTTCACTTTCAATCAAGTCCTTGGGAATCGCCGCACAGTTGATAGCGATAAACGGTTTATCGCCACGCTTACTCGCAGCATGAATAGCTTCTGCACACACCTCTTTACCGGTACCACTTTCACCAGTAATGAAAATACTCGCTTTACTTGATGCGGCAGAGTCAATAGTTCGATACACCTGCTGCATAGTTTGGCTACTACCGATGAAACCTTGATAGTTCTGATTTCCAGGGTGCTCTGAACTGTTCTTTAATTTCGTCGCTTTGCGGATAGCATTATTGACCGTGATACGAAGGCGGTCTGCTTCACACGGTTTGATAAGGAAGTCTTGAGAACCGTGACGCATCGCTTCAACTGCGGTATCAATCGAACCGTGAGCTGTCATGAAGATAACAGGCACCTCAGGGTACTTTTGTTTAACCGCAAATAGCACGTCCATGCCCGTCATATCAGGCAGGCGTAGATCTAATAAAATTAGGTCAGGGATTCGATGATTCAAGCTCTCAATTGCATCGCGACCAGTGCCCACAATGTTGATATCAATTTCGAGCGGTGTAAGATACGAGCGGTACAAAGCTGCTACCGAGGCGGTATCCTCTACCATCAACAAATACTTTGATTTGTTATCTAGCGTTTTTGATTGCATATCCTAGCCATTTATAATTTGCATTTCTTATTATAGTCGCATTCCGCTTTGCATTATGCAAATTGGCCACAATATTTGTATTGTATTTCTATACCGACTTCAAACAATCAATATCTTATCTATATGGCATGAACGATGCAGTCGATTAGATGACCTTCGGGTCACCTAGCCAACTGACGTTGTTAGTGGACTAAGTGTTCACAAACGTAAGCCAGTAGAACATTTCCTACTGGCTATTTTTTGTCTAGAACACGAGCAAGAGGGAGGTTGAGCCAATAATAAGTAACATTTAGCTATTGGTTATAAACTGCTTTCTCAGCTGTTCAATTTCATCGCGTTTCTGCGCTGCCAATTCAAACTCCAAGTTTTGAGCATGTTGATACATCGCCGCTTCCAACTTACTGATCTCTTTATCGAGCTGTTGTGGTGTTAGTACTGCGTAACTTTCTGATGGCTCTGCCACCTTAGACAATGGTACCTGCTTAGATTGTCGTTGCTGCTTCGACTTAGTGATATCACCCAACTCCATGATATCTTTGATATTACGCTTAAGAGCTTGTGGCGTAATACCTTGTTCTTCGTTGTAGGCCTGCTGCTTTTCTCTGCGGCGGTCCGTTTCATCTATCGCCTTTTTCATCGATTTAGTGATCGAGTCACCGTACAAGATCGCCTTACCTTCTAGGTTACGAGCTGCACGACCGATCGTTTGGATCAGAGAGCGTTCAGAACGCAAAAATCCCTCTTTGTCAGCATCAAGAATCGCCACCAGCGATACTTCAGGCATATCCAAACCTTCTCGAAGTAAGTTAATACCTACTAACACATCGAACTCGCCAAGACGTAGGTCTCGAATGATTTCAACACGTTCAACCGTATCGATATCCGAGTGTAAGTAACGCACTTTCACCCCATGTTCTGTTAGATATTCAGTAAGATCTTCCGCCATTCTCTTGGTCAACGTAGTCACCAATACACGCTCTTCTTTCGCTGAACGGATTCTGATTTCAGACAACAAGTCATCCACCTGAGTCGCGACTGGCCTTACTTCAATAATAGGGTCTAATAAACCAGTAGGACGAACGACTTGATCGGCGATCTCTCCATCTGATTTTTCAAGTTCATAGTTACCAGGCGTTGCAGAGACAAAAATCGTTTGCGGCGCGATGGATTCAAACTCATCGAACTTCATTGGTCGGTTGTCTAACGCAGACGGTAGACGGAAGCCAAATTCAACCAAAGTCTCCTTACGAGAGCGATCACCTTTATACATCGCACCGATTTGCGGCACGGTAACGTGTGACTCATCAATGATTAGCAGGCCATCGTCAGGCAAGTAGTCGAATAATGTTGGCGGCGCTTCACCTTCAGCACGGCCACTTAAGTAACGTGAGTAGTTTTCAATGCCCGAGCAGAAACCGAGCTCTGTCATCATCTCGATATCAAATTGAGTCCTCTGCGAAATGCGCTGCTCTTCGAGAAGTTTATTGTTGTCTTTCAGATATTGGGCACGCTCTCGCAGTTCATCCTTGATGTTCTCGATAGCCTCAAGGATTTTTTCTCTTGGCGTAACGTAGTGAGTCTTTGGATAAACCGTAAAGCGTGGCAAATCTCTTTGTTTAATTGCGCCAGTTAGCGGGTCGAAGATACTGATGCAGTCGACCTCATCATCAAACATCTCGATTCGCACTGCGTCTTGGTCAGATTCAGCCGGGAAGATATCAATCACTTCACCACGAACACGGAACTGACCACGCTCAAAAGCAACATCGTTTCTGGAATATTGAAGTTCGGCCAAACGACGCAAGATATCGCGCTGATCCATGATCTCGCCACGGCTCAAGTGAAGCATCATTTTCAAATAAGACTCAGGGTCGCCCAAACCATAGATAGCGGAAACAGACGCAACGATAATGGCGTCTTTTCTTTCTAATAAGGCCTTAGTCGCCGAGAGCCGCATTTGTTCAATATGAGCGTTTACAGACGCATCTTTCTCAATAAATGTATCCGTCGTTGGAACGTAGGCTTCCGGTTGGTAGTAGTCGTAGTAAGAAACGAAATACTCAACAGCGTTATTTGGGAAGAAAGACTTCATCTCACCATAAAGTTGGGCAGCCAACGTCTTATTCGGCGCTAATAGGATTGCTGGTCTTTGAGATTGTGAAATGACGTTCGCAAGCGTAAAGGTTTTACCCGACCCCGTTACCCCTAATAGAGTTTGATGTGCAAGACCAGAATCCAGTCCATCTAGTAATTGGGTAATCGCAGTTGGCTGGTCACCGGACGGACTGTAGTCCGATACCAAATCAAAAAGTTTACTCATAGGTCGCCATTTCCATACTGTTTTTTTAATCAGGTCATTGTCACTCTAGGAGGAGTGTCGATGCAACTATTATCTGGAGAAATGCATCTTAAGATTAGAGATCAGTTATAGCTTTTAATCTTAGAACTTGGTATTATCCGTGCCCCTGCAAAGTTTCCTCAGCTAAATTACTCGAATTTTAATCCACTACTTTTCCCCAAAAAACCTAAAAATACCGCTTGTTTTACTGTTCCCTTTGTAATCAAGAAAAGTTATACAATCGTAATAAATTGCAAACTATCCTTTAAATACATCAAGTTAGATCAATTTTTTACATTTTCAGATTTATCCCGGCTATTGTTGTTAAAGTTTCACACACACACTTATCCACAATTTTGGTGGATAACTAAAACAAAGCCAAATCCAACAAGGCATTCAAGAAAGTAAAGTTATTTATCTAATTTTTTTCTACTATTTTTTGTTGACAGAAAATAGGACTCTTATTAGAATTCGCGTCGCTAACAAGCAATTCCCCCTTAGTTCAGTTGGTAGAACGGCGGACTGTTAATCCGTATGTCGCAGGTTCGAGTCCCGCAGGGGGAGCCAAATTTAAAGAAGCCGCATCACTTGATGCGGCTTTTTACGTTATAAAGCGACTGGTTTGTACCAAGCCAATGTCTCAGAGCTGGCCGCCCGCGTTCTAGTCCCGCAGGGGGAGCCAAATTCTAGGAAAAAGCTCAATCGAAAGATTGAGCTTTTTTCATTTTAACTGCGACTAACTTGTTCCAAGTTAATGTCTCAGCCGAAGCGTCGGACCGTACTAGCCGCCCGCGTTCGAGTCCCGACAAGGGGAACCAAATTTAAAGAAGCCGCATCACTTGATGCGGCTTTTTGCGTTTTAAAGCGACTGGTTTATACCAAACCAATATCTCAGCCCAAAAATAGGACTTTGCTATGCCCTATGCCTAGTGCAGATCAAAAAAGCCACGAACGAGTCCGTGGCTTACTTAATTTTGAGACCACAGGTTAACCGAAAAATAATCGGTACACTGCAGAGTCTATTTATGTTGTATTACAGGTGACGAGCAATCGTATCCATTAGCACAGCTGCTACCTTATCATCGCCAGCTTTATCGCCTTTGCTGTAGGTATTGATCTGACGCTTCGATGAGTCGTGGATATTGGTAATAGCTACCACTTCTCTCTCGATACCAAATCCAACCAGCTTAATCATCAATTCTTTATTTTTAAATGAGTCGCCAACGATCACGATAGAGTTAAAGTCTTTCAGTAACTCTTTCGTCAAGTCTTCAACTTGAACATCATTACTATTAATAAAAAAGATATCCGCAGACTTCGCAGAGCTACGTTCTCCAGCAGACTTCAGTTGGATTCGCTGCATCTCATTGAATACACCGTTATCTTGCGTTCCAATGGTAGATAGGCTCGCAGCATTAGAAGCCAAAGACAATAGCAGCGTACTAGCAAAAATAGTGCTTTTAACAAAATTCATTCTCTTTACCCTCTAATAACTAAAGAATTGTTTCTTTCATAATACGGAAAGTTTGACCTTTATCATCCGTAGTACAATCGGTATCGATCGTAATGCCGTAGTTAGAATCTCTTTGGTACAAAATTGACTCATTCTCATTAATTGACCAAGTGCTGCCATACATATTGAGATAAGCGCGCGAAACCGTCACCGCATTGCCAAATACCAGTTTTTGATCACGACAAGTATTCCAATCCGCAGTGTAGTTTTCCTGCCAAGTCTCATAACTCTTCAGATCATAAACTCGGTACAGATCTTCACCCCAGATTTCAGCAGCATTCTTTACATGCCAAAATTCTGAAGATGGATTATCCGCATAATAGCCAGCTTCCCCCACCGCTTTTGTATTAATAGTCTGGACAACCGTATGGCCGATATCATTGCCCTCATCAACCGAGGTGTAATTCAACATACTGTGTGTTTGACTAGATTCTTTGGTTTTGTTAAAACCAAAGCCTACTGCGAGACCAGCAGACGGACCATCTGATTTGCTCGCTTCAAAAGAACCCGTAATATCAAAGCTAAAAGACGTACTCTCAGCTAACGAAATCTCTTTATTCACATTACTCGAGCCCGGAAAGCTTTGCTGGTTCACAAACAGATTTCCGTGACGGTGTTGAGGAAGACAGTGATCGTTGAGTTCGTCGTTTTCACACCTCTCACTTAAATACTTCCAAGTCAACCTTGTTTGCTCTTCTAGATCATTAGGGGCTTCATTAACCGCTCTACGGTGCATCTGATTGTAAGCATCTTCACCTGACATGAAATTGAATTGAGAATTCCCGTGGAAAATCTGACCTAAGTATCCTTCTCGGTAATAAAAGTGCGGCGCAACTTTTTCATCTTCCCACTCGAAAAAATAGCCTCCATCGGCAAGGGTTTGACGTGTGACATTCATGCTGCCGTCAACCGCCATAATATAGTTAGTCTTGTTTGACTGAGAAAACATCAACAGATCGATAGTACGAGCAACGTCAACCTGCTCATGAATTTTGTACTTTTCCTTACCTGGGCCATAGGCACCATTCTGAGAGGTAATAATGAACTGTTCTTCAATTTGACCATCTTCTATTCTTGCATGCTGGCAAAGATTCGCAATTTTTCCAGGTAAACCCTCCTGCTCTAGATGGTTATTAATATATTCTACTTTTGCATTAAATATATCGCAGGCTGTCGCCGGGTCGTCGTACACAACGTACTCGTCAGCACCTTTAAAGTAAGCATCATCAATTCCGGGGATAGGAGATGCATTAGCATAGCCAGATAACACAGAGACTGTTATCAAGCTTAGACTGAAGCTTCTTAATTTCATCACTCGTTCCTTTTAACTGCATTAACATCAATATCGATGCCTTTTAAAATTAACGAGTCAAAAAAATATAATCACAATAAAGTAGTAATAAAAAAATATATTCTGTTATTGAAAAAACCTGAACAATAGTGAAGTCACCATTTCATTCATATATCACAAGAAAAATTAAGTTCGATAATTTTTGAGTCTTCTTCCTTAAACCTTCGGTAACAATGTGAAATAAGACAGCCTTGCTCTGTACGAAAAGAAAGACCAGAATGCCCTATATTAATTCTCTTCCGCCATACTAAAAGGTCTTCTAGCGAATCCACCTTCTCTATTTGAATTTGTATTTTTTCAAAGTATCCGTCAAAGTTCATAATTCAATATCTTACTAACGCCAAAAACCATTCCAACAAGTTTTTATTAATTAAGGCAATTTATAAAAACCAAATTTCAACACATCATGAATTTAAAAATTCGTTTAGCCATTTATTAACCAACCGAGAATTGGATGATTTTTTATAATATAAAAAGCCACACTAAAGTGGCTTTTATTTAAAGATGGTAACTTAAGGGCTACATTGATGGCTAACCAACCTGACCTCTTACTATCACCCAACACACTCTATTGATTCACTATTTACAATAAACCAAATGAGTCAAATAGTACTGACAATCAAGTAATTTCAAGAAAAATCAATATTTAGAATATATTCATTTATAGGAAAGACTCGATTCCCAGTCGGAGAATTCAAAGTTGTCCATCTCAATAATGAACAGCCCATTTTCTCCAACGGGTAGCTCTTTAGTCCCTTGGATATACAGGTTACTAGGCTCAAGATATTTGTTCGGGGATGTCCAGAGATGATGAGCATGATCATAAATATACACGACATCACCATTTTGGATGCAGCTATCGGATTCTGTTAAGCGGCTAATCTTCATGAAGTCAGAAGAATCGTGATCTTCCGTGTAATACGTACTACCACTATAAGTCCAGTAGTGATCTTTATAACCATCTGTTCTAGAGATCTGTACATAGTCATGGTCGTGGATACAAGTACCTATATATGGATGCCAGTTGTCTAACTTAAACTTCGCATTGGATTGCTCTCCATCGGGACCGTAGGTAAGCCAGCCATTAGACACATTTGGATCTGCGTAAACATATTCTCCAGTTAATCGATGCTTTAGTCTGATGGCGTTATACGGCTTATTGTTTGGGCGCACACTCTGAGTTGGCGTGGTTTCATCTGCATACTCAAATGCAGTGACTGGGAAATGGTCTGAATACTCATAAAAGTAATACGGCTCCTGAGTGCCGGGTAACTCAACTCTATCCGACACGATATCTAACACTTGGTTATGCCAGTTCTTGGGTTGCTTATGACTACGCTCAACAAGAACATAATCTAGTAATTGCCCTTTAAAATTTGGGTAGTTTGCGTGAGCTAAACCATTGACAGCAGGGTCCCATGAGTAAGGCGCGCCAGCATAGTTAGTCGGCGCTGATGCATTTAAGGTCGCGAGCATTGAGGAAAACTCTTGTGAGTCCTTTGCGACATTTAGGTCACCAGCAATAAAAAACATTTCGTCAGCTGAGCGGCTTGCCCCGAAAATATAGCTCTCTATTTGTGCGAACTGGTCTTGTCTAACCACAGAGGGAGCAATATTACAGGTATCATCGTCAGCTTGAACATGGGTGCCGATAATATTGTATCTCTCTCCGCCTTTATTAATGACGGTGTGTATAAAACCTTTTTGGGATGCCCAGTCTGCGCCACAACCATCTCTAAAAATCACTTGTGACTTATACTCAATTGGATATTTACTGAATACAATCACGCCGCCATCATCAAGAGATGTCGAACGCCAACCTTCAGTATGGTCCCAGCCATTCTTTGTACGGCCCAAAACAGGCGTTAGATACCCAAATTTCTGAGCGAGTGCATCGATAAGTATTTGACTCGCTCGGTTATCGAACACTTCATTAAATACAACCACGTCGATATCATCAAAAACCGACGAGTTTGCCAATAACTCTGCTCGTTTATTTGGATTAGTCCCACCAACGAAAATTCCCAGATGGTGATCCAGCATATAGACATTGTAATTCATTATCTTGGGAGGTGAACTGCTCTCCTCAGCTCGTAAAGTAAATGTGAATAGTATTAGAAAAACTGATATCAGATATCTTGTCATGGTTAGTACATCTCCTATTAAACTGAGATGTATCCTCCCATAGTGATATAATTGATAATAATTAAATAGGTCTAAAAAAAATATCAAACCATGGTTAAAACCTTAATAGTAATCATAAAAGTCTACAATTGGCAGTGGTTCCATTTTCACAGCGACCATTTTCTTTACAGGGCTATTTGAAATGATAAGCATATATTGGTTCGGTAGCTCTTCAAGTATTTGAACCGACTTAAAGAACGACAACTTATTTCGTGCTTTTACATACCTATCATAAACAAGCATGTCATCATCACGCTCAAAATCAATGTCTCCATGGTCAACGCGTTCTTCACGTAAGCTTACATTAAATAGGCCATCACTCTTGCGAATGAATTTTCCTTTTGTGTAAATATCTAGGGTGTTATTGAGTCCAGCTTCTTTTATAACCGTAACCGCCTCAAAATTATCCTCACTGATCACTACGTCCATGTTCTCTGTGGCCATATAGTCACCATCTACTGTCATATAAAGGGTGGTAGAGTTGACCAAAACATTTTTTTTCGAACGTAGGCTATGTGTAATAGAAGCAAACATTATGCAAAGACAAAAAAGAAGAAAGTAAATGCTTTTATTTTTAGTAAACATAACGACTAAGCTCCGCGTTAACCATACCAACGAGATCATCCGTAGACTGAGGAGATTCAAACAAAACCACTAAATTGACAGGTGGTGCCAGTGGCTTGAGGATGACAATAGATAAGCTTTCTTGAGAGTGGGCAAGGATCAATCGGCTTAACCTACCTTGTTTAACTTCTTCAGAAACCAGAGGAGTAACGCCTTTTGCGACTACTTTGGCCTCTTCTTCATTATCGCTGTAGACTGTTAACGCTTCGCTAGAAAACATTTTGGTTAGTGGGAGCCAACTCGTTAAATTAGGCTCTTTTGTAGCAAACACCAATGGAAACAATGCGGCAATCACAATGAATACGAGGCCCAATGCAATATAGATTTGATTACGACCAAATGTATGTTGTGTGTTTTTGTCGGTGCTGTCTTCAAAACTCCCAGCCTTACCACTCGGGTCCCCGGTTAATAAGTGGTCTTGGCTATCTAATTGACTATCACTCTCTTCTAGCCACGACACCGCCTCACTTTCTAGTTTATAACCAACCTTAGCGACCGTTTTCAGATACTTTTGTTGCTTCCCATCATCCTCGATCAACGTACGTATCGCGCTAATCGATTGTGTAAGTGACCCTTCCGAAACGTGCTTTCCTGGCCAAGCTCTATTCAACAAATCTTCTTTTGTATTAATTTTCCCAGCGTTTTCACACAACATTAGAATCACAAGATGATCATGATAGCCGATGCGCTTTTCTTCATTTTTGAGTAAATCAGTCACTAACGGGTGGTCTAAGTGAATTAACCAATTATTTAATTTGTACATAAATTAGCCTTGAAACTGAATAACCATAATATTTATACAAATATAATTTTCATGGATAAATATTGGATTAATTTAAAACAATTTTTGATATGTCACTTGATTCATTAAACCATTTGTCACTAACCGAACGTTAACAGGATTAATTAAATGGTTATTTAAAAAGACAAAATAAGTAACTTTTTTGTAAAGGCAACTATATATAAAAAATGCATCGCCATGAAACAAAAAAAACTAAAATACATATATTCCAAACTTGACAACTATTTCATAAAAAAAAGAGAGTGAATTTCACTTAATTATTAGTAAATATTACAATTTAATTCACAAATTGACTTATAATGACAGTAAATGTCTTTTGATTTTTTCTCTTACCGGAAAAAACCTATGCCTAGACGTTCGCTAAAAATCTGAATTACAACAAACTAATCTGCGCAGATTAAGTTTTTGCCGATGTCAGGCTCATTTAGGGTAGACGATTTGCCCCTTCCCTCTAATCCTCACTGGTGAAACCGGTTTCTTAAAAGCTGATACATTCAGTACTCAACAAGAAGACAGTAACCTCGTTAAAGTTGTCAATTCTCTGCTCGAGAAAACCACGTATAGAAGCCCAAACACGTCCGTGATACGTGTGTCATTATCACGCTTTAGAACAACTGATTTGTTTCAATGAGATCTGCTATCCTCTTATTAAGCGTATAAATTTCCATCAGACATACAAAACCACACCGTTCACTGGTTGTTATTAGGTGAGCAAAGCAGGATAATATCGGGATCGGAATCTCAAGAATTAATCCATTATGACCGAATACCTTTTGTTGTTGGTTGGCACAGTGCTGGTCAATAACTTTGTGCTAGTGAAGTTTTTAGGGCTATGTCCTTTCATGGGAGTCTCCAAGAAACTGGAGACTGCGATTGGCATGGGCCTCGCGACGACTTTCGTTCTGACGTTAGCGTCGGTATCTGCATACCTAGTAGAAACCTACATCCTTACCCCTCTGGGTATTGAATACCTGCGTACCATGAGTTTCATTTTGGTTATCGCGGTGGTGGTTCAATTTACGGAAATGGTGGTTCACAAAACCAGCCCGACTCTTTATCGCCTATTGGGTATCTTCCTACCCCTTATCACCACCAACTGTGCGGTATTAGGCGTGGCACTCTTGAACATCAATGAAAACCACAACTTCATCCAGTCGATCGTTTATGGTTTTGGCGCGGCGGTAGGTTTCTCCCTTGTTCTGATCCTATTTGCTGCAATGCGTGAACGTATTGCGGTTGCTGATGTTCCAATGCCATTTAAAGGCGCATCGATAGCGATGATCACAGCAGGCCTAATGTCTCTGGCATTCATGGGCTTTACTGGGTTGGTGAAATAAGCATGAGTACCATTTTAATTGCGATCATTGCGCTAGCCGTTTTAGCCGCTGTTTTTGGCGCTATCTTGGGCTTCGCCTCTATTCGCTTCAAAGTAGAAGCCGATCCTATCGTCGATCAAATCGACACCATTTTACCGCAAACACAATGTGGCCAGTGTGGCTACCCAGGTTGTCGCCCATACGCGGAGGCGATTGCTAACGGAGACAAAATCAATAAATGTCCTCCTGGTGGCCAAGCAACCATTGAGAAGCTAGCAGACTTAATGGGCGTAGAAGTTGAAGACTCCGCTCACGACTTAGATAACAAAGTAAAAACTGTTGCCTTCATTCATGAAGATATGTGTATCGGCTGTACTAAATGTATTCAAGCCTGCCCTGTCGACGCCATAGTTGGTGGTACTAAGGCACTACACACAGTAATTAAAGATGAATGTACTGGTTGTGATCTTTGCGTCGCGCCGTGCCCTACTGACTGTATTGAAATGATTCCAGTGGCAACAACGACTGAAAATTGGAAATGGCAGATGAACATCATTCCTGTTACAGATATCACTAACCAAGCAACTGATGCGACCGCGTCAGAGCCTAAGGCATAGGGTTAGTATGATCTCTTTAATTGAACAAATTCGCACGGGCTCTATTTGGACCTTCCCAGGCGGCGTGCATCCTGCTGAAAACAAGAAACAGTCCAATACCACTGACATCGTTCATGCAAGGCTTCCAGAAGAAATCGTCCTTCCGGTAAAACAGCACATCGGTAAGCCAGGTAACTTATTGGTTACCGTGGGTGACACCGTACTGAAAGGCCAACAACTAACGGCTCTAGATACCGGTTTTACATTACCGGTACACGCACCTACATCAGGTGTGATTACTGCTATCGAACCAAGAACTACCGCTCACCCTTCAGGCTTAAGCGAACTCAGTGTCGTCATTGAACCTGACGGCTTAGACGCTTGGATTGAACGAACTCCCGTTGAAGAATTTTCAACAAAGACCTCAGACGAACTGCTTGATGTGATTCGTCAAGCTGGTATTTCAGGTATGGGCGGTGCAGGCTTCCCTACTGCGAAAAAGCTTCAGTCTGGCCTTGGCCGTACTGATATTCTGATCGTCAATGCAGCTGAGTGTGAACCTTACATCACCTCTGATGACAAGTTGCTTCAAGAACATGCCGAAGAAGTACTAAAAGGCATCGAAGTGGTTGAACACATCCTTCAACCAAAGCTGACGGTTATCGGCATTGAAGACAACAAGCCAGACGCGATAAAAGCACTTGAGATTGCAGCGAAAGACAAAGACATCGTCATTCGTGTTATCCCAACCAAATACCCTTCAGGTGGTGAGAAACAGCTGATCAAGATCCTCACCAATAAAGAGGTTCCGGCTGGCGGTATTCCTGCAGATATTGGTGTTCTGGTTCAAAACGTCGGCTCTCTTTATTCGATCAAGAGAGCAGTAATCGACGGCGAACCTGTCGTTAACCGCGTTGTGACTTTAACCGGCAAGACCTTTAAGCAACCACGTAACGTTTGGGCGCTATTAGGCACGCCGGTACATGAGCTGCTTGAAGAATTTGGCTACAAAGCTGATAAAAAGCTGCCGCGTTTAATTTTGGGCGGCCCTATGATGGGCTTCACCTTGCCACATGCCAATGTGCCAATCACTAAAACGTCGAACTGTATTTTAGCGCCAACGCGTCGTGAAATTTCACCAAGCACTTACGAAATGGAGTGCATTCGATGCAGTGCATGTGCCGAAGCTTGTCCAGCGTCACTGTTACCTCAACAGTTGCAATGGCATGCAAAAGCCAATGAGCTAGACAAGTGTGAAGAGCTAAATATTAAAGACTGTATTGAATGTGGTGCATGTGCATTTGTCTGCCCAAGCGAAATCCCTCTTGTTCAGTACTATCGCCAAGCAAAAGCTGAAATCAAAACTCGAAAAGATGAAGCCGCTGCTGCAGAACGCGCCAAGATTCGTTTTGAAGAGAAGAACGCTCGTATGGAGCGTGATAAAGCCGAACGTGAAAACCGCTTTAAAAAAGCCGCAGATAACCGCCGTAAAGATATGAAAACATCCGGCGGTGATGATGCTATTGTTGCTGCGATTGCTCGTGTTAAAGCACAAAAAGCCGCTGCGGATCAGGCTCCGAATGAAGAACCAGCAGTGAAACCTGCGGTTGCTGCAGCTATTGCGAAGGCAAAAGCGAAACAAGCTGCAGCTCAAAAAGCGGAAGGCGCTGAACCAGACAACTCTGAAATGTCTAAACTGCGTGAAGAGCGCAAGCGTCAAGCGAGAGAGCGCAAGGCACAACAAGCAGCAGCCGATACTCCTGCAGAAAGCTCTGGCGACGCCAAGAAAGACGCCGTTGCTGCGGCTATTGCTCGTGCTAAAGCGAAGAAAGCTCAACAAGCTGAATCTACTTCGGACGCTCCAGCTGAAAGCTCAGGCGATACGAAGAAAGACGCCGTTGCTGCTGCGATTGCTCGCGCTAAAGCGAAGAAAGCACAGCAAGCGGAATCAACTTCTGAGACTCCTGTTGAAAGCTCTGGTGATGCTAAGAAAGATTCCGTTGCTGCCGCAATAGCTCGCGCTAAAGCGAAGAAAGCCCAACAAGCGGAATCTACTTCTGAAGCTCCTACTGAGAGTTCTGGCGATGCTAAGAAAGATGCCGTTGCTGCCGCAATAGCTCGCGCCAAAGCGAAGAAAACACAACAAGCAGCATCAGCTTCTGATGCTCCTGCTGAAAGCTCTGGTGACGCTAAAAAAGATGCTGTTGCTGCCGCTATCGCTCGTGCTAAAGCCAAAAAAGCCCAGCAAGCGAAGCAAGCAGAAACATCTGAACCAGTGGTTGAAGTTGAAACCGAGACTCAATCGGAGCAAGTCGACCCTAAGAAAGCTGCTGTTGCTGCGGCCATCGCTCGCGCTAAGGCTAAGAAAGCACAGCAGGCCAAGCAAGATGAAACGGCAGAAACTCCTGAGCCAGTGGTTGAAGTTGAAGCTGAAACTCAATCAGAACCCGTTGATCCTAAAAAAGCTGCTGTTGCTGCCGCAATCGCTCGCGCTAAAGCAAGAAAGGCACAACAAGCTAAACAAGAAGAGTCAGCAGAAACGTCTGAATCTGTGGTTGAACCTTTAGTTGAAGTGGAAGCTGAGATTCAATCAGAACCAGTCGATCCTAAGAAAGCAGCCGTTGCTGCCGCTATTGCTCGTGCTAAAGCAAGAAAAGCGCAGCAAGAGCAAGATAAAAAGAACAATGAGGAGAAAGAGTAGTGGCCTTCTTTATCGCCAGCTCACCGCACGCACACAATCGTAGAAGCACACCAGATCTCATGAAATGGGTCGCTATTTGTGCATTGCCAGGTCTACTAGCTCAAACCTACTTCTTTGGATGGGGTACGCTCATCCAGTTAGTATTTGCTATCGCACTTGCTGTTACCTTTGAAGCAGCCGTAATGCTGCTAAGAAAACGTCCGCCAGTAATGGCGCTACGAGATTACAGTGCAGTTGTGACCGCTTGGCTACTCAGTGTCGCTATTCCTCCGCACTCACCGTGGTGGATTCTGGTGATTGGTATGTTCTTCGCGATTATTATTGCGAAGCACCTATATGGCGGCTTAGGGCAAAACCCATTTAACCCGGCGATGGTGGCTTACGTTGTTTTGCTGATTTCATTCCCAGTTCAGATGACCAGTTGGAATGCACCAGCCAGCTTAACCGCAGAAGCGACAAGCTTTGTTGACTCCTTCTTGATGATCTTTACTGGTTTCAATAATGAAGGGTTATCTCTACAACAAGCTCGTCTTGGTATTGATGGCACCACTATGGCAACGCCGCTTGATGCATTCAAAACCGCATTAACAGCAGGTAACACAGCGTCTGAAGCTCTGTCTCAACCGCAATTTAGCTGGCTAGCTGGCGTAGGCTGGGAATGGGTGAACCTTGCTTACCTCGTTGGCGGCCTGGTACTTATCAAGCAACGCGTGATTCAATGGCATATTCCTGTGGCGTTCATCGGCAGCCTTGCTCTATTTAGCCTAGTGTTCTTAGTGCTCACTCCTGGTGAAACCGCTTCTCCAACCATTCACCTTCTGTCTGGCGCGACTATGCTTGGTGCATTCTTTATTGCAACCGACCCAGTTTCGGCTTCGACGACTGTTAAAGGCCGCTTAGTGTTTGGGGCCCTAATTGGTGCGCTAGTGTTTATTATCCGCAGTTGGGGTGGCTTCCCTGATGGCGTTGCGTTTGCTGTATTGTTAGCCAATATGTGTGTTCCACTGATTGACTACTACACCAAGCCTCGTACATACGGCCACTAAAGGAGCGGACATCATGCTAAATGCGATTAAGAAAAACGGCCTTGTGCTCGCGATTTTTGCCTGTGCATCGACAGGTTTAGTGGCGGTAACCCACTACCTCACAAAAGACCAGATCAAACAACAAGAACAAGCTCAGCTACTGTCTGTTCTTAACCAAGTGATCCCGCACGATCTTCACGACAACGAACTGTTTTCGTCTTGTACTTTAGTTCAAGCTGAAGAGCTTGGTACTGAACAAGCGATGCCCGCTTACATCGCAAAAATCAATGGTGAGCCAAGCGCGATTGCTATCGAGGCAATTGCACCAGACGGTTATAACGGTGCAATTAAAGTGATCGTCGGTATGAAAATCGACGGTACCATTTTGGGCACACGTGTACTTTCTCACCAAGAAACTCCGGGATTAGGTGATAAGATTGATCTACGTGTGAGTGATTGGATTCTTTCGTTTGCAGGTAAGCAAGTGACGGATTCTAATCTAGACCGTTGGAAGGTTCGTAAAGACGGTGGTGACTTTGACCAGTTTACTGGTGCAACCATCACACCAAGAGCAGTCGTGAAGTCAGTCAAACAAACGGTTCAATACGTTAACCAAAACAACCAAGCATTGCTTGCTCAACCTCTAAATTGTGGTGGTGAATAATGAGTGATCATAAAACACTAATCAAAAATGGCATGTGGGCCAATAACCCTGCCCTAGTACAGCTACTTGGCTTGTGTCCGCTATTGGCTGTCTCTTCAACGGTGACCAACGCACTTGGGCTCGGTATTGCCACGCTACTTGTATTAGTCGGTTCGAACGTTGCCGTTTCTCTGGTTCGTAACCACGTGCCAAAAGAAGTGCGTATTCCAGTATTCGTGATGATCATTGCATCACTGGTAACGTGTGTTCAGCTGCTGATGAATGCTTACGCTTATGGCCTGTACCTATCTCTCGGTATCTTCATCCCACTGATCGTAACTAACTGTATCATCATTGGCCGAGCGGAAGCTTTCGCTTCTAAAAATGAAGTATTACCTGCCGCTCAAGATGGTTTCTGGATGGGCCTTGGTATGACATCAGTATTGGTGGTACTGGGCGCAATGCGTGAGGTTATTGGTAACGGTACTCTGTTTGATGGTGCAGACCTGCTTCTTGGTGATTGGGCTTCTGTGTTACGAATCCAAATATTCCAGTTTGATAACAGCTTCTTGTTGGCTCTACTTCCACCGGGCGCATTTATTGGTGTTGGTTTCTTGATAGCGTTGAAAAACATCATCGATCATCAAGCGAAATCGAAACAACCAAAGCCAGAAAAACCTGTTATTGAGCGTGCCCGCGTGACTAACGCTTAACAACAAAAATCTGCTGAGCTGCTCAACCGCTCAGCAGAAATAGATATAACCAATACACATAACAATGACGCTCATAAGAGCGCGTAACCGATGATACGGCCTGAGTTTTTCGAGTGTATTGAATACCCACTTCAGAGCTCTGCCCTAACTATTTGAAAGTAATGTCGCTATGAACAATGTAAAACGAGTACAAATACTTGCGCGTTTGAGAGAAAACAACCCAAAGCCAGAGACTGAGCTAAATTGGAGTAGCCCTTTCGAACTTCTGATTGCGGTACTTTTGTCTGCACAGGCAACTGACGTCAGCGTGAACAAAGCTACAGATAAGCTTTACCCTGTTGCCAATACTCCACAAGCGATTTTCGACCTAGGTGTCGATGGCCTGAAAGAGTACATCAAGACTATCGGTCTGTTTAATTCGAAAGCAGAAAACACCATTAAGACATGTCGTATGCTGCTTGATCTTCATAATGGTGAAGTGCCAGAAGATCGCGCTGCACTGGAAGCTCTTCCTGGTGTTGGCCGCAAGACTGCCAACGTAGTATTGAACACCGCTTTCGGCTGGCCAACCATTGCCGTTGATACTCACATTTATCGTGTATCGAACCGAACTAAACTCGCGATGGGTAAGACAGTCGATGATGTCGAAGCCAAGCTACTTAAAGTAGTGCCAAAAGAGTTCAAACTGGATGTTCACCACTGGCTCATTCTTCATGGACGTTACACCTGTGTCGCACGTAAGCCTCGCTGTGGCAGCTGTATTATTGAAGATCTGTGTGAGTTTAAAGAGAAAACTGACGTCTAAGTTCATAAACAAGAACCACAAGCCTATTGGCTAAACAGTGTCGCAATTGTCTGGCGGCAGAAAACAGAATTACAAAAACGTAAACATAGTTAAAGCTAGGAGCAAATCATGTCAAACGGTCGTATTTTACACACCATGCTACGCGTGGGTGATCTAGACAAGTCTATCGAGTTCTACACCAATGTAATGGGCATGCAGCTATTACGTAAGAACGAAAACAAAGAGTACGAATACACACTGGCTTTCGTTGGCTTTGGCGACGAGTCTCAAGGCGCTGTAATTGAACTAACGTACAACTGGGGTACGACTGAATACGACCTTGGTTCTGCTTTCGGCCACGTGGCTATCGGTGTTGATGATATCTACACAACGTGTGACGCGATTAAAGCAGCAGGCGGTAACGTGACTCGTGAGCCAGGTCCAGTAAAAGGCGGGTCAACACACATCGCATTCGTTAAGGACCCTGACGGCTACATGATTGAGCTGATTCAAAACAAACAAGCGAGCGCAGGTCTAGAAGGTTAATTCCGAAATACCTTTGCGAGATACGGCTAGAACGCCTAATAAGATAAACAAAGAAGCGAGCACAGTGCTCGCTTCTTTTTTATCACTTCCCTCACAATCGATATTCTTTACCAATAATTATTAACAATCTCACTGATGAAACTTTACTTGATAATGATTATCATTTAAATTATCACCCCTATTGATTAGTGAGGTAATACAATGATTAGCGAATGGGAAAAACACACGTTACTTGCCGATACTGCATTGCAGCTCGACGATCCTGTACGAAGTATTCTTCATTATCAGCAGGCATTGAACCTAAGTGAGGAAATTACTGAGCGCACAGATATAGAGGCCGATGAGCGGTTACTGATCTCGGTTATATCTTGTCATAACCTTGCACAATTCTGGCGCTGGGCAGGTGATACCGAGTATGAACTTAAGTATCTTCAATTGGCTTCAGAGAAAGTACTGACTCTGATCCCTCAGTGTCCCAATACTCAATGTGCTAGCTTTATTGATTCCATTGGCTGTTGTAAAAAAGCACTTATCGACTTCATGAAACGCCATCCAAACCCAAAAATTGCTTCTATGGTGGAAAAAATCGATACCGCGACCAACTGCGAAATGATCGCTCGCTTTCGCCTAAACTAAGCAACCCCCTTTATAGGCATAAATAGAGTTGATTTAACCAAATATCAGATACAAAAAGCCCGTCATAGTGACGGGCTTTTCCATTTAAGGTGTTTCGTTTCCAGCTTAGACCTGTGTTCGACCTAGGGAGATAACCACACGTCGGTTCTTATCTTTACCAATTGGCGAGCTATTATCAGCAATTGGGCGACGCTTACCATAGCCTTGCACTTGAATGCGGTCTTCCGGTAAACCAAGAGATTTAAAATACTCTCTTAAAGACTCAGCTCTTCGTTCTGACAGGTTTTGGCTAATGCCTTTGCTGTCTGCCGAATCGGTGTAGGTTGCAACTAAAACGAGGTCAATGTCTTGGTTATAACGAACATACTCGGCGATCTGACTAAGCCTTTTACGTGACGATTTGTTTAGCTGATCGCTATTACGGTCGTAATGCAAAATAGTGAATGAGATATCTTCGAAGCTGTACGGCAACAAGTTAGCGATACAGTCACTGAACACATTGTATTTCTCTTGGAACAACACCGACGATAACGCCACTTCAATACGCTGATCTCGGCTCTGCCACTCTTGGTAGCTAAATGTTGGGTAGCGCCCTTTCTCTAACTCACTCAAGATACCCCAAGCCGTTTGCCCGCCAACATAACCATCAAATTGCTGGAAGAACTTGATGGTTGTCATGCGATCGGCACTCTCGCCTGGACGCCAAGGTGGTGGCATCGAGATCAAGCTAACATTACGAGTTGCCCCCATTGGGCGACGCATTTTCAGTTCGAAATCTAAAATGATCTTTTTACTCGCTCGGGATGAGAACTCAGCATCACCGAAGTTAGGGATCGGATGCACTAAGCGGCACTCTAATGGCGTGTTGGCCACCATCTCCCATGTCGACTGTTGAGGAGATGCTCCGTAACGCTTTTCTTGTGCCATGGCTGATGACGACATAAGTAGCGAAAATAGCATTGAACCTGTTATGAGTTGTTTCTTCATAAAGTGGAGTATCTCTTAAGCAATTCGTTTAACAATGCAGCCAATTGCCGCATTTTTCTCTCGTGTTTAAATATGCAATTATCAAGCCGCAATAGGTTAGGTAATTTAAGATTTATTGCCCTTCCCTAGTTTTTATCACTGCTATTATCTGCAATAATGCAGCCTTAATCACACTTATTTGGGCTAACATGACTGTAGAAAACGAAGCTCTGACCCTAAAAAAACGCTTTCGCGGCTATTTTCCAGTGGTCATCGACGTGGAAACCGCAGGGTTTAACGCTGAAACCGATGCATTATTAGAAATCTGTGCCATTACATTAAAAATGGATGAGAACGGAGATCTGCAGCCTGCATCAACGCTTCATTTTCACGTTGAGCCTTTTGAAGGCGCAAATATAGAGCAGGCAGCATTAGACTTTAACGGAATTAAAGACCCATTTAGCCCATTACGTGGTGCTGTGTCGGAACAAGAAGCCCTTAAAGAAATCTACAAGCTAGTGAGAAAAGAACAAAAAGCTTCAGATTGCAGTCGTGCAATCATGGTCGCTCACAATGCAACATTCGATTTAAACTTCGTTAATGCAGCAAGTGAGCGTTGTAAGCTTAAACGCGTCCCGTTCCATCCATTTGCTACATTTGACACTGCAGCTCTTAGTGGTCTTGCCTACGGTCAAACCGTTTTGGCTAAAGCTTGCCGCACTGCAGGGATGGAATTTGACAACAAAGAAGCACACTCTGCTTTGTATGATACGCAAAAAACCACAGAGTTATTTTGCGGCATCGTAAACAAGTGGAAAGCCCTTGGTGGTTGGCCGCTTGTTGACGAAGAATAAAAATAGAGTTGGTAAACGTTCATTCGTATTGCCTTCATAAAGAACACAACATCCCGAGAATAATATGAATCCTGTTGTAATTTCAGTTTGCATCATGCTTGTTTTAGCTTTGATGCGCGTAAACGTAGTCGTTGCTCTGACGTTCAGTGCAATTATCGGTGGCGTAGCCTCTGGTATGAGCTTGAACGATGCAGTCGCGGCTTTCGAAAGTGGATTAGGCGGCGGTGCAACGATTGCACTTAGCTATGCCATGCTTGGTACATTCGCTGTTGCTATCTCACGCTCTGGTATCACAGACTTACTTGCTCAAAGTGTTATTAAACGCATTCACGGCAAAGAGAACAGTGCAGCATCGACTGGTCTTAAATACGGCATCCTTGCGTCTTTGATCTTAGTGACCATGTCTTCGCAAAACGTGATTCCAGTACATATCGCCTTCATCCCAATTTTAATCCCACCTCTATTAGGCGTATTCGCAAAAATGAACCTAGACCGTCGTCTGGTTGCGTGTGTGCTTACTTTTGGTCTGATTACGCCATACATGGTATTGCCGATCGGTTTTGGTGGCATCTTCCTAAACAACATCCTGCTTAAGAACCTTCACGACAACGGCCTTGAAAGCGTCGTTGCGAGCCAAGTTCCAATGGCTATGTTGCTACCAGCTGCGGGTATGATCTTCGGCCTTCTAACGGCAGTGTTCTTCACTTACCGTAAGCCTCGCCAATACAAAGAAACCTCTCACACGATCGTTTCAACTGAAGCAAAACAGATCAACAAGAAGCACATCCTAGTAGCGGCAGCAGGTATTGTTGCAGCACTAACAGTTCAGCTATCGACGGGTTCAATGATCATCGGTGCACTTGCTGGCTTCATGGTATTCACTTTCGGTGGCGTAATTGCTTGGAAAGAGACACAAGACGTCTTCACCAAGGGTGTACATATGATGGCAATGATCGGTTTCATCATGATTGCCGCAGCAGGTTTCGCAGCAGTAATGAAGCAGACAGGTGGCGTTGAATCTTTGGTAGAAGCACTTTCAACAAGCATCGGCGACAACAAGCCTCTAGCTGCACTACTTATGCTAGTGGTTGGTCTATTGGTTACCATGGGTATCGGTTCTTCATTCTCTACGATCCCAATCCTTGCAACTATCTACGTTCCACTAGCGGCAGCATTTGGTTTCTCCCCTATGGCAACCATCGCTCTAGTAGGTACAGCGGCAGCACTTGGTGATGCAGGCTCTCCGGCTTCTGACTCAACGTTAGGTCCAACGTCTGGTCTTAATGCTGATGGCCAACACGAGCACGTATGGGAAACCGTTGTACCGACATTCCTACACTACAACATCCCACTGATCGTATTCGGTTGGATTGCAGCCATGGTTCTGTAGCTTATAGCTAGGTTCTATAGTCAGAATCAATGTTAAAAATTTAAAAAGACCGCCTAGTGCGGTCTTTTTTGTATCCGGCGTTTCTCCCACCAAGTTACACAGAAGAACCGCATACCTAATACAAAAAAGGCTTACTCTTATGAGCAAGCCTTTGAAGTAGTACGATTCAGTATCGCCAATTAAACGGTAGGAGCGCTCATTACTAGAACTTCTCGAATCGACTTAAGTGTCGTTTCTGATGAGTGGTAATCCAGCTCGACTTCAGTGAAGATACCGTCAACTTCAAGCATTAGGGTTGGGTAAGAATGCACACCCATCGCATGTTTGAAGCTCAGCTGATCTTCTAGTTCACCCTCTAGTAACTTACCAGCAAGGTCATTCTCGAATTGCTGAACATTCATGCCTAGCTCTTCAGCCAATTGCTTATGAGTCTCTTCACTGTGCGGCAGCATCGCTCGCAAGTAGTATGCGTGTTGAATCGCTTCAAGCATCTGCTCATAGTGATCTTGGAAACCCGCAGCAATAACAGCGCGACACGCAGGGTAAGTGCTGCGAACAGGTTTACACTCAGTCCAAAATTCATGATTGAACTCAGTACCTAGCTTAGCTTCGATCTGCTTCCAAATAGCTTGCAGCTTACTTTTCATCTCTTCTGACATTGGCTCGTCAGAGTCCGGAGCCAAACCACCGACTACATAGTTAAACTCAATACTCGCAGGCAATTGTTGTTTTAGTAACTCCAGTGTCGGCTTATATCCCCAACACCAGCTGCACATTGGATCATGTACATAATGCAGTTTTACATCCATTGTTCGTTCCTTATCGAGTCAATTCTTCTCTCAGTTCCAACAAAAAAGGAGCCTGATTAAGGCCCCTAGTTTACTGTTCAGCATAAAGGCTAGAACTTACTCTGCGTCATCGCCAGCAACTTTAGCAGCCGCTTCTTTGATGATTGGCTGAAGTTCGCCTTTTTGGAACATCTCAAGAATGATGTCACAACCACCGATTAGCTCACCTTCAACCCAAAGCTGTGGGAAAGTTGGCCATTGTGCGTAAGCTGGCAGCTCTGCACGGATATCAGGGTTTTGTAGAATATCTACGTAAGCAAATTTTTCGCCACATGCCATTAGAGCTTGAGACGCTTGAGAAGAGAAACCACAGCTAGGTAGCTTAGGAGAACCTTTCATGTACAGTAGAATAGTGTTTTCTTCAATTTGCTGTTTGATTTTATCGATAGTTTCCATTGCTTCCTCGTTAATGGATTACGGCTTTTATTGCCTTTATTCTACCCCAAACCAAAAGAATAAAAACCATATAAAAAAAGCGGTTAACAAGCTAGACTAACAATTCACATAAAAGTGATGAAATATGCTTTTAATAAAGTAAAAACTTGCTAAACTAGAAACCAAGTCAGCAAATTGACCATGGTTGGCAGTATAGCGAGCCATGAATAATAATATCACTGGAAGCAATCGAAAGAGTTAACTCTTTCATATCAATGGAGAATTGAGCAATGGCATTTGAACTACCGGCTCTTCCTTACGCGAAAGACGCACTAGAACCACACATCTCAGCAGAAACGCTAGATTTCCACCACGGTAAGCACCACAACACTTACGTTGTTAAGCTAAACGGTCTTATCCCAGGTACTGAGTTTGAAGGCAAAACACTAGAAGAGATCGTTAAGACTTCTACTGGTGGTGTTTTCAATAACGCTGCTCAAATCTGGAACCACACGTTCTACTGGCACTGTCTTGCTCCAAAAGCAGGCGGCGAACCAACTGGCGCTGTTGCAGAAGCTATCAACGCTGCATTCGGTTCTTTCGAAGAATTCAAAGCAAAATTCACTGATTCAGCAATCAACAACTTCGGTTCTTCTTGGACTTGGTTAGTTAAGAAAGCTGACGGTTCTCTAGACATCGTTAACACTTCTAACGCTGCGACTCCTCTAACAGAAGAAGGTGTTACTCCACTTCTAACTGTTGACCTATGGGAACACGCTTACTACATCGATTTCCGCAATGTTCGTCCTGACTACATGGCTGCATTCTGGAACCTAGTAAACTGGTCTTTCGTAGAAGAGAACCTAACTAAGTAATCTATTACTTAAACTGCGCTATTTATAGCGAGTTAACTATTAAAAGCTCATGCCTCGGCGTGAGCTTTTTTGTATCTACGATATGCTACATAGTAAACAACGAACATAACGATCAATAATCTAGCCCTTTTAACTACCCTTTCCTAGCCTAAATTAAATCTCTATTCGCTTGTAATTAAAGGCTAAAGTTTGCTGCCTTCATGCCGTTAAAGATGTATCAAATGAGAGGCGTCATGCAAATACATACTTTAGATAAAGCAGGAATCATCAACGAACTGAAGTTCGGCATCGGAATCAGCCAAGCGGTTGAGCAAGGTCGCCGTGCGGATTTCGCGTTGCTGTTATCTATGTTCTCTAATGATGTTCGAGACTGTACGCCTATCGATACTATTGAAGTCACAGAGACAACGGAAGATCGCCTCCGTAAACAGTTTGGCATCGCCGAACCTCAGCAACTGCGTTCAAATCAATCGTCTTACGAGATATCAGCACAACAGTCTAATCACTTTCACCAATCAAGCTTGGTGAGTGCTAAGCTCTGTCACTATCTAAAACCAGAAGCACTGGCATTTATGCCAGAAGACACTGGTGACTTACCTGAAGAAGTTTACCAAAACCTATCTGGTCACGATCGTCGTAAGCTAGCAAACAAAAACCAGCCTGACTTACCATCAGCAACGCTGTACAACGTGCTATCTACAGCTCAACGTAAGTACCAGATCCAGGCTCAGGTATAGCTTCAGTCTCACTTTATTTCTGCATCTCTATCTGCTTTGTTCAATTCACGCCATTCGAATGATTCACGAGAGTGATATGAACCACCAGCCTTAGGCACCCTCAAATTAACAAATGTCGATTACTGCTTGAAGTTACTACAAAATGTGACCTGCCACTAAGTTCATAAAAACTTATTAATTCACCTAACTTAGTTTGAACCAATTCACACCCATTGTATAAAATTTAACCCATCCTTATCCTACATGGATGATTTGTTTAGGTACTGGGATGGAAATAAAAAGCTCAATCATATTGGTAACAGCTGCCGGTTCGCGACTAGGAGGGACGATTGCGAACCACTTTGTGAACCTTGGAGCCACCGTCATCCTTTGTGATAACGATACCGAAGCGCTTCAGGCTACTTATTTACAATGTGCTCGGTTCTCTGATTCCGTTTACCACTACCCACTCGAAAGCCATGACAGCCAGTCGATTCTCAGCGTGTTTGATTTTATCCAAACCACTTTCAACACCACCCCCGATGTACTGGTCAATAACTGGATAAGTTCACCGATGCCGAGCCTAATTGGTGATCAGCCCGTCAGCAGCTTTATTAATGATCTTTCCTCTATGGCATCGACCCTTTTTGCTTTTGGCCAAATCAGCGCTGAGAGGCTACGAGAAGAAAACAAAGAAGGGGTTATCGTGAATGTCATATCGCACGACGATTTTCACGATGTATCTGGACTAGAAAGCGCCAATTCCATGATCACCGGTTTTACCCACAGCTGGGCCAAAGAACTCACCCCATTTAAGATCCGTGTTGGCGGTGTCGTTCCTGCGATTCACAACGCCGATGGTAAGTTCAACCGTTGTCACTGGGCGCAACTGCAAGACGAACTCACCCGAACCGCTGAATACATTATCTCTAATGATTACTTCAGTGGACGAGTTGTTGCAGCAGAGGTTTAGACTCCCCCATTCCTACTCAGATAAAGTCTCAACTCTAAGGGCAGTTCACTAATCAACAGCCATAAAAAAGGTTCATCGCGGCTTTCCGGGGAAAGCCGCTTTTATCTTCAAGAAGAAGTAGTCTGTATCTCGATACCCATATCCCATTCGCTTGATTAGCTTTATCTT